>CAZARS010000031.1:5724-25067 GCA_964487625.1 uncultured Desulfobacca sp.
AAAGTCCAGGTTGAGGGCCGGGATGCCTTTAAAGGCCAACATGATGGTTATCCACAGCAAGACAATGATCCCCATGCTGGCCGCCATCGAGGCAAATATATTGACCACGAGATTGAGGATACGTCTGCCGGTGGCTGGCCGTGGCTTCATATCTTGATGCTCCAACCCCGGTAAAGGCGCCGCAGCATGATCTGCGAAATCACTTGGACCAGAAAAGTGAAGATAAAGAGCACTAGACCCAGGGCGATCAAGGAACTGAGATAGATGGGTTCCGTGGCCTCGGCAAATTCGTTGGCCAGACTTGAGGCAATGCTGTTACCGGGGGCAAAGAGAGAGAGGGAGATCTTGTGGGTGTTGCCGATAACAAAGGTAACGGCCATGGTTTCCCCCAAGGCCCGACCCAGGCCCAGGAAAATCCCCCCTAACACCCCGACAATGCCATAGGGAATGGTGATTTTATAGGTTACTTCCCAGGTAGTGGCCCCAACCCCATACCCCGACTCTTTCAGCACTGCCGGCACCAAGGCAAAAACATCCCGACAGATGGAAGTAATGAACGGCAGGATCATGAAGGCCAGGATGATGCCTGCCGTGAGCATCCCGATCCCCATGGGAGGCCCTGAAAACAGGGGTAAAAAACCCAAATAATTTCCCAACCATGGCTGCACATATTTGGCCATAAAAGGCGCAAAGACAAACAGACCCCACATGCCATAAATGATACTGGGGATAGCGGCCAATAATTCGATGAGGCTCCCCACCACCTTGCTGACCATCGGCGGGGCCAATTCGACGAGGAATAGGGCAATCACAATGCTCATGGGCACGGCCAGGATCATGGCAATGAGGGTGGACATGACGGTGCCGAAAATACTGCTGGCTGCCCCGAATTCTTGGGTCACGGGATTCCAGACCTCGGTGACAAAAAACCGCCAGCCGAATTTGGTCAGGGCCAACCAGGAAAGGGACAGGAGCTCCCAAAAGATGCCCACGATGATAATGGGCACCGTCACCGCGGCTGCTATGGTCAGCCATTTAAAGAGGGCGTCGGCATGGGGAAAAAAACTCGTGCGGGCCGACGTCGGGGCGACGAGGTCCTTGACCTGAGGCATATCACCAATCCCAAAAACTCATACTGTTGTATACACCTTAGCACAAAAAAATTAAAGACGCCAGTGAAGACCACACAGGGGCGTGGCAAACCAACACCCCTGTGCTGCCTTTTGAAATATATGTCATTAAAATTATGGCCAAATCTGTTTTAGACCCGTCCGTTCGGCAAATTTCACTTCTTTGCTCCAGCCTTCCTGAATTAATTTTACCACATTGTCCGGCATGGTGACAAAGTGCAGTTCCTTGGCAATGGCATCGCCGTGCTTGAAGGCCCAGTCAAAGAATTTCAGGGTTTCTTTAATTTTCGTGGCATCTAAATTTTCTTTCTGCAATAGGATAAAGGTGGCGCCGACGATGGGCCAGGTGTTGTCGCCGGGCAGATCGGTGAGGACCATATAGAAGCCAGGGGCGTTTTGCCAATCAGCGGCCACCGCCGCGGCCTGGAAGGATTCCAAACTGGGGGAGACGGCCTTGCCGGCTTTGTTGATTAATTTGGTGTAGGGAATCTTATTAATCGTGGCGTAGGCGTATTCCACGTAACCGATGGCCCCGGCCACCTGTTTGACGTTATTGGCCACTCCTTCATTCCCCTTGGCGCCGACGCCGGTGGGCCAGGAGACGGCTTTGGCATTCCCGACTTTTTCCTTCCACTCCGGAGAGACTTTGCTCAGGTAGTTGGTGAAAATCCAGGTGGTACCGGAACCGTCGGCCCGGTGCACCACGGTGATGGCCAGATCAGGCAGCTTGACACCGGGATTTAACTTGGCGATGGCGGGGTCATTCCAGTTCTTGATTTTCCCCAGGAAGATATCCGCCAGTACCTGAGGTGAGAGGGTCAGCTTGCCAGACTCAATGCCGGGAATATTGATAATGGGTACGACCCCCCCCACGAGGGTAGGGAATTGGAACAACCCGTCTTTTTTCAAATCTTCCGGCTTCAAGGGGTCATCAGAGGCACCGAAGTCCACAGTCTTGGCTTTAATTTGTGCAATGCCGCCGCCCGACCCGATGGACTGGTAGTTAACTTTCACTTTGGTAAGTTCATGGTATTTGTGGGCCCATTTGCCGTATACCGGGTAGGGGAAGGAGGCCCCGGCGCCGTTGATGGTCACCTGGGCCTGGACGGCTCCGGCTGCCACGAAACAGCCGATAAGCACCAACAGACCGATCAGTTTTCTCATGTGTCTCATCCTCCTCAAGATATTTTACGAGTTTTTATGCCTGGTTTATCTTAATGCCGGATTATTCAGGAGAGACAAGTCAATTGTTAGAATAATCTTAGAACATCTACTCAGGATTGCAAGGGCAGATGCAAAGTAAAGACGCTGCCTTGGCCCAAGGTGCTGTCCACGGTGGCCCAGCCGTTATGGGCCTGGACAATATGTTTGACGATGGCCAGACCCAGACCGGTGCCACCCACCCGGCGGCTGCGGCTGGGATCGACTCGGTAGAAACGCTCGAAGAGACGGGGCAGGTGCTCCATGGCGATGCCGCGGCCTTGATCTCGGACCCGAATCATGACTTTTTCCGGTGCCTCCTCCACGGCAATGGTCACGGTGGTCTGAGGCGGGCTATATTTCACGGCGTTGTCAATGAGGTTGACCACGGCCTCTTCCAAGAGCGGGGAATTAATGTTGGCCTGTAAACCATCGGGACACTGCAAGACAATGTGAATCTGTTTGGCGGCCGCCTTGACCTCGCTGGTCTGGATGGCCGCCTGGAGAACAGGCTTAAGAGGTTCCAGGGACAAGGTAACGGTGCCAGCCTCCTCCTCCTGCTCGATGCGGGACAAAGTGAGAAGGTCTTCGATGATCTGATTCAAGCGGTCAGCTTGGCGGGCAATGATCTGCAGAAAATGCATGGCGTTGTCCGGCTCGTGGATGGCCCCGGCCTGCAGGGTTTCGATGAAGCCTTTGATGGAGGTAATGGGAGTGCGCAATTCATGGGAAACATTGGCCACAAAATCCCGCCGGACCCGCTCCAGGCGGCGCATGGCCGTGACATCATTCATTACCACCAGAGCACCGATGGCCTGACCGTGGGAGTCCAGTAATCTTGTGCCATGCAGCTGTATGAAGCGTTCGCTGAGACCATTCAGGATAATCTCGCCCTCCACGGGCGCGGCCGCAACTCTGGCCTGCTGGAGAAACTGCTGCAGGTCTTTATTGCGGATAATCTCCTGCAGGCTCTGCCCCTTGGCGACCTCTGGGTTAACCATCAGCAGGCGGGCTCCAGCCTTGTTAAGGGTGATGAGACGATCATTATTGTCCACTGCTACCACCCCTTCCACCATGCTGGCCAACACCGCCTCCTGCTCTTGGCGCTGCTGCAGGATGGTACGGAAGCGGTCGTCTAACTGGGCTGCCATATTATTGAGGGCTTCCGCCAACTTGGCCAACTCCTCGGATTGGGGCACGGGCACCTTGCTGCTGAGATCGCCCCGGGCAAACCGCTCAGCCCCTTGATTGATGGCCGTCAACGGACGGCTCAGACGCCGAGTGAGAAAAAAGATAAACCCTGCGGCCAGTGAGACGATGGCCAGACCGCCCACCAGGATTTTGACATAAATCTCCTGGAGATTGGCATCGATATCGGTGACCGGCAGGGCCGTCCGGATAATCCCTACGAGCCGCCCGCCATCATAAACAGGCAAGGCTACGTAGATCATCCGCTCATCCAAGGTATAACTGCGCCGGATGGCGATCCCTGTCTGACCCTGTAGGGCCTGCCGGATTTCCGGGCGATCCGCATGGTTCTCCATCGTGTCGGGATCATGTTCCGAATCAGCCAACGTCAGGCCATCGGGCCGGAACACCGAGAACCGAACTTTGGCCTGCTCACCAAATAGTTGGGTAATGGCCCGCAGACGAGCAAGCTCTGCTTTGATCAGGGCCTCCCGGACCTGGAATTCCTGCAGACGTGCCAAGCGCAGGAGATTGGTGGTAATTTGCTCCAGGTAGAGCTGGCGCCAATGCTTGGTGACATAGATGGTTGTGGCCAAAAGAGAGATAAAAGTTATGATGAGAAAAGGGGGAAAGAGTTGCCAGATCAGTTTCTTGCGTCGCATGCCCTTATTCTTTAAAACGGTAACCGACCCCTCGCACCGTTTCGATATAATCACCACAGGCCCCCAGTTTTTTCCTCAGACCCACGATCTGCACGTCCACAGAACGGTCCGAGACCGGGTAATCTTCGCCGTGCACGCCGTTAACAATCTGGGAGCGGGTGAACACCCAGCCGGGACGGCGGGCCAACATGTGCAGGAGGCGGAACTCCGTGACCGTGAGGTCCACCGGTTGGCCTTTGACCAGGACCTCATGGCGGCCGGGATGGATGACCAGATCATGGATGGCCAGAGGCACGCTATCGGACACCGCCTCCGTGGCCCGCCGCCGCAGCACAGCCCGTAATCGAGCCACCAGGATGCGGGGGCTGAAAGGTTTAGTGATATAATCGGCGGCCCCTAACTCCAGGCCGGTAACCACATCCGCTTCATCACCTTTAGCACTTAACATGATCACGGGGATGTGCTGCGTCTTGGCATCCTGTTTCAACAAACGGCAGACTTCCAAACCATCCACCCCGGGCAACATGAGATCCAAGAGGATGACATCCGGCTGACTGGTGCGGGCCGCCTTGAGGGCTTCTTCCCCGGAAGTCACGGTGCTGACCCGGTAGCCTTCTTTGGTGAGGTTGTAGCGGACCAATTCGAGGATGTCCTCTTCATCATCCACTACCAAGATATGTTCCTTGGCCATTGACAGCCTCCTTTGCTATGGAGCGGCTAATTTAACATGTGCATTTTCTCATGAATATATTAGCTTCTCACAATGACTGTGTTAGCTTTCGGTGATTTCCAACGGCTATGCCGTTCCTCCGTTGCTGCTTGGGTAATTTGACCCTATGTTAAACCCTTCGGGTAGATTGTCAAGATATTTCCAAATGATAGTCAGTTCGAAGGGGCCTGGTGATTATTCAATTTACATTAATTTTATATTAGGTTATGGTTAAAGTTCAGGGAGATAATCATCCCGCCTCAAGGAGTGAGCCGCCCCGTGTATCAGCCCCACGCCGTTCGCAAGTTTGAGCAGGAGCTCCACAGTCTCCGCCAGAAGATCCTCACCTTGGGAGAGATGGTCACCAACGCCATTGCCCAAGCCTGTGCCAGTCTGGAGACCTGGGAGGAAGGCCCGGCCCTGGCCACCATCGCCGGAGATCATCAGATTAATAGCCTGGAAGTAGACATCGACGAGACTTGCTTGGCCCTCATTGCCCTGTATCAACCTGCAGCCACGGATCTGCGTTTCATTACCACGGCCATGAAGATCATCACCACCCTGGAGCGCATCGGTGATCTGGCCAACAACATCAGCCACTATGCCCTCGACCTGATCGCCGCAGGGGAGAACCGCCTGGACCTGACGCCCCAGCTCACCATGGCCGCCAAGGCCCGGGAACTCCTGGCTGGCAGCCTTCGGGCGTTCATAGAATGGGACGTGGACCTGGCCCTCCAGACTGCTCGGCAGGATCAGGCCATTGATAAGTTGTATAAAAATTATCTTTGGGAATCCGTCAACCGCATGCAGGGGCAAGATTTGCACACCATGCACAATATCATGCGGGCCTTTATGATTTCCAAGTTCCTCGAGCGCATCGGCGACCATGCCGTGCATATCTGCGAGATGGTGGTCTTCATGGTCAAGGGCCGCATCATCCGCCACCAGAAGGCCACCCTAGACTACCTGGACGAGGAATTCCACTAAGGCGGGTTCTGGTTAGTCTTTATCCGGAAAATCCAGTGCTCTCTCTCCCCGCCACGCCGGGAGAACGTGGAGGTGAGGTAAATAATTAATCATTTTCTTCGGTTACCTCTAAATATCCTTGGTTTGGGCAGACTCTTTTCCCAATCTTGCCAGTTTCCAGCTGGACACTGGTTAATGGCTGATGGGTTCCCGAGGCGCAGGGAAGCCGCGTTCGCAGCAGCTTGGCTGCAAGTGGGAACGCCTCAATAATTTATTGGTTGACCAGCCGCCCTTCTCTCATACCAACACCTATCCCTCTAAATAGCTAGCCAATTTCTGCCGGAGGTTCTGTCGGGCCCGCTTAATAAGGCCGTCCACAGCTTGGGGGCTGATCCCCAGCATGGTGGCGATTTCTTGATAAGAGAAATCACCGAAGCGCTTTAAGACCAGGGCCTGGCGTTGGTTTTCGGGCAAAGCGTCCAGAGCCTGTTGGATCTGACTGGCGCATTCCTGGCCGCTGAGGTGGACCAAGGGGTCGAGACCGCTGGGGTCTGGCCAGGAGACCTCGGCCCCGGTTTCCTTCTCTAGGTCCTCCCACCCTACCTCCCGGCGAGTTCGGCGGGCCCGCAGGAGATTGAGGCAGTGGTTGGCAGTGATGCGGTTCAGCCAGGCAGCCACCGAGCCGGTGGGCTGGAAGCGTCCGGCGTGCTGGTAGGCTTTCAAAAAGACTTCTTGGGTAGCATCCTCGGCCTCTTGTGGTTGGCGCAGGAGACGCAGGGCCAGACGGTAGACTCGGTCCTGGTGGCGCCGCATGAGCTCCGCCAAGGCCCCGGCCTCACCTTTACTCACCCGCCGCAACAGGGCATAATCGACATCCACGATGGTCATGTGCTCTCCTGGCTTCTTCGCCCTTTCCTGTGGCGCCGCGGCCGCCGCTCTCTTTACTATACGACATTGCCTGATTGATCGCCATGGTTAGCTGGGGCAGGCCATCTCCATTCCTATGCTTATGACTGCTGACAAGGCGCTCTGGACTCACTTGGCCCCGGCCACCGGCGCTAACCATAATCTAACAATTAATGAGTTTCACCGGGAAGGAAAACCGTTATATCATAGGGAAGGGAAAAAACTTCGGCAATACCGGGGTGATTATGGAGCAGTTGGCAAAAACCTTAAAAGACTTACTGGCCCAACAGCGTTGGGATGAACTGAAGGCCTTCCTGAGCCAGAAGAACCCTACAGACCTGGCAGAGGTGTTGCCCTCCCTCCCCACCTCGGAGTATGCCTTATTCTTCCGCCTGCTGGAGAAGACCAAGGCGGTGGAGGTCTTTGAGAACCTGGAGTTTGAGGATCAGCAGAAGCTCCTGGCCGCGTTCCGGGATGAGCAGGTCCGGGACCTCATCGAGCATATGTCTCCCGACGACCGGGCCAACCTGTTGGACGAGTTGCCGGCGCGAGTGGCTAAGCGCCTTCTGAAGATGCTGAGCCCGGCGGAACGGGAGGCCACCTCCCTCCTCTTGGGCTATAAAGAGCATACGGCCGGCCGCATCATGACGCCGGAGTATATTTCTTTTAAGACCTACCTGCGGGTCAGCGAGGCTTTGGATAAAATCCGCCGCATCGGCCTGGATAAAGAGACGGTGTATTACTGCTATGTCATTGATGAACAGCGGCGCTTGCTGGGGATGGTCTCCCTGAAGGACTTGGTTTTAGCCCACCCCGAGACCCGCATCGGTGACATCATGCTCCGGGAAGTGGTCTCGGTTCATACCGATGACGACCAGGAAGAGGTGGCTCGCCAGATCAGCAAGTATGACCTCATCGCCATTCCGGTGGTGGACCGGGAGGACCGTTTAGTGGGGATCATTACCCATGACGACATCATGGACATCATGGAAGAAGAGACCACCGAAGATATCTACCGGTTGGGCGCAGTGCCGGTGCAGGAACAGAGTTACTTCAAAGCCAATATGATCAGCATTGCGGCCCGCCGGGTCGGGTGGCTCTTGGTGCTGCTCCTCACCAATACCATGACCGGCTCCATCATCATGGACCAGAATGCCCTGTTGCAATCGGTGGTGGCCTTAGCCGCCTTTGTGCCGCTGCTCATCGGCAGCGGCGGCAACATCGGCTCCCAGACCTCCACGGTCATTGTCCGGGGGTTGGCCCTGAAGGAAGTAACCTTCGGCAACGCCTTCCTGGTATTGCTCCGGGAAGTGGGGATTGGCTTGATGTTGGGGAGCTTTTTGGGGCTGATCGTAATTTTCTGGTCATATTGGCTTCAGGGCAACTGGACGGTAGCTGTGGCCGTCGGGGTGAGCTTAGTGGTCATCTCCACCATGGCCACCTTCTTCGGCGGCCTCTTGCCTCTGATCTTCGTGCGGTTGGGCATTGATCCGGCTGTGGTCTCAGCGCCTTTTATTTCCACCATGGTGGATGTCTTAGGAGTGTTCACCTATTTTCAGATAGCCCGCCTGATTTTGTCTCTCTGAGGAAGGCCGTCAGGATGTCATTGGCCTGCGGGGGGGAGGCGTGTTTCAAGAAAGGATAGAGCTGTTCGCAATCCTCATAGGAAAGCCGGCACATCAGGGCGCTCAACCGTAATTCTTCATCCAAATGGGGGGTGGGAGAGGCCTCGGCCGGCACTTCATCTTTGCCCAAGACTTTGATATAGATGAGGCTACGGGCTGCCAGCAGCTGCTCTGTCTCGGCCGAGATGGGACGGCGAAAAAGGTACGCAAAGGTCAATTCATCGCCCGGGCCGAAGATGCGGGGGCGCTTGGTCCGCTGCCGGGCCACGGCTCCCAGGAGGAAGCGCGGTCTCACCTTGCCCTGGCCCTGGAGGGCTCGGCGTAATTCCCCCGGCAAGGATAGGTGCATGTGGCCGGTCTCCACATAGACAGAGGCAAACTGCCCCGCCAAGGCGGCCAAGGCTTGGGCCCGCAGCCCATCCCGCAAGCGGAAGCGGGCCGCATCCCGGCGGGCGAATTCCAGGACCGCAGCCACGACCTCGGCAAAGGGCGCCTGCAACGACACTTCATAAAACTTGAGGAGAGCCGCCGTGGCCTCCCGCTCCCGGTCATAGACCTCCCGCAGCTGTTCTTGTTGCCTCACCTCCTCGGGAGTGGCCTCCTGAGCGAAGTGCTCATGGATTTCCACTAATCTCTCCAGATAAGGTTCTATTTGCAGGATGGTGTGGCCCTGCTCCCACAGCTCCTGCAAGATGGCCAGCTGCTGGCGGCCGAACTCTGGAAATTCCGCATCCATTTCAAGTAAATAGTCCTCAATTGCAGCCTGGCCCATCAGGACCTGGTGGAGCACCGGAGAGGGTGGCTCTTCCAAAACAATGGCCTGGTGTTGGGCCATCTCGGCCTGGGCATAGGGGAGGGATTCCAACCGGTGGGTGGAGAAGCCGATGGTAAAGAGCGTGGGCATTAGGTCTCCCTCGCCGGGGGCTTCCGCCCTTGCAGCCATAGCACTTCATAGGTCACCGGCAGGCCCTGGGGCGCCCGGAATCGGCGGTGGTATTCCTCCGCCATGGCTGCCAAGAGGCGCCGGGACAGGAACCGGGGACGGGTGGAAGTGGCGCCCATGCCCCGCACTGCTCTGAGGAAAGCCCAAAGATCAGGATGAAACTCAAGCCACTGTTCCTGGCGCAGCCGGACCTCCTGGAACCCCGCAGCTTCAAGGTAGTCGGACCACGCCGGGCCGGTGACGAACTGTTGGGCCGGGATGGCTGGGATGGCTAATTCGGGCATTTGTTGGCCGGCGGATGCGAAACTACAGCCCAGCTCCTGGAAGGTCTTGGGCCCCAAGGTGGCAAAGGCCAGCACCCCCCCGGCTGTGAGGTGCTGAAAATAGCGGCGACAGGCCTGGGCCGGTTGGCTGAACCACTGGAAGACGGAGCTGCTGACCATGAGGTCAAAAACGCCCGGGACCTCCTGTTCTCCATCAGCCACTAGCCAATGGATACCCTTAGCACCGGCTAACCGGGCCTGGGCCGCCTGCAGGGCCGCGGGGGCCAGATCCAAGGCCGTAAGCCGGGCCTCGGGAAAGGCTTGGTGCAACAGCTGGGTAAGGTAGCCGGTGCCGCAGCCGATCTCCAGGATGTGGCCAAAAGGTTGCCGGAGGGCTTGTAAAGTGGCCACCAATTCCTGGGCCAGACGCCGTTGGACTAGAGCATGTTGGTCATAGCGGCCAGCCTGCCGCCCGAAGTTATGACGGAGACGCTGCTTGTCCACGGTCTCTGGGGGAGTGACCGGCGTCAACCGGTGCGAGGGGCAATATGCTGCATGAATATGATCCATTTCCCTTCCTTTTGCGGCATGCCGCGGCTGCGGCTGTTTTAATCGGCCAGTAACGCTGCCAAAAGTCCATTTACTGCCTGGCTGCGACTGACCATGGGAGCATGGCCAGTATCGGGCAACATGAGCAAACGGGAGCCGGGGAGCTCTTCTTGTAAAAAATAGGCCTGGGCCGCCTCCGTGATGCGATCGGCCGCCCCATGAACAATTAGTATCTGTCCGGCTGCGACCTGGCCCAACTGGGGGCGCAGGTCGGCGTGTTGGAGATAAGCCAAACCGGTGGCCAGCCAAAGGGGATCCTGGCTTCTGGGCAAGAGGGCCGCCAACGGCTCCTGCCAGTCCTGCTCCCCGGGAGCCAGAAGTCGTCTGTAAAAATCCTGCACCACCTGATCCGGTTGCGCCTTGAGGCGTTGGCGCATACCCCGCACCACCGCAGCAGGCCAGCCCAGGGCGAAGTCGGGGCGGCGGCAGAAACTGGCGCAGGCGGCGATGAGCACCAAGGCCCGGGGCCGAAAACCTCGGGCGCAGGCCTCGAGAGCCAGCATTCCCCCCAGGGACCAGCCCACCAGGATGGTTTGGGCTGGCTCCACCTGCTGGAGATATGTCATGAGCCAGTCGGCCTGCCATTGCGCCAGATCAGGTGTCCAGAGCCGGATCTGACCTTGTTCCAAGGGGTATTGCTGGCTCCAGATGCGGCGGTCCGCCGCCCAGCCATGCAGGAGGATAAGCTGTTTCATAAGTCGAGTCAGGAATGGCCAGTAATGTTTTTGCTGCCAGCATGGCGCATGGCGAATTTATCGCCACATGCCACCGGCCGTCCTTCTGAGGGAGAGCCGCGATTAAAACTTTTCACATTAGCTGGCCAACCTGGGCCCCCGGCAAGGGAGCCTCTCCAGTCCATCAATTTCTGCTTATTGCAGGGGTGCTCACGCTGGCCGTGCACCTCTCCCCACGAGCAGGAAGCTAAGCCCCCAGGCCCATGGCTTGGCCGACCCTCACAATGACCTCGGCAGCCCGGGCCAATTCTGCCTCGGAGTGGGCCGCGGATAGGGAAAAACGCAGCCGAGCCCGGCCGGGCGGGACGGTGGGCGGCCGGATGGCCACCACCATCAGCCCTGCTTGGCGCAGAGCCGCGGCGAACTGCAGGGCCCGAGCATTATCACCCACCAACACCGGAATGATCTGAGTGTTGCTGGCCAAGGTATCCAGCCCACCCGCCTGTAACCGCTGCCGGAAGCGGGCGGCTTGGGCCAGGAGATATTGGCGGCGCTCCAGTTCCCGTAGCACGATCTCTAAAGCCGCCTGTATGGCCCCGAGGACCGGCGGTGGCAGAGCCGTGGAAAAAATGAAGGAGCGGGCCTTGTTGTGGAGCATCTCAATGAGGGGGCCAGACCCGGCTACATAAGCCCCGAAGCTGCCCAAGGCCTTGGAAAAGGTGCCCATGTGGATGTCAATGGCCTCAGTGAGCCCCAGAGCCTCGGCCAGCCCCGCCCCCTTGGCCCCGAAAACGCCGGTGGCATGAGCCTCGTCAATCATCAGCCAGGCGCCATACCGCTCCTTCAGGGCCACGAGCTCCCGCAACGGCGCCGCATCGCCATCCACGGAAAAGACGCTGTCGGTGACAATGAGGACCCGGCGCGGCGCCGCCAGTTTTTTCAGGAGGGTCTCCAGGCGCTCCAGATCGTTGTGGGGATAGCGATAATACGTCGCCTCAGCCAGGCGTTGGCCGTCCACGATACTGGCATGGTTCAACTTGTCAGACAGGATCACATCGCCTTTACCCATGAGGCCCGCAATCACACCCACGTTGGCCATATACCCGGTGTTAAACAGGACAGCCCGAGGAGTGCCTTTGAAGGCGGCCACGGCCTCTTCTACTTCTTGGTGCAAGGCCAAGGTCCCGACGATGAGGCGGGAGGCGGTGCTGCCCGCGCCCCAACGGGCTGCCGCCTCCTGAGCCGCGGCCACCAGACGGGGATCGATGGCCAACCCCAGATAATCGTTGGAGGAGAGGTTGAGGAAAATCTGCCCGTCCACTTGGACTCGGCCCCCGGGGAGATTGGCCTCCACCACCTGCAGCCGCCGGCGCAGATGTTGGCTCTCCAGTTCCTCCAGTTCGCGGGTCAGAAAGGCGTCAAGGGAGCGCATGGGCTTTAAGTATCTAGGGTCGTGGATAACTTATCGTCGCAGTCCGCTGGGACTCGTACCTGGTTGCCGGCTTGCCCCCAGTCCAGGTTCAAATAATCAGAGAATAGCCCCCCAAAGCAAAAGCGCCACCATAAGGGCAATGGTATGGCTTCAAGAGGCCGTTAGCCTGTGGAGCCCGCTGGGCGTTCACCAGAGGTCTTGCCCAACAGGTGCGCCACCACCGGCTGCAAGGCCGTCACCAAGACCTGGCGACCTGCCTCATGGTCCAGCTCGGGGATGACCGGTATTTTGGCCAGGATGGGGCGACCACAGATGGCCTCAATGACCCCGGGGTTGGTCCGGGCCGCCAGATTGGGCTGTGCGGGATATTGGTTCAGGATAATGCCCACCACTGGCAAGCCAGCCTGCTCCAGAGTTTTCACGGTCATGACCGTGTGGTTGATGGTGCCCAGGCCGGATCGGGCCACCACCAGGACCGGCAGGTTGAGCCAGCGGGCCAAGTCCAGGACCAGGAAGGAGTTATCCACCAGGGGCACATAGAGGCCCCCGGCTCCTTCAACAACCATAAACGTATAGCGGCTGGCCAGATCCCGGTAGGCCTGAGCGATGACCTCCAGGTCTACCTGCACTCCGGCTTGGGCCGCAGCCACCGCCGGGGCCAGCGGCAGTTTCAGGGTCACGGGCGTTAGCAGGGATAGAGGCTCGTCTAGCCCAGCCATGGCTTGGGCCAAACGGGCGTCGGTGGCGATGAGTTGGCCATGTTCCTCCGGGCAGCCGCTCTGCACCGCTTTAAAATAGACCGCCGGGACGCCAGCTGCCCGCAGAGCGGCGGTCAGACCAGCAGCAATCACACTTTTGCCCACATCTGTATCGGTGCCGGTGACAAAAACGCCCGGAGTAGACGGAAGAGGCGGCAAACTCTTGGGCATCAGTCCTCCTGCACTGCCTGCAGGTTCAGGTCCTGAAGCATCTGCAGGTCCTGGTCGGGCAGTTGGCCTTTGGTGGTCAGGTAATCACCGGTCATGAGGGCGTCGGCGCCGGCCGCAAACATGAGGGGAGCCAGAGAGCGCAACGCCCCTAACCGGCCACCGGCGATGATGAGCCGCTTCTCTGGGAAGAACAGGCGGAAGGCCAGAATGATCTGCAGGGCCTCCAAAGGGCGCAAGAGGGGCCGCTCTGCCAAAGGTGTGCCGGGGATGGGCTGCAGAAAATTCAGGGGGATGGAAGCCACGTCCAATTCCTTCAGGGTCTGGGCCATCTCATAGCGTTGGGCCACACTCTCCCCTAGACCGAAAATCCCCCCCACGCAGACAGCCAGTCCGGCGGCTTGAGCCTGGCGGATGGTGGCCAGCCGCTCTTCATAGGTATGGGCCGTGGTAATCTGCGGGAAAAAGGAAGCAGCCGTCTCCAGGTTGTGGTGGTAGCGATGCACCCCCTCGTCGGCCAGCGCCCGGAGAAAATCCCCACTGACGATCCCCAGGGAAACGCAGACCTTGAGGGAGGTGGTGCGGCGGATCTCGGCTACCGTGGCCAGGATGGTCGACTGTTCCCTTGGGCTCATAACCCCTCGGCCAGACGTGACAATACTGAACCGAGCTGCCCCCTTCGCCGCCGCCTGTTGGGCTGCGGCCACCATCTCCTCCTGGCTGAGGAGAGGATATTTCTGGATGGGGGCGGTGGACCGCCGGGATTGGGCACAAAAGGCACAATCCTGGGGACAATGCCCGGATTTGGCATTGATAATGACACACAGGGAGATGCCGGAGCCGCTCCGGGCCTCCCGCCGGCGGCTGGCCTGGGCCAGATAAGGCCACAGGTCAGTGAAATCGAGGCGAAAGATCTCCTGCCAATCGGTTAACTGCACGAGGTATCCTTGGAAAAAATGTAAGTTAGCGTCCCCCGGGCTTATCGGCTCAAAAAACAGCAATGAGAGGCCAGGGGCTGGATGGCCGCGGCCCCATTATCCGGCTGACGCCTTGCGCTTCTGCTATCAAGATGCCCTTGCGGGGCTTTTTATCCTTTCACCTTGGCTTGACCACGCGCTGATGCGGTTTGCCCTAGCTCGCTTATCTATCTTACCAGGATTGTCAACTTTGACAAGGTGAATTGGTTGACAATTTTTTCTGATTTTTTTGTCAAATATCTATTGACGTCTTATCTTAGAAAGAGATTGGTTTTTAAAGAATAAGGCAAAATTGCCGATGCACGAGTAGGAAGAGAGGCTAGACCTCGGCAGACAAGGGAGCTATGTAATGGCACGAGACGAGAGACAACAGGAGCGGCTCAAGCTGCTCGTCGGCTTAAGCATGCTCTTTGTGCTTCTGGTCAGCTCCGCCTGTGCCCCGGCCATTTCTAAGCAATTGCGGCAACAGGCCGAGCCAGCCGTTAGTTTTGCGGCGCTGCACACCAATCCAGAGGCCTATCAAGGCCGCATTGTCATCTTGGGCGGCACCATTGCCCAGGTTACCTCCAAGAGCGACGGGACCGAAGTGGAGGTGGTGCAGAGGCCGTTGGATTATTTTCAGGAACCCCAAACCACCGATATTTCTCAGGGGCGTTTCCTGGTGAAAACGGACCGGTTTCTTGATCCCTTAGTATTTCGCCAGGATCGCAAGATCACGGTGGCCGGGGCCGTATTAGGGAGTGAGGTGCGGAAATTGCAGGACATGGATTACCGCTATGTCCTGGTACAGGGGCAGGAGATCAAACTCTGGCCCCTCCCACCACCCGAGCCCTGGGTTTTTCCCGGGCCTCATGGCTCTGGTATCCCGGTCCATTATTACTGGGGGCCCTGCCGCCCGGTGCCGTATTGGCTCTGGTAAGGTGCACCCCTGGCTGAGAAGGGTGCCCTAAACCTGCCAGGGGGTCACGGCGATTCTAAGTGGTGTCACCCAACCTACGTAAAAAGGCGGGAAGTTACCTTCCCGCCTTTTTGCTTAAATCTTCTTTATTTTACTTCCTCGAACTCGGCTTCCACCACATCATCGTCGCCCTTTTTCTGTTGGGCCTGCTGGGCCCCGGCGGCACCGGCGCCGGCGCCCGCCCCGGCCGTTTGGGCATACATGGTCTCGGCCAGTTTATGGGAGGCTTTCATGAGGGCCTCGCTGGCCTGTTTAATGGCGTTGATGTCATCGCCTTCCATGGCCTTTTTAAGCCGGTCGATATGATCAGTGATGTTGGCCTTGGTGGCGCCGTCTACTTTATCGCCCAGTTCGTTTAAGGTCTTTTCCGTCTGGTAGATCAAAGAATCAGCGTGGTTGCGGGTTTCGGCCAATTCCCGGCGCCGCTTGTCTTCGGCCGCGTGCAATTCCGCGTCCTTGATGAGTCTCTTAATCTCTTCTTCGGTCAGACCGCTGGAAGCGGTGATGCGGATGGACTGTTCCCGACCGGTGCCCAGGTCCTTGGCCGAGACATTGACGATGCCGTTGGCGTCGATGTCGAAGGTCACCTCAATCTGCGGCACGCCCCGGGGGGCCGGCGGAATGCCCACCAGTTCAAAACGGCCCAGCGTCTTGTTATCTGCGGCCATTTCCCGTTCACCCTGCAGCACATGGATGCTCACTGCCGGTTGGTTGTCAGCCGCAGTGGAGAAGATCTGGCTGCGTTTAGTGGGGATGGTGGTATTCTTTTCGATGAGTTTGGTGAAGACCCCGCCCAACGTCTCGATCCCCAGGGACAAGGGGGTGACATCCAGGAGCAGCACGTCTTTGACATCGCCCTTGAGGACCCCGGCCTGGATGGCCGCACCAATGGCCACCACCTCATCGGGGTTGACGCCTTTATGGGGCTCTTTGCCGAAAATTTCTTTGACCTTTTCCTGGACTTTGGGCATCCGGGTCATGCCGCCCACCAAGATGACTTCGTCAATGTCTTGGGGGGTGATGTTGGCATCCTTCATGGCCGTGCGGCAGGGACCCTCCAGTTTCTGGATGAGGTCGTCCACCAGGGCCTCCAGCTTGGCCCGGGTTAGCTTAATGAGCAGGTGCTTGGGCCCAGAGGCATCGGCGGTAATAAACGGTAGGTTGACCTCGGTCTCCAGAGAGGTGGACAGCTCCATTTTGGCCTTTTCCGCCGCTTCTTTGAGCCGCTGCAGGGCCATCCGGTCGTTGCGCAGATCAATGCCTTGGTCTTTCTTGAACTCATCGGCCAGATAGTCGATGAGGCGTTGATCAAAGTCATCGCCGCCCAGATGGGTATCGCCGTTGGTGGACTTGACCTCGAAGACGCCTTCGCCGATCTCCAGAATGGAGATATCGAAGGTGCCGCCGCCCAAGTCAAAGACCGCAATTTTTTCGTCCTTCTTCTTATCCAGACCATAGGCCAGGGAGGCGGCCGTAGGTTCGTTGATAATGCGCAGGACATTGAGACCAGCAATACGGCCGGCATCCTTGGTGGCCTGCCGCTGGGAGTCATTAAAATAGGCCGGCACGGTGATCACGGCTTCGGTAACCTTTTCGCCCAGATATTCTTCTGCGGTCTGTTTCATCTTCAGCAGGATCATGGAGGAGATTTCCGCCGGGCTATAGACCCGGCCGCGAATCTCCACATGGGCGTCGCCGTTTTCCGCCTGGACGATTTTATAGGGCAAAATGGTCAGATCCCGTTGGACTTCCGGATCAGAATATTTCCGGCCGATGAGGCGTTTGACCGAAAAGATAGTATTCTGCGGGTTGGTGACAGCCTGGCGTTTGGCAATCTGCCCCACCAGCCGTTCCCCACTGTCAGTGAAGGCTACCACCGACGGAGTGGTCCGCCCCCCCTCGGCATTGGGGATAACTTTGGGCTCCCCGCCTTCCATGATGGCCACCACGGAGTTGGTGGTGCCCAGATCAATACCGATGACTTTTCCCATGTATAAATTCCTCCTGACACCATGTCGTGTGGTTTGTCGCGTTTGAGTTAGGTGGCGGTGTTTTGGCCTTGCGGATTGCGGGCTACCACCACCATGGCCGGACGCAGCAAGCGATTTTTCAACATATAGCCTTTTTGGAGTTCCTGAACGACGGTCTGATCCTCGACCGTCGCATCTTCTTGCTGCATCACGGCATTATGAAAATTGGGATCAAATTTCTGGCCCAGGGCCTCGATGGGCGTGACGCCGAACTTGGCGATGGCCTGACGGAAGCCTTTCAAGACATTTTCCACCCCGGCGACCAAGGCGGCACAGGCTTCCTGCTCCCGGCCATGATTGAGGGCCAATTCCAGGTTGTCCAGCACCGGCAAAAGCTCTTTCAACAAGGCTTCGTTGGCAAAATCCCTAAGATCAGCCCGCTCTTTTTCCAAGCGTTTGCGGAAATTCTCCACGTCAGCGACAACGCGCAGGAGCTGGTCCTGCTTGTCGCGCAAATCCCGGATTTCCGCCTCTTGCTCGGCCAGTTGGCGTACTAAGGCCTCGGGATCGCATTCTTCGGTGGCCGCCAGTTCAACCTCCGCCGCCGCTGGTCTAGTCGCTGTCGTTTCAGTCGGTTGTTTGTCATCTGGCGAGGACAGACCCATAATCTCATTCTCCTTAGATGTATTAGCCTCGGACCAGCAAGCTGAGCAGATTTAGCAGTCTGCCAAGATTGCTGCTAACCGCCGGTTGCCCCGAGCCCTCACCCTGGGTTTACGCCTCTAGACCGCAGATACCGAGGCCAGGCCTTGCCCCTCGCCCACCCCGGCCAGAGAGGCGGTCTTACCGGTCCAGCTTGGACCACGTGGCCAGGATGCCGCTCATGAGATTGGCGGTAAACTCCACCAGGGGGATGACCTTGCCGTAATTCATCCGCATCGGCCCGATAATCCCCAGGGTGCCGACCGGTTCCTGATCCCGCTGGAAGTTTGAGGCCACCAGACTCCATTCCACCTCGGGAAAAGGTGTTTCGGGACTAATGAAAATCTTGACGCCGGCGCAGGCCAAGCTCTGGTCCAACAATTTAATCAGTTGTTGTTTTTCTTCGAAAGCCCGCAACAGGGCCCGGATTTTATCAATATCAGCGAACTCGGGGTAATCCAGAATATGGCTGGCCCCTTCCACATAGAGCTCTTCATCCCCATCTGCCTCGAGGGCCTTATACATCAGGCGCAATGACTGCGAGACCATCAGATCAAAGAGGGCTTTTTCCGCGGCCAGTTCGGACAGGACCAGCTGCCGGGCCTCCACCAGGGAGAGATTCTTGAGTAACTCATTCAGATATCTGCTGAACTTGTCCAGTTGCTCCTGGCTGAAGGGCTCGGCAGTTTTGATGAAGCGGTTTTGCACCACACCATCCGAAGAGACCAAAACCGTCAGGATCTGGTCGCCGCCGATATGGATAAATTGAATGTGGCGGATCAGGCTAATGGCTTGACGGGGCGCCCGGACCAAGGCTGGATGTCCCGAAACCTGGGACAACACCCGGGAAGCCTGGCGGATCAGGTCATTAATTTCCTCGGCGGGTGGGGTAAAACCTCCCTCGATGCGCCGCCTGACATTCGCATGGAGATGCGGGCTGGCCAAGAGGTGGTCCACATAATAGCGAAAGCCTTTGGGCGTAGGCACCCGCCCGGCCGAATGATGGGGTTGGCGGAGGAGGCCCATCTCTTCCAGGTCCAGCATGATATTCCGGATAGTGGCCGGGCTGAGCTGCAGCCCGGAAAATTTGGCCACTGTCCGGGAACCCACTGGCTCCCCCGTATTAATATACTGCCCGATGATGGTATTCAGGACCCGAGATTCCCGCTCTCCCAACATAGCGCCCTGGTACGGCTCTTTCCCGATTTTCATGAATTACCTGTAACGTAAGAATGGCTCTGGGGGTTGTCAAGACCCAAAGGCAAGGATTATGTCATATAACATGTTGAATTCATTAAGACTGCTTGTCGGCCGGGCAAGCTCAGCCATGCTGCTCCCTGAGCTTATGGCAAACCGTCCGAGAATGCCAGGGAAAAGATGTCGGCGCAGAGGCCCGGAGGACCAGCCACAACAAGAAATTTCTAAAAAAATCATTACCGTCCGGGAACGTTTTTGCATAAGGTTGATGGCGCCTTGATATCTCTTATATCCATCTCATCTTGT
>CAZARS010000032.1:0-11610 GCA_964487625.1 uncultured Desulfobacca sp.
CGGACGAATAGCATCAGGGCCACGCCCAGGGCAGCGAACAGGAGCTGTTTTTTCAGGAAATAGGCCGAATCTTGGTAGCGGTCCCAGGCGACCACCCCGCTGGCACTGAATACCATCATGAGGCCGATCCCCAACAACAGCAGAGCGGCCAACATCAGGAAATGGTCATACTCCGGAGCCGGGGCAGTGGCAGCGTTCTCAGCCATGGCGTAACTCCTGGACTGCGTGTTGGAAGACTTGGCCTCGTTCGGCATAATCCCGGAACATATCAAAACTGGAACAGGCAGGAGAGAGCAGGACCACATCCCCCGGTTGGGCCGCACCATAGGCCAACCGGACAGCCTCCGCCATATCGGCTGCCAAGCTGATGGGTACTAACCCATTGAACGCGGCCGCCAGGGCTTCCTTGGCCTCCCCCAATAAGACCGCCTGCCGCACTTTTTGACGCACCTGGGGGAGAAGGGGGGCGTAATCCCCGCCTTTGTCCCGCCCGCCGGCAATCAGGACCACGGGGCGGTCAAAGTGTTCCAAGGCCCGTACCACCGCCCCCACGTTGGTTCCCTTGGAGTCGTCGTAGAAATCCACCCCCCCCACTGTGGCGACCCACTCGAGGCGATGGGGCAATCCCTGGAAACGAGCCAACACGGCGGCGCAGGCCTCGGGTGTAGCGCCCATGGGCAGGGCCAGGAGGAGGGCGGCCAAGATATTCTCTAAATTATGGCCTTCCTGGAGCCGGATGTGGCTTAGAGGCAGGTCAAAAGTCAAACCGTTGGCCAACCGGAGATGGAGGGCGTTGTCGGCCAACCACCCTCCCAGGCGCTGGGGCTGCTGACGGGAAAAGTAATAGACCTGGCTGGCCAGGGCGTTGCCCAAACCGGCCACGAGCGGATCATCGGCGTTCAGGACAGCAAGGTCGGCCTGGGTCTGGTGGCGGAATAGTCCGGCTTTGGACAGAGTATAAGCCGCCAAGTCTGGATAGCGATCCAGGTGGTCGGCGGTAATGTTCAACAGGGCCGCGGCCTGGGCATGAAAGGACGGCGCGGTGTCCAATTGGAAGCTGCTGATCTCCAGGACCAGGCAGTCGGCCGAGGCTTGGCCGGCCACCATTTCTACCAGCGGTGTGCCGATATTGCCGCCCACCAGCGGCCGTCGCCCCGAAGCCCGGAGCAGTTCCCCCACCAGGGTCGTGGTCGTGGTTTTACCGTTGGTGCCGCTGATGGCAATCACCGGCAAGTGGAAGAAATGGCAAGCGATTTCCAGATCGCCCACTACCTGGATACCTTTGGCCCCAGCCTCTACCAACCAAGGCAGCTCCGGCGGCACGCCGGGACTAAGGACAATGAGATCGTACGCCAGATATTGCGTCGGCTTGGTCACCCCGACCTCAACGTCGAGCCGCAGCTCAGCGAGGGCGCTGAGGGCCGGCCCCAGGGCGGTGGCGGGACTGCTGTCAGTGGCAGCTACCCGGGCCCCCTGTGCCGTCAGGAAACGGCACAGGGCCACACCCGTTTTCCCCAATCCCACCACGAGACATCTCTTGCCTGCTAAGTCCAGCAACGGCGACCACCTTAACGCAGCTTGAGCGTACTCAAGGCCAACAATCCGAGAATCAGGGCCAGAATCCAGAAACGGACTATGACTTTGGGCTCCGGCCACCCTTTCAACTCATAATGATGGTGAATCGGCGCCATGCGGAAAATGCGCCGGCCATTGGTAACCTTAAAAAAGGTTACCTGGATGATGACGGAGAGGGCTTCCACGACGAAGATGCCGCCCACCAAGGCCAGGAGGATTTCCTGTTTGGTGGCAATGGCCACGGTCCCTAAAATCCCGCCCAGAGCCAGAGCCCCCACATCCCCCATGAAGACCTGGGCGGGATAGGAATTATACCACAGGAAGCCCATGCCGGCGCCCACCAAGGCCCCACAGAAGATCGCCAATTCTCCGGCCCCCCGGACATAGGGGATCTGGAGGTATTCGGCGATCTTGATATTCCCGCTTAGGTAGGCAAAGATCATAAAAAAGGCCGCGGCAATGGTTACCGGTCCGATGGCCAGGCCGTCAAGGCCGTCTGTTAGATTGACAGCATTGGCCGCGCCGACAATGATGAAAATGGCCACCGGGATGAAGCCTAAACCCAGATTGGGTTGCAACTCCTTAAAAAACGGGATGGTCAGGGTGGTATCAAAAGAGGGGAAAGAGTACAACCAACCGGCCACTATCCCCGCCACCACAATCTGACCCACCAGCTTGCCCCGGCCAGACAGGCCGCGGTTATGCTTCTTGATGAGCTTCAAGTAGTCATCCAAAAAACCGATGGCGCCGAAGCCCACGGTCACAAAGATCAGCAGCCAAATATACGGGTTGGTCAGATCAGCCCACAACAAGGTGGAAAAGAGAGTGGCACCGATGATGAGTATGCCGCCCATGGTGGGGGTCCCGGCTTTACTAAAATGCGAGGCCGGGCCGTCTTCCCGGATATATTGGCCGATCTGATACTTCTGCAATTGGCGGATCACCCACGGTCCCACCAGAAAACAAATGATCAACGCCGTCAGGATGGCGTAGATCGACCGGAAGGTAATATACCGGAAGACATTGAATCCGCCGAAAACCGTTTTTAAAGGATAGAACAAATGATAAAGCACGTTTTCTTATTCCTGTGTGATCTCTGGTTGCCCCGAAGCTGCTGCTCTCCCCTGGCCAAGGTTTAGGTTTTCCTGGGTAGTTGCTTACCGAATATTCAAGTCTCTCTTAAACTTCTCTACCAAGCGCCTGGCCAAAGGTCACATTTCAAGGCATTGCAGTAATTTCTCCATGCGGGCCCCCCTGGAGCCTTTGACCAACAAAACATCCCCGGGTTGGCAGAATTCTCTGATACAACGAGCCCCCTCGGCATGGCTGGAGACCATGACTACGCTATGCGCAGGCAGGCCTGCGGCCAAGGCGCCCTCTCGGACAAAATTTTTATAATTACCATAAAGCACCAGGAGGTCAATCCCTAATTGGGCCGCCAGGGCTCCTACTTCCCGGTGGGCTTGGAGCGTGGCTGCCCCCAACTCCAGCATATCGCCCAGGGCAGCCAG
The DNA here is from genome assembly GCA_964487625.1 of uncultured Desulfobacca sp. Lineage (GTDB taxonomy): Bacteria > Desulfobacterota > Desulfobaccia > Desulfobaccales > Desulfobaccaceae > Desulfobacca. The sequence continues at coordinate 3,087 of CAZARS010000032.1, forward strand.
GATACGCCCTTGGCGGGGCAAGGCCGCTAAGGTTTTGAGGGCCATGCTCATGGATCCCGGATTGGCGTTATAGCAATCGTTGTAAATCACCAACCCGCAGGCGTGTTCCTCTACTTGGGAGCGTTTGTCCAGACTCCGGAAGGTTGCCAAGGCCGCGGCCGTCTCCGCCGGCTGGAAACCTAGACTGAGGCCGACCGCTGTGGCTGCCAAGGCGTTAATGACCTGATGGGGACCCGGCAGTTGCAGCTGCACTTCCCAGGTCTGGTGCCGGTAACCCATGGTGATCTTTTGCGCCGACAGACCGTCCGTGGCTACAGCCAAGGCCCGGACTTCAGCAGCGGGAGAAAAGCCAAACCGCGTGGTCGGGCCGGTATAGCGGCGCACCGCCTGACGCAGCTGCAGGTCATCATAATTATAAATCAGCCTTCCTCCGGTCTTGAGTCCCTCCAACATCTCCGTCTTGGCCTGGGTCACTCCTGCCAAACTGCCCACCCCTTCCAGATGGGCAGGATAGACATTGGTCAGGACAGCGATATCCGGTTGGGCGATCTGTGCCAAGCGGCGGATTTCGCCGAACCGGTTCATGCCGCATTCCACCACAGCCACGTCATATGCGGGGGATAATCCCAGTAAAGTCTGGGGCATGCCGATTAGGTTATTGAGATTCATCTCATTTTTTAACACCCGATATCGGCTTCCCAGGACGTGGGCAATCATCTCTTTGGTGGTGGTCTTGCCGCAACTGCCGGTGATGGCCACAAGGGGTCCAGCAAACTTCCGGCGCCAGGAGGCAGCCAGATCGCCCAGAGCTCGCAGGGTATCTGACACGGCTACCAGTCCCACGGCCGGCGGGAGCATGTGGCTATGGCGATTGGTCCAGGTATGGCTGGCGATCACGGCCCCTACCCCTCGCCGCAAGGCTCCTGGGATGAAGTCATGGCCATCAAATCTTTCCCCGGGCAGCGGCAGAAAGATCTGTCCGGTTTGGGCCGTCCGGGAATCAGTGGTCAACCCCACATATCGGTCGCTGGCCCGCCCCTGGCGAAGCACCCCGCCGGTGGCCTGGACTATTTCTTGCAGGGAAAAATGGGCCGTCATGTCTTGCTTCCCCCGGCTAACTGCTGGCTCAAGGTGGCCTCTGCAGCCTGACGCCTGGCCCGTTGCTGCAAGGCTAGGCGCGCTTCTTCCCGGTCATCGAAGTGGTGCCGTTCATTTCCGATAATCTGATAGGTTTCATGCCCTTTGCCAGCCAAAAGGATCACCTCCCCAGGGTTGGCCAGGTCCACGGCAGTGCGGATGGCCTGCCGACGGTCGGGAATCACCAGGTAACCACGCTCCGTTATGGCCAGCTCTGGCGCATCGAGGTATGGCCAGCCCAATTCCCGCAAGCCATCTTCAATTTGGGCAATGATGGCCAGGGGGTTTTCGGTGCGGGGATTATCGCTGGTCACAAGGACCAGATCACTGCCCTGGGCAGCCGCCTGGCCCATGAGGGGACGCTTGGTGCGGTCCCGGTCGCCGCCGCAGCCGAAGACCGTGATAATCCGCGCAAAAGGCAAGACCCTCAGGGCCTTCAAGACTTGCTGCAAGGCATCCGGGGTATGGGCATAATCCACCAAGACGAGGGGCTGACCCGGCACCATCACCGGTTCCAGCCGACCGTCCACGCCGGTGAGCGAGGCCAGACCGGTAACAATATGTTCCGGTGCCACGCCCAACCCCAAGGCCGTGGCCACGGCCGCCAGAATATTGGCCAGATTATATTGCCCCAACAGGGGTGAGGTGATCTCCCACGTCCCCAAGGGAGTGGCCACCTTGGCCCGGATGCCGTCGTGGGCCAGGGTATACCGCTCCGGGCGGACATCTGCCCGCCGCTCCAGACCGTAGGTCAAGACGGGGGTGGAGCATAGACGCCGCAGCCTCTGACCATACGGATCATCAGCATTCAGGACAGCGAGGCCCTCATACTCACTGCCTGCCAATAACTCTCTGAATAGGCGGCTCTTGGCAGCAAAATACGCTTCCATATCTCGATGGTAATCCAGATGATCCTGCGACAGATTGGTAAACACGGCCGCGGCAAACCGATTGGCATCCACCCGCTTCAGGTCCAGGGCGTGGGACGAAACTTCCATAATAGCACAGGTGACTGCAGCCTCTCGCATGTCCCGCAACAGGGTCTGCAGATCCAGGGATTCGGGGGTCGTCACCGGCGACGGCCGGACCTGCCCCCCGAAGCGACAATTGACGGTGCCGATCACCCCCACCGCCGCGCCACTGGCCCGCCACACCGCCTCCAAGAGATAGGACGTCGTGGTCTTGCCGTTGGTCCCCGTCAGACCGATCAGGGTCAATTCCTGGGAGGGATGGCCGGTAAAGGCGGCAGCCATGTGCGCTAAGGCCAGGCGGGTGTCCGGGGTCCGCACCACGACCACTCCTGGCCGGGGCACAACTTCGTCTTCCACCACCAACACCTTGGCCCCCCTCTCCACAGCCATGTCCAGGAAGCGATGGCCATCGGTCTGCAGGCCTTTCATGGCCACAAAGGCATCACCCGGTGCAACCCGCTGCGAATGGTAGGCCAAGCCGCTGACGGGGATGGCAGGGTCTCCTACCACCTGTAGGATGGGTAGCCCGTCCAGCAACTGCTGCAGGGATTTAGGGGAACGGTGATCTTGCCTTGGCACCTGGGCTCCTCAAATTTTCTCTGGTCTGTGGATCATGGTAAAAAAACGGCGAATACAGTGATGGCCAGCGGTTTGCTACTAACCTCTGCGCTCTGTAATCGCCGACATCCTGCCCGTTCGGCCAGCATCAGGTCTATTAGGAAAAGGGTGAGCGGGGAGTTGATTCTTATAACCTATCCAAACTCTCACCTCTTTGCAAGCCCATGGGTCGGAGTCGTCCTGGCCTCCTTTCTCATTGAGGTTTAAAGCGCACAAGACATTGATTATTGGCCGGCAACGGCGCGCCCGGTTCCGGTTTCTGCTCGTAGGCCAAACCCCGGCCTTCCACCTGACAGCGTATACCGGCCTGATTGAGAATGGCAATAACCTCCCGGATGTTTTTGCCTTTTAAGTCCGGCATCTGCCGCAACGGCCCGGCTGGCTTGGCGGTGGGCACCATAGTGGCGACAGCCGGACCCGAGGGCAAAGGCTTTGCTGGCTCAACCGCTGGTGCTGGCGGTCCGGCGGCCGGTTGATTCTTTTTCACCTGGAGCGTATCAGTGGGCGAGGGAGCCTGCGGTTCAGGATAATAGCCCAAAAACCGCATGGCTTGGCCAGCAATTTCCCGGAAAATAGGCGCTGCCACGGTCCCCCCATAGATGGCCCCTTTAGGCTCGTCCACAATCACCACAATGGCCAAGACCGGATTCTCAGCTGGCACCACCCCGATGAATAAGGAATAATACTTACTTTTCGAAAAGGCCCGTCCCACCACTTTCTGGGCCGTGCCAGTTTTACCAGCCACGGTATACCCACGCGGCACCGCCTCGGTGCCGGTGCCGCCTGGCTCCGTCACGGTTTTCATCATGGCCATCATGGTCTTGGCGGTTTCCGGGGAGATAACCTGCCGCACGGGCGTGGGCTCAAACTGTTTGACTACCTGGCCTTGATGGTCGATGATGGCCTTCACCAGCAGCGGCTTCATCAGGATGCCGTTGTTGGCCATGGCAGCCAAGGCCATGGCCATCTGGATGGGCGTAATGGTAATGCCCTGGCCGAAGGAGACAGTCACCCGATCGATGAGGGAACGGGTGGACATGATATTGCGGACCAAACCATAATTTTCACCGGCATAGGTGATGCCGGTACGCTGCCCGAATCCGAAGCCCCTCAGATAATGGTCCATTTTCTGGGGGCCCAACTTGAGACCGATCTTGGCCGCGCCGATATTACTGGATTTCTTGATGACCTCGCTGACCGTGAGCGACCCATAGGGGTGGACGTCATGGATGACGCCGGCATTGCCGACGGCATATTTGCCGTTTTCACAGTGATACCGATCCGTCGGCTTCACCACCTTGGCATCCAAAGCAGCCGCCACGGTGAAAATCTTGAAGGTGGAGCCAGGTTCCACCGCCACGGTAACGTTCCTATTTTGGTATAAATCTTTCCCGTGCTTTTCTCTCGCATATTTGTTGAATAAATTGGGATCGAAGGGCGGTGTCTGGGCCATGGCCAGGATTTCGCCCGTCTGCGGCACCACCACCACCGCAAAACCGCCGGTGGCGTTCCATTTCTGCACCCCCTGCTGGAGTTCCTTCTCGGTGATATACTGGATGGTGCGATCGAGGGAGAGGACCAGGTCATCGCCGATGGTTTCATCGATCAATTCTTTTTCACTGGATATGACAATCTGCCCCCTTGCGTCGATAATTTTCAGGCTTTTTTGCGGCTTGCCATAAATGTATTCATCAAAATATTTTTCCAAACCTTCGGCGCCGTGGCCGTCGGCATTGCAAAAGCCTAGCACCGCCCCTGCCAAGGTGCGATGCGGGTAATAACGTTTGGGCTCGGGGATCAGATAGAAGGCATCAGGCCGGGATATGGCCGCCAACTCGCCTTCGGTGGCCTTCTTGCGCCGGGCCTGCAGCTCTTTGTCATACTCAGCCTTGAACCGCTCCACAGCCTCGGCCTGCTGCGGCGTTAGATGGCGTTTGACCCAGACAAAGGGCACATCTTGTTCCAGAATGGCTTGCAGGTCTGCCGGGGCCATGGCGATGAGGGGAGCTAATTTCCGGCTCAGCTCCTTGGTCTCCCGGAGTCGCCGGGGATGCGCCACCAACGATTTCACGAACGTACTAATGGCCAACTCCGTATGGTGGCGGTCCAGGATAGAGCCGCGGACGGGCAGGACAGGAAAATCTTTCTGATACTCCCTTTGGGCCTTCTCCCGCAAGGCCGACCCTTGCACGAATTTGAGATCAACGAGCCGCACCACCACCGCTAGGAAAAAGATCCCTAAGCCAGCCGCCACGAGGAAGATGCGTACTCTGATCCATTTCGTCAACATAAGGTTATCTCAAGTTAATCACCTGATGCGGTTCTGGAGGAGCCATATTATATTGCTCCACCGCCAGGCGTTCGAGCCGTTCCAAGGATTGCAGATAATTAAGTTCCACCAACAGTTTCCGCTTCCAATTGTCGAGTTCCTTGGCTTCCTGATAATATTGGGAAATCTGATAATTAAAGGTGGTGATCTGGACATGGGACCAGATAATCAGGCAGCCGGCCATGACTAATACGGTAAGAAAGATCATAATGACCAATAATTTGGCCCAGCCGAGATTGGGCACCGTCAACTCGGGAGAGTAACGGCGATTATTTCCGGCCAGTACCCTGTCCAGAGCAATGCTGCGAGGTTGATTGCGAGTCATAAACTCCCTTCCTTCCTCTGACCGAACTACGATGTGCAACAACCTACAGGGCTAACTCAGCCGACCTTGGATCGGCCGAAAAAATCTGCAGTTATCACCTCCTTCAGGGTCGGCCCGCCGCCGGCCACCAACTTAACGGCGCAGCGCAGTTTGGCACTTCGCGCCCGGGGATTCCGGCGCACTTCCTCCGCAGTGGGCCTCAGGGGTTTTTTCTGACAGCGTTGGCTGAACCCGGCCCTCTCTGCCTCACGAAACGCCTGCTTGACGAGGCGATCCTCCAAGGAATGATAGGAGATGACCACCAGACGGCCCTGGGGGGCCAAGGCGGCCAGGGCCTGGGGGAGAAAAGCCTGGAGATGCTCCAACTCCTGGTTGACGACCAGCCGCAGAGCCTGAAAAACCCTGGTGGCCGGGTGAAGACGGCGGGAAGAGGTTTTGCCGGGAATGGCCTGTAAAACCGCCTGGACAAGGTGACGGGTGGTGGCAAAGGGGTGTTGCTGGCGCTGGCGAACCACCTGGCGGGCGATCCGTCGAGACCAGCGCTCCTCCCCCAACTCCCAAAATATCCGGGCCAGCTCGGCTTCCGACAGCGTGTTCAGGAGGTCGGCGGCCGTCGGGGTAGCGTTGTCAGGATTCATACGCATGTCCAACTTCTCCTCCCCCGCAAAGCTGAAACCACGACCCGAAACCTGAAAGTGCTCCAAAGAGACACCCAGATCCGCCACGATACCTGACACTGCGGTAAGGTGGCACCTCTCCAAAAACATGTTGAGTTGGCTGAAATTCCCGTGAAAAAGAAGGGCTCGAGATCCAAAAGGCTCTAATCTGGCCCTGGCTTTGGCCAAATTGGCTGGATCCTGATCCAGACCGATGAGGCGACCGGTGGGGGCACTCTCCTGCAGAATTGCCACCGCATGGCCGCCAAGTCCGACCGTGGCATCCACATAGATGCCTCCAGGTCGACACTGCAGGCTTGCCAGGACCTCCTGCACCATGACCGGTTGATGCAGGATCGGCTGATTATCGCTTAGATCCCCAATTCTTTCCGTACCTCATCGCTGTCCATTTCGGCGATCCGGGCCATTTCCTGATCCCAACGTTGGCGGTCCCAGATCTCGAAACATCGGACTGCGCCAGCTAACACCACTTCCTTGTCGAGTTGTGCGTAGTCCCGCAAACTTGGAGGCACAAGAATTCTCCCCTGGCGATCAAAGGGACATTCGGACGCCCCGGAGACAAAAAATCTTTGGAAAGACCGGAATTTCTTATCAAGAATGGAAAGCTGCCCGAGACGCTCCTCTATGACTTCCCACTCTGATTGGGGAAAGGCAATTAGATAGCCGTCCAGGTTGGTGACAATGAGGTGCTGTTCATGGCGCTCCTTGAGGATTTCACGGTAGCGCGGCGGGATGGTGATGCGCCCTTTGTCATCCATGACGTGGTAAAAGCGCCCCCTGAACAATGTGGCCCCCTATCCCCCAACTTCCTCCACATAAAACCACTTTCTCCCACTTGGAATGAAAATACGGTGAATCTCGCCGGAAGTCAAGAAAATTATCAGCTTGTGAAAAAAAATCTTTGCCCGCTTTTTAAGATATTTCTAATAATCTTAATCATTATATTAAGTTGCCATAACATTGGGGAACTATTAATGATTAGTTATCATATGAATATAATTAATGTAATCAAAAAAACCACCAGGCTCGCGAGGCTTCCCTGCCCTAGATGTCGAGCCCGGGTAGGCCAAGCCAGGGATGGCTGCAACCCTTGGTATTTAAATCACAAAGATAAGAGGGCGGCCCCCCGCCCAATGTGGGGCCCGAGAGCCTTCCGGACGCCTCCCCAAGATTTTAACGCACATCTCCTGACCGGCTTGGCGTCCTCTTGGGTCTTGCCGGGCCCTGGCCGGTTCAGAAAAATTACTGTCTGGACTACCCTTTAGACAGGGAGCGGGGCTTTGTGGTATACTGCCAGACAGACACCCGTCGCCTGGCTGAGGGCGTGGCACCCTTGTGATCAAAAGATCAAGCCCGGACAGGCCGGGAGGACCATTTTTCCTGCCGCAACCTGTGGCACGGCAAGGTTATTATGTGGAAACGGTTGAGTCTGCAGAGTCGGATTTTCCTGCTGTTGGGGGCGCTCATGCTTACCGCCATAGCTGGCGGTCTGGTCACCGTTTGGCATACGGATGCCATCGATGCCCTCATTTCTGATCTCATTAACCAGAATGTCGCCTCCTATCAGGCCGCAGCCAGGTTGGAGATAGCGCTCCTCCGACAGAAAGGCTATGTGACGTATTTCTCCTTGGATCAGAACCCCGAGTGGCTGACCAAGTTGCGGGAATATCAGCAAGCTTTCCAGGAGGCCCTCAAGGAGGCCAAAACTTCAGCCCACAACCCCTTCATGCATGACCTTCTCCAAGATATCGCTGCCGCCTATGAGGAATATCAAGTGGGACGGGAACAGGTGATTGCCCTATACCAGGAAGGTCGCCGGGAGGAGGGGGCACAGCTGCATCAGCAACTGCGCCAGAAATTTCAGACCCTTTTTCAGCTCTGCGATCGGTACAAGGCCATTCATGAGCGGCGCATTGCTGAAGCCAAGTTGGAGTCCCGCTTTCAAGCCAAGATCATTACCCATACGATCCTCCTCTTCCTGCCGGGCATTGCAGCATTGGGCTTATTGCTGGGTTATACTCTGGTAAAGCAGATCTTGGAGCCCATCCGCCAGCTGGTACGCGAGGCCAGCACTGTTAAGATAGCTGATCCCTCCCTGGATGAAGTGCAGGCCTTAAGCCAGCAGGTACATACTTTACGGGAAGACCGGGAGCTGGCCCAGAGCCAGTTGCGGCGGAGCCAGAACACGCTGGAGCAATCAGAAAAGTTAGCCATGGTGGGTAAGTTGGCTGCAGGGGTGGCCCATAGCATCCGCAATCCTTTAACCTCCGTGAAGATGCGGTTATATTCCATGCGCCGTCACCTCAATCTGACCCCGGAGCAGCAAGAGGATCTGGAGGTTATTTCCCAAGAAATCCGCCATATTGATGCCATTGTACGAAATTTTTTGGAATATTCTCGACCACCCAAGCTCAAGGTCCAACAGATCAGCCCCTCCACCGTCGTGGATTGGGCCATCAAGCTCCTC
>CAZARS010000032.1:11620-23836 GCA_964487625.1 uncultured Desulfobacca sp.
GGAAGGCACCTGTTTCCACGTCACGGCACCGGCGGCGGCAGCCTTTGCCGGAAATCTGGGCCGACCCCGACCAATTGAAGGAGGTTTTGGTCAACCTCATGGTCAATGCCTGTGAGGCCATGGGGAAACAAGGCAAGATTACCATAACTGAGGAGGAAGATTTCCTGGCCGGGATCGGCCGAGTGGTTCTCCTACGGCTGCAGGACACCGGCCCCGGCATCCCGCCGGCGCTCCAAGACAAGATTTTCCAACCGTTTTTCTCCAGCAAAGAGGAAGGCACCGGCTTGGGCTTGAGTATTGCAGCCCGTCTCATCGAGGAGCATGGGGGGATCATTCAGGTAGAGTCCAAACCTGGCCAGGGGGCCACCTTCATCATCACCTTACCGTTGAGAAAGATTAGAAATGGGCAACATTTTAATAGTTGATGACGATCCGCAACTGCGCTTGAGTTTCAGCAAACTCCTGGCGGCCGAGGGGCACGAGGTCACCACTGCGGCCGATGGCGAGGCCGCCCTGGAATTGGTGCGGCGGCAACCGCCGGAATTGATCATCATGGACGTGCGGATGCCGGGGATGAGCGGCTTGGAGGCCTTCCAAGCCATCCATGCCCTGCAGCCCAAACTGCCGGTAATTATTATGACGGCCTTTGGCACCACCGAGACGGCCATTGAGGCCACAAAACTGGGCGCCTACGACTACATCCTGAAACCCTTTGAAATCCCCGATATTTTGGCCACCATCGAGCAGGCTCTGGAGGCAGGGAGGATCATGCGGGCCAAAGTGGAGGTGGACCGGGACCCCAGCAGCGTCCAAGGGGAGGCCATCATCGGCCGCAGCCGGCCCATGCAGGAGGTTTATAAAGCCATCGGCCGGGTTGCCCCCACCGATGCCACAGTGCTGCTGCGGGGTGAGTCCGGCACCGGCAAGGAACTGGTGGCCCGGGCCATCTATCAGCATAGCCTTAGGGCCGACAAACCTTTCCTGGTCATCAATTGCGTGGCCATCCCCGAGACCCTCTTGGAAAGCGAACTCTTCGGCTTTGAGAAAGGGGCCTTTACCGGGGCGCTGACCCGTCGGGTGGGCAAGATTGAGCAGGCCCATGGCGGGACGGTCTTCTTGGATGAAATCGGTGACATGCCCTTCAGCATTCAAGCCAAGATCCTGCGGCTTTTGCAGGAAAAGAGCATTGAGCGGCTGGGTGGCCGGGACCCCATCCCCGTGGATGTGCGCATCATTGCGGCCACCAACCGTGACCTGGAGGCTGCGTTGGCCGCTGGACGGTTCCGGGAAGACCTCTACTACCGCCTCAAGGTCGTCACCATCTGGCTGCCACCTTTGCGGGAGCGACTGGATGATATTCCCGCCTTGGCCGATTACTTCTTGGGCCGCTTTGCCATGGCCATGGGGTTGCATAATCCGGGCATGACACCTGAAGCCAAAGCCGTGCTCCAGCAGTATCAATGGCCGGGCAATGTCCGGGAATTGGCCAATACCATCCAGAAAGCCCTTATTTTCAGCCGGGGATACCTGATCCGGCCCGAGGAGGTGGCCCAACTCCTGGATGCTGCCGCCAAAACCGTCTCTGACCGGGATATGCTGCAATGCCTGCAACAATGGATCCGCCAGGAATTGTGCCGCGGCTCAGAAGAAAACGCCTTCGAGGAATTCATGGACCGCTTTGCCAGCATGGTGGTGAGCGAGGCCTTGGAACTAACCGGCGGCAATCGTACCAAGGCGGCAAAATTATTAGGCCTATCCCGCCCTACCCTGCAGGCCAAGATCGATAAGTACCGCCTTCGGGTCCAGACTTCCGTCAAAGCGGAAGACCAGTAAGATTTCCTGTCTCGATTCCTAGAGCGATCATTTATTCTCTTCTCACACCGCTGGGCACTCTGGCAGCAGGTTTTACACTCTGTAAAAAAAACCGACAGAATATAGGCGAACGGCGCTGCGCCACGAGATGCTATTTTACGGGCAGTGTTCCCCCTTCTGCGGCAAGCGGCAGATGGTATTTCTTTTGCATAGATATCCAGCAGATGTCATTATCCCAACATCGTCCGGAAGGGGGATGGGCCGCAGGAGCAGTTAGGGAAAGCGGCCGTACCTTTGGCCTATCTAAGGAGGAGCAACCCTGGGCAGCCGCACCCTGGTGAGCCAGGCGGTTGATGTGTAGTATTTTTCCCGGCATTCAGGAGACCCCCCCGAGGGGGGATACCAAGGTGCAATCAAAAAAGATATGTTGCCCCCCTCGCCCCGAGTTCTTCCCTTCAAACGGGGAGCGAGGTACTGAGGAATAAAGGGCCATTTGAGTGCAACTTGGTGTAAGACAGCCAAACCAGTCTGCAGCGGCAGCAGCGGCGCCTCGGGCAGCAAAACCTGAGCGGGAAACCACACCCCAGCCAACTGCTCGGCCCCCTAGACTAGTGGGAATATAAGATAATTCCTTTCCGGATGGGCTAGAATGAGGAAGGTCCGGATACGTGCAAACCGTGCGTCTCCTGCTTGCTGATCGGAAACGGCATGTCCGGGAGTTTCTCAAGCGGGAATTGGAAAAAGAAGGATATGCTGTGGCGTTGGCCAGCACCGCTCAGGAAATCCTTACCTATCTGGCCAGCGGCGAGAGACCGGATCTCCTCATCTTAGATCTTGAGGTGCCTTTTGTCTTTGAAGCCGATCTCCTGACACAACTCCATACCTTTTACCCTACGCTCCCTATCTTGATCCATTCGTTCCCGCCGGATAACCCCCAAGTCCTCACAACCTGCCAACCTGCTGCATTCATAGAAAAAAATGAAGATCCCAGACACCTTAAGGCCCAAATCATGGCGATGCTGCAGCAGGCGCCGGCGCGTTAGAGGGCTCCCTGCCAGGGGTTCTTGGAAGCGAGGGGTATAGTAAAACCGGACGCGTTGCCACCATGAGGCCAGGGCTCTGGACTTCGCAGTTACCCGTCTGGCGCTGTCAGGGTAAGCCCGAAGGCAAGTCCGCGCGGTCGAGGCTACCAGATTAATCGGAGGGCCATGCAGGCGAGGGTCAGGAAAAAGAGGCTGGCAAAGAGGAGCTGTCCCAAAGGGGAGGTCCAACGGCGTTGCAGAGCAGTGCCGATCTGACTGCCGATAATGCCGGTGCTCAACAGGATCATGACCAGGCTCAGTTCCACATTGCCCTTGAGGCTATGAGTCAGAGTCCCGTAGAGAGAGGTGAGGAGGAGTTCAAAGAGGTTGGTGCCGATGGAGACCACTGTGGGGACGCCCAGCACGTAGATCAGGGCCGGCATGCGGACAAAACTGCCGCTCACGCCCAACAAGCCAGTCAAGAGGCCGCTAAGGAAGCCTACGCCCAAAACGACCCACAGGGAAATGGCTTCAACGCCCGAAACCGGGAGGGCAATGAAAGGCGGCAGATGCAGGGTGCGCAGGCGATTGGAACCCGCCGGAGCCATAGCCGCGCCGAAGGGTTGGGCCTCCTGTTTGAAAGCCAACCGGGCCTCCCGCCAGACCAGGGAACCGATCCAGGCCAGCAAGAGCCCATAGACCAGGGTCATGATGAGTTGCAGCCAGCTAAGGGAGCCGCTCCCCAAGGGCAGGCGGCCACTAAACTTAAGCAGTTGCAGGATACGGGCCCCCAATTCCACCCCTACCACACTGCCGCCGAACATCAGGAGGCCCAGCTTGTAATCCACATAGCCTTCCCCTCCCTGGCGGATTCTGGCCATGGTGGCAGTGCCCACCATCTGCGTCAAATCCGTGCCCACGGCCACGTTATAAGGCACACTGAAAAGCAGATTGAGCCAGGGGGTTAGGAAAAAACCACCCGCCACGCCGTAAAAGCCGGTGAGAAAACCCACGATGAGGCCGATGCCGAGCAGGACCGGCAGGCTGATCTGCAACTGCCCCGGCGGCTGTATGGAATAAAACCAGCCTTGGAGGGGGGCCGATAAGGTGACCAATTCCGGGTAAAGAACGGTCTGCCAGTAACTGGCAATGGGCAAGGTCAGATCCATGGTGGTGTCTCGGCTGGAACGGGAATAATCAGAGGCTCCCCTGCATTAAATACCCCCACCGCCGAGCCTAATCCCGAAAATTTTTTCCACGCCCAGGAGGAGCAACGCCGCTCCCAACCCGATGAGGGCCGGCGCGGCCAAGGCCATGGCCACATAAGACCAGGAGGCTTGGAAAGGTTGGCCGGGACCGGCCGTGGAGGCAGAAATAGCCGCCAGCCAGGCGGCGAAGCTCGCCATGAGGGTTCCCCTATGTGATTAATTTCACTTTAATTGTATGCCAAAACCCCGACCATGTCAAGGGAGTTTTGCGGCCCCGGGGGCCACCTCAGTGAGGGGAGCGATAATCACGGTGAGGACCGCGGCACCCTGGGCCCCCAGGACCAGGACTTTTTCGATGTCGGCGGTCCGGCTGGGGCCGGTGAGCCAACTGACCAAGGATTCCTGGGCAGTCAAAGCCAAGGCCGCAGCGAGGCTGAGAGCCGCCTGGGCCGCGGGGATGACTACCACCAGCAGGCGGGGACATAAGGACAAGCGCCAAGCAGCCTGAGGGCCGGCAGCGAGGAGGACCGATCCGGTTTCGGGCACCGCGGCCAAACCCACCAAGACGGCAGTATCCACCTGGGCCGGCAGGAGGGGCTCACGGGGATCATAAAAACTGCAACAATTTTGAAGACATTGGGGCAGGGAGGAAACAGCGCGTCGCAGCCAGGGATGGTCCGCCAACACCAAGGGGCAACCGGCTTGCTGGCCGATAGCCTCACCCAGCTCCGCGGGGGTAGTTACCTCCAGGAGCTGGGTGTTCGCCTCGTGTAAGCGTTGCCGGAGGAGTTCTCTGGCCGGATCATGCTGGTGGAGCATGTATTGATTATTGTTTTTGTTGAGCTTGCCCGAGAAGTTGACCACCGGCCTTATAACCCCATCAAAAAGCCTGTGCCGCCCAGTTAATTATTCAACCACTGGCCACTGAGCGCCGGCCCCCTGCTCCTCAACCTAGCGCCGTGCCTCTTTCTGATAGATGGGAGACATATCCCGCAGGGTCTGCACCACCCTGGGCATGATGTCCAGGAGCCGATCCACCTCGGTGTTGTCCCGGCCGAAGGTGATGAGGAGGGTCCCCTGGGCCAAGGCAAAGTCCAGGCCGGTGCCGATGAGCACATGGGAGGCCCGGAGTGATCCGGAGGCGCAGGCGGACCGGGTAGCCACACAAATGCCCTCTTCATCCAACAAAAGCATGAGACCCTCGCCTTCGATGAATTCCACCGAAACCGAGACCAGGTGGGGCAAGACCTGGGTGGGGTGGCCGTTGAACTTCAGGTGGGGAATACGGGCCTTGAGGCCGTCAATGAGTTTCTGGCGCAGGGTGCGGAATTTTTCCAGGCGTTCATGGCTTTCCAGCCAGGCCATTTCCGCGGCCATGCCCAGGCCCACGATGCCCACCACGTTTTCGGTCCCGGCCCGTTTGCGGTTTTCCTGCACACCGCCTTCCAGCAGAGGCCACAGGGGCGTCCCCCGCTTGACATAGAGGGCGCCGACGCCGTTGGGCCCGTTGAACTGGTTGGCCGCCAGGCTGAGGAGGTCCACGTCCAGGGCCTTGACGTCAATGGGGATGATGCCGGCCGCAGCCACCGCATCGGTATGGAAGACCACCTTCTTTTGCCGGGCGATTTTGGCAATGTCGGCAATGGGTTGGATGGTGCCGATTTCATTGTTGGCCAATTGAATAGTGATCAGCACCGTCTGGTCGGTGATGGCCTTTTCCACTGCAGCCGGGTCCACCAGGCCGTATTCATCCACATCCAGGGAAGTGATCTGGTAGTCCAGCAGGCGCAGGGTACGCAGGCAGTTGAGCACTGATTTGTGTTCGATATTGGTGGTGATGATGTGGCGGCCTTTCTCCCGCAGCGAAAAAGCCACCCCCTTAATGGCGTGATTGACGGATTCGGTGCCGCCCGAGGTAAAGACAATCTCTTCGGGATCGGCGTTGATGAGGTTGGCCGTCTGTTTCCGAGCCGTCTCCAAGGCCTCGGCCGCAGCCTGGCCGAAGCGGTGGTCGCTGGACGGGTTGCCGAAAACCTCATCCACGATGCGGTGCATGGCCTCCTTTACCTTAGGATGCAGGGGCGTGGCCGCATAATTGTCAAAATAGACGACATCCATGCTCTCTTCCTCCGGCGCTGGTTGGGTTTAATGTTCGTGGGGCAGATCCGCACCGCAGGAAACGCAGAATTCCGCTTGCCCTTTGTTCTCCATATCGCAATAGGGGCAGTAGCAGGCATCCACCTTTTCCGGAATATGGGGCACCTTCTCGGCGTCGCCGGCTTTGGCCTTCTGGGCCTGCCGGTCCCGGTAGTTCTTGATGGCCGCATGCAAAGCGTCGGCCCCTAGGTTGGAGCAGTGCAACTTGTTCTTCGGGAGCCCCTCTAAGGCCTCGGCCACATCTTTATTGGTGATCTTCATGGCCTCATCCAGGGTCTTGCCCTTGGCCAACTCCGTGAGCATGCTGGAGACGGCAATGGCCGCACCACAGCCGAAAGTTTTAAACTTGATGTCCTCGATGACATCGTCCTTGACTTTAAGATAAACATTGATCATATCGCCGCAGACGGGGTTGCCCACTTCCCCCACGCCATCGGCATCGGCGATCTCTCCCACGTTGCGGGGATTTTTAAAATGATCCAGAACAGTCGGTGAATACATGTGATGCTCCCCTCTCTTGTAACTCTTTGCCAAAATTCTGTATAGATGACGGTAATATAATGATTATCCTGCTGAAATCAAGGGACCAGGTTGAATTCTGCCCGTAAAATGTTGGAGATGTGCCCCTCAGCGCAGCCCGGCCGGCCAACCATTGAGCCGCCGCGGCAAATACTGCGCCTCTGCTTATCTCGGAGTTCAGGGGGATGGTGATTTGGACGTTTCCTTAGATGGAGAGTTCTTGATGGCGACGAGACGGCAGGCCGCTTGCCGTTCGGTCCAGCACCAAAACCAGCGATACAAGCCGATGAGGAGCAAGATGACGGCGACGAGGATGGTCAAGAGGATCTCCAGGTGGGAGACTAAGTGTTGGATGGCTGCGCCGAAGACGTAGCCAGCCGCGGCCATTCCCAGAGCCCAGAGGCTGCAGGCCAGTAGTTGCCAGAGGACAAAGGCCCGAGTATTCAGACCCAGGGTTCCCAGGGTGAGGCAGGTGACCAGACGCATGCCATAGAGAAACTGGACAATCAAGATGCAGGCCGGGCCGAAGCGCTCCGCTAGGGCGTGGGCCTTGGGGTAGTTGGCCTGGAGCTTGGGAAAGCGTCGCACCACCGCCAGGCCCCGCCAGTGCCCCAGCCAGAATACGACACTGTGACTGATAAAGGAGCCGGCCACGGCCATGAGGATGACGATCCACATATTCATCAACCCCTGGCGGGCAAAAACCCCACCCAAGGCCAGGAAAATTTCACCCTCCAGCAGCGTGCCCAGGAGGATGGCCGGATAACCATACTGTTCGATGAGATAAAGGTACCAATCCATCAGAGAGGCCAGGGACCTGAATCCAGTGACCAGGTTTTACAGAGGAAAATCAGCGTGCTCTTCATGGTATGTTTCTAGCGTAACGCTGTTTTCTGCCATCCAGGATTCATGGCGTATTCTTCAATTACAAAATAATAACTTCACAACACCCGAGTCATGAATTAAAAAATCCCGTTATTCGGCTTCCGTTTTGCAGGTTAGAGATATCTTCTCCAGCTTTCTCTTGGCCTGTTGGCGCCGAAAAATGACATAACCCAGGACTCCCAGGATGCCGGTGGCCACCACCACGATATCCAGGGTATGGGAATAGGTATGGATGATCTCCCAATGTTCCTTGAGCTTCATGCCCAGAAAGGCCAGGAACATATTCCACATGGTGGCCCCGATGGCTGTGTAGATGATAAACGGCGCCAGGTGCATGCGGCCTAACCCCGCCGGGATGGAGATGAGGTGGCGAACCACTGGAATGAACCGGGAGATGAAGATGGTGCGGCTGCCATAACGTTGGAAAAAATCCTTGGTCCACTCCAGGTGATGAACGTTCAGCATCAGATAGCGGCCATAATGCAGGACCACGCCTTCCCCCAAGCGGCCCATACCATAGGAGGCCAGGGACCCCACTATGGAGCCCACGGTGCTGGCCACCAAGACTCCCATGATGGTAAATTCCCCAGTATGCATGAGGAAACCGGCAAAAGGCATGACCATTTCCGAGGGCACTGGCGCAATCATGCTTTCCAAAGCCATGAGGATAAAGACGCCAGTATAGCCCAGATAGGAGATAAGCTGAGTGATGTAATGCAGTAAAGTTTCAGTTAGACCCATGGGGGAGATCCGAGTTTGGAGTTTCGAGTTCCGAGTTCCGAGATTTGTCTTCTGGTCCCTGGTCCTGCCTCAAAGCTCCTGGCATCGCACCCGGGCTTCAACCTCGGCCTGCAGGGCCGCCAGTCCAGGGCTGATCTGCACCGGATAGAGGGCGGGATTTTCGAGACTTTTATAATTCATCGGCAATTTGGCGAATTCCTTCAAAAAATACTCCCGGCTGGCCGCCAGGGTCGGCAAGGGTTGCACCACCTGGCCGTGGGCCATGACCTGCTGCAACAAGGGGACTGTCTCAGGGATGGCTTCATCTCGTAGGCTTATGATATCGCCAGCCATCTGCCCCTGATCGTCATAGCGGCGGTGGATTTGTTTTTTGTCCACATAGGTCACTTTCCCAGTGGACAGCTTCATGACCGGACGGGTTTCGTAGCGCACCAGCTTATAGGCGATATCGAAATATGGCACATCCGCCGAGACGCCCATCTTGGTGCCCACGCCATAGGCATCAATTTTCCCCCCAGCCGCCAAAGTCCGGGCGATCTTGCCTTCATCAAAGCCGCCGCTGGCAAAGATGGTGACGTAATCCAGACCGGCTTCATCCAGGAGGCGCCGCACTTCGATGCTCAGGGCGGCCATATCGCCGCTGTCGAGTCGCACGCCCCGCAATTTCTGGCCCCGGGCCGCCATTTCCTGTCCCACCTGAATGGCCTTTTTGGCTCCCGCAATGGTATCATAGGTGTCGATCAAAAGCACGGTATTTTGGGGAAAGGCCCGGGCGAAAGCACGGAATGCTTCAATTTCGCTGGAAAAACTGGTTATATAAGAATGGGCCATGGTCCCGAAGATGGGTAGCCCATAGAGTTTGCCGGCCAAGACGTTGCTGGTGCCCACAAAGCCGGCCAGATAGCTGGCTCGGGCCACTTTCAGGCCCGCATCAATACCTTGGGTGCGCCGGAGGGAGAAATCCACCAAACGCCGCCCCCCGGCCGCCACGGTGGCCCGGGCCGCCTTGGTGGCAATGAGGGTCTGCAGATTGATGGCATTGATAAGGAACGTTTCCACCAATTGGGCTTCAATGATGGGCGCAGTCACCTCCAAGATGGGCTCATCCTTAAAAAAGAGGCTCCCTTCCGGCATGGCCCAGACTTCGCCGGTAAAGCGCACCGTTTTCAGGTAATCCAGAAAATCCGGCTGAAAGAGGCGGGTGGTTTCCAGGTAGGCCAGGTCATCCTCGCTGAAGCGGAACGTGGCCAAATACGCCAAAGCGTCGGCCAGACCGGCAGCCACAAAATAGCTCCGATCCTTGGGGTACTTGCGGATAAAGAGGCTAAAGGTGGCTTCCCCGTGCATCTCCTCGCGAAAATAACTGGCCGCCATGGTCAGTTCATACAGATCGGTGAGGAGGGCGTAGCGTTCGCCAAGTGCTGCGGTCATGGGCCATCCCTGTCGGCTAGATCGTTCTTTACAAAATAAGGTACAGATGTCCCCCAAGTCAAGAGGGATCAGCGGATTTAGGATGAGGCGGCCGCGGGGGAACCTCTGCCGGCAGGCCAGCTCCCGGCAGGCAACAGCAAAAAAACAGCCGGGCCGCGCCGATTCGGGGAGGCTGCGGTGTTGAAGAAGATAAAGAGTCGGTTTAAAGACTCCCATCTCTCGGAGGATAATCCATGGAAAGAAAGTTACCTCACCGCAGTCTATTGTTTCTCAGCTTAGCCCTGGCCCTCACCTTGGGACTGGCCAGCTTCGGTTGGGCCGGCCATTGGGGAATGGGCGATTGTTGGGGCATGGACGGCTTTGGCATGGGCCCGGGCCCAAAAGGTGGGCCGGGCAAGGCCATGATGCAGATGACCCCGGAGCAGGCCGGCAAGGCTTTTGACCTCCATCACAAATTCATGAACGAGACGGCCGAGTTGCGGCGCCAGATGTTGATCAAGAGGGCCGAGTTAGCCGAGCTCTGGCGGGCGAAAGAGCCGGATCAGGCCAAGATCACAGCCAAGCAGAAGGAACTGAACGCCATCCGGGATCAGCTACAGGAAAAAGCCGTGCCCTACAAAGCGGAGATGCGGCAGATCTGCCCTTGGTTCGGGCAAGGTATGGGCCCAATGGGTCCGGGTGACCGCCCGGCCGGACCGCCTCCCGCTGCTCCCAAACGATAAACCTCCCATTCCTCACCCCTAACCATTAACCCTTTAGCCAGCAGGGTGGGCCAGCCAGCCCCCCTGCTGTTTTTTTTCGGCCGTAGCCCCATGGCCTCAGGAAAATGTGTATCGGTCAGGAAACGGATGTACGGCAAGAAATTTTAATGCCAGGCCTGCAGGCCTCGTCTGCATAACTGAGTGGAAAAAATTATTTTTTCCCGTAAGCCTCACCTTGCCGGACAGAGAGATAATTAGCGGTAATTTCAAGGTGTTGCCAATTTGTGGGCATTGTTTGGAACTGGTTTCAAAATCTTCTGGGCCCGCAATGAGAATTACTACCAATATAATATCGGCTGGTGGCCCAGCCACCTTAAAAAGAGCCTTACCAACAGCTCATGAATCTTCAACCATCTCCTCATCCTGCGAAGAGTGATAGGCCTCGTCGAAGGCCCGCAGGATCTCTTCGGCCAGCTGACGGTCCGCCGTGGCCACCCAAATGACCCCCCAGCCTTCCTGCGCCACAAAAAGGCCATCATAGGCCGTATCTTCAAAGGTGCGCAGATAAAAGTCGACGCCGTTTTGCTGTAGGGCCTCGGCCAACAGTTCGGCTTCAAACCGATTCTGGACGGTCCGCAATTTCTGATAGCTCATCTTCGTTCGATCAAAATAATACTGGACAAGGTCAGGTTGCCGAGGCGCTGCTGCCCAGAGGCGCCGGGATAAGGAGACCGGCGCCCAGCCGGACATAACCAGATACCCTGGACTTACCCTGCCGCCAGGCACCTAATAGTCTCCCTGCCCCCGCCTCGCCAGAAGCGCACTAGCAGCCCGGCGGGTGAAAAAGCTTTGAAAAATATTCTATTGCAGATAAAAATAATAAGCAAAAAATAACGCGTCGTCATCTCAAAAAGAGATTAGTCTTTCATGTTGTTGCCCCAAGGTTTCGATAAGCTTAATGAAGCTGGCCGTGGGGAGAGAGCGACAAAATTGTTCCCTGGGTCAGGAACTCCGCCATCAAAATTAAGGAGTGATCATCTCCATGCCAGTATCCTTCTCCCCCACCGCTGCTATGGCTGTGATACCGGCCAGCGCCTTAACTGACCTTGTCTCTTTGCTACACCGGAACGGTTACCAGGTGGTGGGACCAACCATCAGGGACGGCTATCTGGTTTTGGCTGAGTTGTCCGATGTGGCAGAGTTACCCCGGGGATGGACCACCGAGACCGAGGCCGGGGTCTTCCGGTTGCGGCCCAGGGAAGATGCGGCCTTTTTCGGGTTCAATCTGGGGCAGGAATCCTGGAAAAAATTCCTTTATCCGGCCCGCCTCCCGGTGGTCCAAGCAAGGCGCGAGCAGGGGGCTGTCAGTTTTCAGGCGTATCCTCAACAGATCCCGGCTTATGCCTTTTTGGGCGTGCGGGCCTGTGAAGTGGCAGCCTTACAGGTGCTGGACCGCACCCTGCGTCAGGGGCAGGCCACCGATCCAGATTATGTGGCCCGGCGACAACAAGCCCTGATCATTGCCGTCAATTGCACAGAAGCCGATGCCTCGTGTTTCTGCGCCTCTCTGGGCACCGGTCCGGCGGTTTCGGGAAATTTTGATCTGGCCCTCACCGAATTGTTGGCTGATGGGGTCCATGTTTTCCTGGTCCAGGCTGGCAGTCCGGTGGGGGAACGGCTCTTGGCCGCTTTGCCCAGCCAGCCGGCCAGCCCGGCGTCCTGCTGGGGATCGAGCATGAC
>CAZARS010000032.1:23925-24941 GCA_964487625.1 uncultured Desulfobacca sp.
GCAGCGAGCATCCCCAATGGCAGCACGTTGCGGCCCGCTGCCTCGGTTGTGGCAATTGTGCCTTGGTCTGTCCGACCTGTTTCTGTTTCCGGATGCAGGAGGAGAGCGATCTGGCCAATACTACAGCTATTCGCTGGCGAGAATGGGAAGTCTGTTTGAACCTGGATCATTCGTATATCCACGGCGGCTGGCTTCGCCCCTCCATCCGCAGCCGCTACCGCCAATGGCTGACCCATAAGCTGGCGGCCTGGCTTGATCAGTTCGGCTGTTTGGGCTGCACCGGCTGTGGCCGCTGTCTGGTCTGGTGCCCCGCAGCCATTGACCTTACCGCAGAGCTGCGCGCTCTCCGGCACAACCCGCCACAGGAGGAGCAAGCATGTCGCAATTAGCAGAAGCCCTGGCGGCCCATCCTTTTTTAGCCGGTCTGGATCCTCAACATCTCCAGCTCATCCTGCCGTGTGCCTCCTTGGTCTCATTCCCCGTCAACGAGACCCTGGTGCAAGAGGGGGAGGAGGCTCGGCATCTCTATCTCCTGCGTTCTGGCCGGGTCGCCGTGACCATTCACCGGCCGCGACGGGGTTCAAAAACAGTCTATACGCTGGGTGAGGGGGATGTCGTGGGCATGGGGTGGCTCGACCTCCCTCAGTACTGGTTTTTTGATGTCCGCACCCTAGAGCTGACCCGGGCCATCGCTTTGGAAGCCGCCTGTCTGGCCCAGGTTATCGCAGCCCATCCTGACCTGGGGTATGAGTTATTGCAGCGCTTTGCCCGGGTGTTATTGGCGAAAATCAAACTGTTAAAACTGCAACTGGTGGATTTTTATGGCTCCTGATGCCTGTGCCGCGGCAACGCCGTCCCCTTTGGCAAGTCCTGCCCCCATGGTGCCGCAGCCCTTTCGAGTGGTGGCTTATCGCCGGGAACTGCGGGATACCTTTACCCTGACGCTCCAGCCCGCGGCGGGGCCAGCAGCCTTTCCCTTCCTGCCCGGACAGTTCAATATGCTCTATCAGTTGGGC
>CAZARS010000033.1:0-6612 GCA_964487625.1 uncultured Desulfobacca sp.
AGGGGGGGGGGGGGGGGGGGGGGGCCGCCCTCAATCCCGCGGTTATTTTGGGCGGCGGCCCCAGGCGGCCAAGACCGGGTCAGAAAAACGGATTTGGGGAAAGTACTTGTCTTCAGGTGGCCGTGGCCAACCCCGAGCCGAGAAGGTCTCCAGATCAGTGAAGCCGCCATCCCGCAGGAAATACTCCAAGGTGAGCCCCAACCGCTCGAAATCCAGCAGCTCCGTCCAGATCTGCACCACCTTGGGCGGAAACCAGCGGTTGGAGAAGGTTACGATAAAGAGCCCGCCCGGTTGCAGCACCCGCCGTACCTCCGCAAAGACTTCCCAGGGCCTGGTGAGATACTCCACCGAGACTGTGCAGATGACGGCGTTAAAGTAAGCCTCGGCAAAGGGCAGGCGAGGGTCGGCGTTCAGGTCGTGGATCACGTGGCCGGTCAATTGGGGATTGTATTGCAATTCGGTCTCGTTCATCCCCAGGCCCACCACTTCGGCGCCGCGAAAACCGGCGGGGAGATGGGACTGCCAACTGCTCATGAGGTCCAGGACCCGCCAATCGGGCTGGAGGAGACGGCCATAGAGGGCGCTGATGGTCTGCCGGGCCTGGGCGTCCAGGTGGCTCACCAACCGGGGGTTGGCATAGAATTGGGCATCAGGCCCGTCATCTTGGCGGGAGAGGGCGCCGGGGCTGAAAAAATCCGTGGGCTGTCCCCGCCACCGGCTCTGCTGGCCAGGGCCGTCCAGGAGCTGGGTAAGCCACTCCTGGCATTGACCGCCAGTCTCGCCTTTCTTGCGCCGGATGTGTTGCACTTTTACCTTGAGCTCTAAAGTCCGCCCTGCCAGGGGGTGATTGAGATCTGCGGTCAGGCTGCTGGGGGTTAGGCCCACACACCGCCAAGCCTGGGCCATGAGGGGAAACTCCCGGAGTAGCCCCAAAGGATAGAAACGGCCCACGTGGGGTTCCAGTCTGCCCTGGGCAAAGCTGGCCCGAGGAAATTCCCGGATCTGCTGGGGGGTAGTATCAGGTATGATCTCCCCTGGAGGGAAGCGATGGGCCAGAATGGCCCCCACAGCTTGACCTGGCAGGTCCTGTATAATGAACGAAGGGCAGAGGTCCAGATCTCGCCAAACGTTTAAAGAACTGAACATCGTCTCAGTGTGCCGGACATTCTCATCCTGCCACCGCACACTCCAGACCAAGTCCACCAAGCTGCGATCGGTGACCACCGTTTCCGAGGGGAGGGTAGGGGAAGACGGGGAAAAAAAAGAAGCTAGTCCTAGTTCCACGGTTACTCCTCAAGAATGATCTTTTATTTTTAGGTAATCATTCCTGGGAGCATTGACAAGCGGCACAGGACGACCAACAGGGAGACGCCTCCCTGTGGCCGTCCATTTCTTAACCGTTGGTACTCACTATGGCCATTCCCACAACCGGGAGAACAGCATTACCCTTGCCGCCGCCGGGCTAAGCGCAGCAGACTGCCTCCCAGGAGGAGGAGGGCACCCGGCAGAGGGACCACTTGTGCCGGCAGCACTACCGTGCCAATGGCGTCCAATTCATTTACCCGCACGCCAGCCTTGTCTGCATATTGGGTGAATTCCGCTCGGAAATATTGAGCAGTTATCTCGTCAAAGGTAAAGTTGGCTGCCATGGCTCTATAACTAGTCCCCACCACAGTATAACGATCTGTATTATTGTCTTTGGTGACAAAATTGTTAATCAAGAATTGCCATGTTGACCCTTTATCAAGGGAATATAACAAGCTGAAAGAACTCATCCCCCGTACACCGGTATCATAATCATAAGAAGCAAAAAGATTCACACCTGTCAGCTTGATGGGATTTGTGGTATGGAAATTAACAAAGCTAACAAATCCAACGGCGTTATAGTCAGCGAAAATTGTATTGTAATTTTGATCACCAGGATCTCCATCATATCCAAAAATACGATCAATGGAGAATCCTCCGATGAGTGGTGAATGCTCATCGACCGTGTTGCCCTTATTGGTCGGGATCATGTTCCAAACATCGTTCAATGATTGGGTCCCGCTACTTCCCAAGTCATTGTAAGTATAAGCCTGGCCACCTGATGGCTCTGCCAGCAATGCTACGGCCAGGATAAGGGCGCCCATAAATACGTTGCTCAACTTTTTATTCATGGTTTCCTCCCGGAATATTGAAAAAAATTTAAGGCACTACCAAATTTTATGCATAAACTATGCCTATTAAAAAAAATATTTTTTAAAATAATATATCTAATGATATGAAAATGTTATTTTTTTTTAAAAAAATTTTCGCCTAACTTGTTAAACATTTGTTTCAGATTTTGAACATGTTGTTTCATTGTTTAAACTCAATGACTTTTAACCTGAAAAGGAGCTCACCTCATCTATAGCTGTGCCCAGAAGTCCTGAGAAAATCATAATTCGTCTCAATATAGATAAGGTTGGAGGGCGCGCTGGGTGTTTCTTGATCCGCCCCTGGGCCAAAAGCGTTCGGCTCAGCGTCGGTCCTCGCTGCGGTCCGGATCAAGGTTGAAGAGGCGGCGGGTCAGGTCGATATCCTGGGAACGGCGTTTGGGGTGATGGTTGCGTTTCAAATAGAGGAAGGGGTCATGAAGGAGTTTGAGGGCGATGGACTCGGCGAGAACTTCCAGGGCCTTCTGCTGCTCGGGGGAAAGAGGGCCAAGTTGGGGTAGGGTTTTTTTCAACTCAGTCTGGCAGATCTGTTTGGCCTTATCCACCAAGGCGATGATGGTGGGGGTAACGGCCTGGGTTTCCCGCCATTGCAAGAACTTCTGGGTCTCAATCTCAATGAGGCGCTCGGCCTTCACCGCTTCTTCCTGGCGGTGCTGCAGGTTGGCCTGAATGACTTCTTGCAAGTCATCAATATTATACAGGTAAACATTATCCAGGTCGTTGATGGCCGGATCCAGGTCTCGGGGCACGGCAATGTCGATGAGGAAGAGGGGACGCTGTTTGCGCCGCCGCATGACCCCTTTAACCTGCTCTTTAGTCAGGATGAGCTCCGGCGCGCCGGTGGAGCTGATAACGATATCGGTGCGCAGGAGCTGTTCCGGCAATTCCGCCAGGGAGACGGCTTCGCCACCGAAGCGGCTGGCCAGCTCCAGACCCCGTTCCAGGGTGCGGTTGGCCACGATGAGGCGGGCGACGCCGTGGCGCTTCAAGTGTTCCACGGCCAATTCCGCCATCTCGCCGGCGCCGATGAGCAGGCCGGTCTTACCCGCAAGGGAGCCGAAGATTTTGCGGGCCAGCTCCACGGCCGCATAACTGACACTCACGGCCAAGCCCCCGATACCGGTCTCGGTACGGACTTTCTTGGCCACGGCAAAGGTCTTGTGGAGGAGGCGGTTGAGGAGAGGCCCCGTGGCCTGGTGTTGGGTCCCCTGGCGATATGCGGCTTTGATCTGCCCCAGGATCTGGGGTTCACCCATCACCATGGAATCCAGACCGCAAGCCACCCGGAAGAGATGGCGGACTGCTTCCCCCTCCTGATACAGATAAAGGGCTTGGGCAATGGCTTGGGACTCGCCTGCCTCTCCTTGGGATACCAATAAATCCTTGACTGGGGGGATGGCGGCCGCCGGGTCATCGCTGGCAAAGAGCACTTCTACCCGGTTGCAGGTGGCGTAGAGCAGGGCTTCCTGTATTGCTGCCACGGAGCGCAGGTAAGTGTAGGCCGCCGCCGCGTCCGGCGCCAGGGCTGCCAGCTTTTCCCGTAGCTCCACGGGGGCAGTTTTGTGGTTCAGACCGATGAGCGCCAGCTTCACGGCAACCGTCCCAAAGTATCAAAACGATGATAACTCTTGTGCCAGAAATCCGTCCCCACCAGCGTCACCATGAGCACGAGGAAACCGGCAATGGCCAGGAGCGCGGCCCGCCGGCCCCGCCAACCCTTGGCCAGCCGTTCGTGGAGGAGGCCGGCATAGAGAAGCCAGGCAATGAGGGTCATGGTCTCTTTGGGATCCCACTGCCAGAAGGTACCCAGGGTGTATTGGGCATAGAGGGAGCCGGTGATGATCCCCAAAGTGAGGAGGATGAAGCCTATGTTAATGCAATAATAATTCAGGGCATCCAAGGTTTCCAGGGAAGGTAACCGCTTATAGAAAAAGCCGAATTTCTTACCTTTCAGTTGCCGTTCCTGAATGAGGTAGAGGATGCCGCCTAAGCAAGCCAAGGCAAAGGTGGCGTTGCCCAATAGTGCTGCGGCAATGTGAAAGGAGAGCCAAAAGCTCTGCAGAATGGGCGGCAACACTTGGGGCCGGGGCAGACTGAGGGAGCCCACCAGGAACAAGGCTGCCAGAGGGGTGACCATGGCCCCCAACACCTTCACCGGGTAGCGCCAATTTAAGATGAGGAAGGCCGTGGTGAGGGTCCAGCTGAAGAGGCTGAGGGCGGCGCCGAGACTTCCTACCGGGAAAAATCCCTGGACCACCGTTTCCCACAACAAGGCCAAGGTATGGCTCAGCCACCCGACGCTAACCGCAGCGGTGCCGAAGCGATGCCAGCGGTCGTGTTGGAACCAAACAAAGCCCAGCCAGATCAGGGTGGCCGCAGCGTAGGAGGCCAAAGCCAGGGAAAAAAGCCAGAAATCCACCATGCCCTCCTAGGAGGCCGCCGGCCCCGGCAAAAGGGCCCTGACCTGACGTTGCAGCGCCTGGAGACGGGCCGGTGACAGGACTGGCCCCAAGGTTTCGGCAAGCAAGGTTGTCAGACCTTCCTGGTCGCCACGCTGCAGGCAAGCCAGCCAGGGACGGTCCACGATGCTGGTAAACAAGGCTTGATTGTCCGGGTGATCCCGACGTTCGGCCAACACGGCCTGCCGGATCAGCCCCAGCAGTTCCAGATATGGCCCATATTCCGGCCCGAATTGCGCCTCCAATTCCAACCTGAGCCTTTTCGCCAAGGCCGGACTGTTGCCGCCAGTGCCAATGGCCACTACCAGCTCCCCCCGGCGGATGGTGGCCGGCACGATAAAGGAACACAGGGCCGGTTGATCCACCACATTTACCGGCAGCCCCCGGGCCTGGGCCGCAGCGCTCACCGCTTCATTTGTGGCCTGATCATTGGTGGCGGCGATGGCCAGGACCATGCCCTCCAGGTGGGCCGGCTGAAACTCTCCTGCCACCCAGGTGATGATCCCATGCTGGGCCTGGGTCTGCAGGCGCGGCGTTAATTCCCGGCTGACCACCGTGACCTGGGCGCCAGCGACCAAAAGGTCCTGCACCTTGCGTTCGCCCACCGCGCCGCCGCCCACAACCAGGCAAGGCTTGCCGTCGAGGTTAAGAAAGATGGGATAGACTTTCAAATTGACTTCTGGTTTCTGAAATAAATTGGAGCTCGGGCAAGTGGTGCGCTACCCGCCATCTCCAAGCTGATTTATCTGATTAAAGGAAAGCGCTGACACAGGCTGGAAAGCCTGAACCATCGCCAGCGTTGCCGCATGGTCCGGGTTACCCAGCCCCCAATATGGTTCTATCCTCTGTGTGAGGTCTGGCCGGATGCAAACGGGCTAAAGGTCAATCCAATTCCGAATACTTGATATGACGACCACGGCATTTGGCCACTGGATATTTTGCCTCGTTTTTGGCTAGCTTGGCCGGCACGGCCTCAGCTAGGTCAACCTGGGCGGCTTCGGCTAGGTAGAGGAGAAAGATGAGAACGTCCGCCATTTCGTCCTGCAGGCGACTATGAAAATGGGGGTCGTGGAGGGCCGCCTGAATTTCGCCATCATCTTTCCACAGAAACAGCTCCTGCAATTCCCCGGCTTCAATGGCCAAGGCCATGGCCAGGTTCTTGGGAGTGTGAAACTGCCGCCAGGCCCGGGCCTCCCGAAAGGCCAGAACCTGGCGCTGCAGGGTTGTTAAGGTCGTGTCATTGTTCAACTGTTTCCCCTGTCACCCAACCTTCAACAGAGCCAGCAGCCCTGCTCCCGGATCTCTTCATACCATTGCCGGAGTTTGGGTTTGATGGCCTCTTTGGGCAGGAGCAAGAGTTGCCGCGCCTCCCCTAATTGGATGAAGCCGCCGAAATAGGCGAATTTTACTAGGCCCTCCAGGTGTTGGGGCGAGAACTCCAGATATTCCGGCGGGACCCGCTCCAGCATTTCTTGCTGGGCAATGATCTCCTTGACCTTGCGGAAGTTTTCCCGCAACTGCGCTTCTGACGTCTGCTCCCATGGAAGGTCGGCTTGAGCTCCTGTGGCGATGGCTTGCACCTGTTCAGACATCTTCTACCTCGACGTTAGGCGTGGCGCTGTCCTTGCCTGGTCGGAGCCTGGCGTTCAGTGCAGCCAGGTCGAGACGATCTTTTTAGCCAGATTGATGGGGATCGCAAAACCGATGCCTTGTCCCGGCGCCACAATCATGGTGTTGATGCCGATGACTTCACCGTTGAGGTTGACCAGGGGGCCGCCGCTGTTGCCGGGGTTAATGGAGGCATCAGTCTGGATGAAATCACCGAACCGGCCTTGTCCCAGACCCTTGCGGCCAGTGGCGCTGATAACGCCTACGGTGACGGTATTTTCCAGGCCGAAGGGGCTGCCGATGGCAATGGCGAATTGACCAGGTTTTAAGGTATCGGAGTTGCCCAAAGG
>CAZARS010000033.1:6630-17585 GCA_964487625.1 uncultured Desulfobacca sp.
GCATTAACCTGCACCAGAGCCAGGTCAAAGCGAGGATCACCCCCCACCACCCGGCCCTGGAGGGTGCGACCATCCTGCAGATGCACCGCAATCCCTTGGGCCCCGGCCACCACATGGTGGTTGGTAAGAATGAAGCCCCGGGAATCGATAATCACTCCCGAGCCTTGCCCCACCTGTTTCTGCCGGAAACCCCGGGGCGGCAGCATTTCCCGGAAGAAGCCCTCAAAGGGGGTACCCCGGAAAAATTCCTCATCAAACCCCATCAGGGGGCCCACATCCACAACCCGCACACACTTTATGCTAACCACCGCCGGAGCTACCCGCTCCGTGGCTCGCACAAAGTCCTGCTGCAGATCAAAGGCACTAACGGCCAGGGCAGGTACGGTCGCAGCCAGGGACATCATGATAAGCCATGCGAGTATAACGCACCACCTAGAGGAGGGTTTCATGTTGTTATACCTTGGTTTCGAGTTTCTAGTTTTGTTAGTAAGTTCCATTAAAGGGGGCATTGATTCCCTCTTTCCTTCTCCCCATGTTGGCGGGGGAAGGGCAGGGTGATGGGGCGAAACATCTTGTTGATCATACCTTGCTATGAGGTTCGGATTTTGAGAAATCGGCAAAGACGGCATGAGTCTGACAGGTTACCCCGACTCTTGATTTTTATACCAAGAGCCGGGGAGAGCGATCCGGCTCGGGGCCGATAACAGCCTGCACCCACGCCGGGATCAAAGGGGTGGCCACAGCCAAGAAAGGCCGGCACGACTCCTGGCGTTGAGCTAAAGGCGTATCGCTATGACCTTCCACGATTTTAATGCCTCCCGCACCACCAATGACCATACAAACGGGTGGGCCGCCGGGGGTTGCTTCCGTCCAAAAGACCCGCAAATCACAGGCACCCGCTGCCGCTGTGCAGCCGGTCAGGGTCTGCTCCCAGCCGTCGGGGAAGCAGATGGTGATCTCAGGACCTTGCCAGACCGGCGAGAGGATGGTGAAGATGACGGGGGCCATCCCCTCGGGTTGCGCCTCAGTGGGTTGCACCTGATACCACAGATATGTCGGGCTCATAGGCTGGCATCTCCACCAGGACTTTTAAAACACCCCGTTGCCCCGCAAAGGCCAGGGCCTCCGGAGCTTGGGCCAGAGGATAAATCCGGTCAATGAGTTTTTTGGGATTGATCAAGCGCCGGGCCAGCAGGCGCAGGGCCGGAGCAAAGGGACCACAGCGGGAGCCCACCACCTTGACTTCGGGCAGTACCACTGCTGTGGGATTTTCCTGTCCTTGATCGGGATATGTGCTTTTCAGCACGACGGTGCCCCGGGGGCGCACTGCCGCCAGGGCTGTCTGCCACCCAGTCGGATTGCCTGTAGCTTCGATGACCACATCAAAACCGTCTTGGGCAAAACCTTCGGCCAGATGTCCGATGAGACCTCGGGCCCCTAAGTAATCCAGGTGTTGGGGGTGCCGGCCCACCACATGAAGCTCACAGCCGGTGAGGCGCAGGGCCAAGCCGATGAGCATGCCCAACCGGCCGTCACCGATAATCAGGATCCGGGAGCTGGGGGTGATGTGGACCTGCTCCATGATCTCCAAGGCTGCGGCCAGCGGTTCTGTGAACACGGCAAAGGCGTCAGGCACCGTGTCCGGGACCACATGCAAATTGGCCAGCGGCAGGGTGATGAATTCCGCCAGACAGCCGTCCTTGCCCCGGATACCCAAGGCCCGGCGATTGCCACAGTGCCGTAACAACCCGGCCTGGCACCAGGCACATTGACCACAGGGGAGGTTAATCTCGCCCACCACCCGCCGGTTCAGCCAAGCAGGCTCGGGAGCGGCCACGACCTGGCCCACGAATTCATGCCCTAAAATCCCCTGAAAGTCTGCATAACCATGGGTAATATGTAGATCGGTGCCACAAATCCCTGCCAACCGGACGCGGATAAGGGCTTCCCCCGCCTGGGGTTGGGGCATCGGCACTTCCCGCAAGGCGACTTGACCGTCCCACACCAAGGCTTGCACGGCGAGCTCTCCCCTCGTGATGTTCAATATAATCAATCTGTTTCATTTCGGCAAGGTTAAGGCCGCCGCTGCCCCACGCTGGTCAAGGCTGCCAGCGTCTCGGAAACGGTTCGCTCCCAGGAGAGAGCCGCCACGGCCGCCACCGCGGCCTGTTGGACAGCCGGATCGTTGGCCCGCTCTAAAAATTCCTCCAACGCAGCCGCCAAACCCGGGATATCATCCGGTCGGGCCAGGACAGCGCCATTCACTCCCGGCGTGATGAACTCCGCTGCGCCATTGGCCGCCGTGGTCACCACCGGCCGGCCGCAGGCCAAGGCCTCCAGCACTACGTTGGCGCACGGGTCGTAGATGGTGGGCAAGGCCAACAGTGAGACTCGCTGATACCATTCTTCCACCTGCGGTTGCGGCCCCAAAAAAGTGATTCTGTCAACTACCCCCAATTTCTTGGCCAAAGAACGGTAAGCCTGGAGGCGATCCTGACCCACCACCAGGAGCTGGACCCGCCGCGACCGCAAGGCTGCCAGCGCGGCGATGAGATAGCGCAAACCCTTGCGCTTAAATCCGGAGCCTACGAACAGGATGACAGGACAAGTCAGCTTGATCCCACCAGGCTGCCAGCGGAAGCGCGTCTGCTCCACGCCGTTGTAAATCACCTGCACTTTCTCGAGGGGAACCTGATAATGACGGTGGACCTCCTCCTTGACCTGGCGGGAGTTGGCGATGACCAAGTGCAGGTCGGGGGAGCGGTAGAGCCGGGCCTCCAGAAACAGCAAGAGGCGGTGAAAAGGACTTACGGCTAGCTGGCCGCGCTGCCAGGGTGAGTCATACTCCTGCCGCCGAGCCAACCACTCCCTGTGGCAGCCATCGCCGGCCCGGTAGGCATCCTGGGCCAGGGTTCGCTCCAGGCTGTATACCAAATCGAAGCGTTGGGTCTGTACCAACCGGCGAGCATGGACCGCAAACCCCCAAATCCGGCCCAGCTTTCCTGGCCAAGTAGGCACGTGGCACCAGTGCACCCGGTCTAATCCCGCCAATACCCGGGGACGCTGCTCATCAGCCGTCAGGACGGTCACCGTATGACCCTGCCGGACCAATTCCCTGGTGAGGGCCAAAAGCGTGGTCTCCGCGCCCCCCAGACTGGCTAAGCGGTGGCGGATGAGGGCGAGGTGCATGACTGCAGTTGTTGTGCAATGGCGGCCAGGACTTCGGCAGGGGTGATGGCAGTGAGGCACCGGCTGATCTTGGTTCCCTCGCAGCCATCCCGGCCACAGGGTTGGCAGGGAAAATCTTTCGTCAACACTAAATGTCCCTCCCCCCAAGGCCGCCAGTTATACGGTCCCGAGGGTCCGAACAGGACCACACTGGGGGTGCCCACCGCCGCCGCCAGGTGCATGGGGGCGCTGTCTACGCCAACGAATAAGCGGGCCTGAGCTATGAGGGCGCCTAGAGTCTTCAGGTCCAGTTGGCCGGCCAGATTAATGGGGCGGGTCTGGACCTGGATTAGAATGTCGCCGATAAAATCCAGTTCCGCCGAGTTTGGCGCCGCAGTCAGGACCACCGGCAACCCGAACTCCCCTTGTAAGGTATCAATGACCTGTGCATATCCCGACGTGGTCCAGCATTTAAACAGCCAGCGGGCCGGTGGGTGCATGAGGATAAAGCCCTTGGGCTGCAGCCGGTGCTGCAGCAGCAGAGTCTGCACTTGCTGGGCGATGGCTGGGGACCAATAAAACTCCAGGCCTCGATGTTGGGGGGCAATCCCCAAAAATTGCACCAGGGCTAAGTTTTTTGTCACGGTATGATCCCGCAGGGATGGGGCCGGGGCCAGATGGGTAAAGGCCAGATGGCGATGCCACCAGGGCCGTTTGGGATGGGTCACGCCCACCCGCTGGCTAGCGCCGGTCAGCCAGGTATAGAGGGCACCCCGATCACCCCCGGAGAATTCCAGCACCAGGTCAAAACGCCGTTGCCGCAAGACCCTGAATAAACGGAGCTGATGGCTGAGCCGGCCTTCCCGGCGATCCACCGGCAAAATTTCCTGAATCAGGGGATGGTCGCTGAGCATGGCCTCCATGCCCCGGGGGACCAGGGCTCTGATGATCGCCCGGGGGTAGGCCTGGTGGAGGGCCCGCACCACCGGCGTAATCAGAAGGACATCCCCCAGATGCTTCAGTTGAATGAGAAGGATATGTTTAAAGGTCATCGGCTGTCGCTGGAGTTTTCGGGCCCATGGCCACACCTCGTTTGGACTGCCGGATAAAATCGAGCAGATAGCGGACGTCTGCAGTCAGCGGCACCTCGGCTTCCACCCGGGCCAAGGCTTCTTTAAGATTCACCCGATGCTGAAAAAGACGACGGAAGGCTTGTTTCAAAGCCGTCAGCCGTTCCCGGTCAAAGCCAGCCCGTTTCAGGCCCACCAGATTGAGGCCCCGGATGGTGTGTTCCCAATCACTGATGCAGAAGGGCGGGATATCCCGAGAAGTCCGGGAGCCGCCCCGCATCATGGCCAAGCGGCCCACCCGGCAGAATTGATGAATAACACAGTTGCCGGAGATCACCGCCCTATCTTCAACCTCCACATAGCCACCGATGAGGGCACCGTTAATGACGATAACATGATTGCCCACCGAGGAGTTATGGGCCATGTGGGACAGGGCCATAAGGAAATTGTGATCACCTACTCGGGTG
Organism: uncultured Desulfobacca sp.; assembly: GCA_964487625.1. GTDB lineage: Bacteria > Desulfobacterota > Desulfobaccia > Desulfobaccales > Desulfobaccaceae > Desulfobacca. The sequence continues at coordinate 11,336 of CAZARS010000033.1, forward strand.
GCACTCCCTGGTTTGGTGCCCCGGTGGATGGTGACATATTCCCGGATAATATTGTGATTACCGATGAGGGTGTAACTGGGTTCACCCGTAAAAGCGTAATCCTGGGGCTCATGCCCGATAATGGCCCCGAAGGAGATGAGGTTCCCCTCGCCGATGGTCGTGAAGGGGCCGATATAAGCATGGGCCTGGATACGGGTGCCGGCCCCGATGGTGGTAGGACCTTCGATGATCACCCCCGGGCCCACCTCCACCTCCGGGGCTAATTCCACTTCTGCACCGATCCTGGCCGTGGGGTCGATTTTCATTGCCCATGTCCTTCTGGCTCGGGCTGCTCCCGCAGTTCCCGAGCCTTGGCATATTTTACCAAGGTATAGGTGCTATAGAGAAAGGCCAGGGTATAGCCATCCCGGCCATCCAGGAAGCCGGCCTTGAGGATATAGAGCTTCACAAAGGTCAGCAGCGGCCGCCAGAGCAGCTCTCCCCAGCGCGGTTTTTTCCCCTGTTTTACCAACTCCCTGGCTGCCAGGGTGGAGTAGCGATCCAACCGTTGGAGGAAATCACTCAAAGATTCATAAGTATAATGCAACATGGGGTGGCGCAGGGTCCCCACCTGGCCTTGGACCTGGACGCTTTCGTGCACCTCCCGCTCTACAAACCGTCCCTTGTCTTTCCGAAACAGACGGATGGAGTAATCGGGATACCACCCCAGATGCTTAATGGGACGCCCGCAGAAAAAGTTGCGACGGGGAACCCGATAGCCGTCTAGAGGGCCGTCCGCTGCGACAACGGCCTCAATTTCCTGACGCAACTCTGGGGTGAGGCGTTCGTCGGCATCCAGCACATAAACCCATGGCTGGCTGGCCGCCGCCACCGCCCGATTTTTCGTGCGGCCAAACCCCTCCCACGCCACAGAAAGAACCCGGTCAGTGAACTGCCGGGCCAACTCCACGGTCCGGTCCGTGCTGCCAGAGTCCAGGACCACGATCTCCGTGGCAAAACGGGCTGACTCCAGGCAGGCCACGATGTTCTTTTCTTCATTGTGGGTGATGACAACTACTGAGAGGCCTGGCATGCGGCGGCGTCAAGTTTTTTGGCTTTCTCGATTAACATCACAGGGATGTCATCGATAATGTCATACCACAACTGGCATTTTGCACAGATGAGGCCATCGCCGGCGTCGCTTAAGCGCACCGGCTGCCGGCATTGGGGACAGACTAAGATATCCAATAATTCCCTGGCAATGGCCATAAGTCCCTCGCAGATTAGAATAAGCGGCGCTAAATGGCCGGAGGCGCCGACCTAAGCAAAGCCCGCCAGCCCTCCCTCGCTTAAGTATCTACCAGAACAGCCCTCATTTGCCAAACATTTCCTCATAAAAAGGAGATACCACAGATACTTACCTCTCCACTCCTGGTCTACCGATGCCATCCCGAGCTGCTGGCGGCGGCGAAGGAAAGGCGCCATCAACCTTACGCAAAAACGTTGCCGGACAGGAGTGTCAAGAAAAGTTCCTCATTTCGCTCATGATAACAGAGAGGGAGCCCGGCTTGCCAGGCAATAATCTCGAAAGTTCTGATACGTTGACACCTCACCAGGAGATGTCACTTTGGCCTCAGACCTGCTGGGGAGGGCTGGTTACTGTGGACGTGCTGCGAATCGGTCCTCTCCTGAAGTCAAGCTGTTAAGGGGGCAGATTCCTGATGATCAAATGAAAATATATATATTACTCGTTGCCAATCAAATCATAACTGAAAAAAATAAAGGTTATTATCAATTTTTAACAGAGTAATTATAAGATAATCCCTCAAAAAAGAGATAATTATTACCAGATTAAAAATTATTTAAAAGATGAGTATGGATAGATCGTTTTATTCTCTGCCATATCGCTTTATTGCTCAGTTATTATTATTTCTTTTCCAAAAAATCACCACTGTAGAACATAGCAAGGATTTGCAGCAGCAGCCGCATCCCGTCATATTTGCTTATAATCATAATAATTACTTTGAAACGGTCGTGTTAAGTAGTTACCTCATGCTCCATTGGGGGCAAGGTCCAATCAGTTTCATGGTGGATTGGATGTATGGGCAACTGCCCTTCATCGGCTGGTTGTTGCAAGGGGTGCAACCTATCTATGTCTATAACAAGCCGGCCAAGTGGGAGTTTCTCAACCGTCGCAAGCGGCTAGCCTGGCCAGATCCCATCCAGGAGGGGCTGGCCCGGCTCGGGCAGGGGTACAGTCTGGGCATCTTTCCGGAGGGCAGCCGCAACAGTCATCCTTATCTCCTCAAACGGGGTCGATTGGGGGTGGGGGAGCTTGCCCTCCAGGCCCAAGTGCCAATCTTGCCGGTGGGGATCGATTTCCCTGGCCGGGCCCAACGAGGGCGGATTCCCCCCTTCGGCAGGATCATCCTGCGCTTCGGGCAACCCTTGAATTTTCATGAAGAAATCAGAGAGTGGCAGCGGCTCCAAAAAGATCCCCGGCTGGCGCCAGCCCAGCGCCAGAAGGGCCGGGTGCTGCTCTGCCGGCAGATCACCCATACTGTCATGCGGGAGTTGGCCCGCTTATGCGGGAAACAATATCCATATCAGCAACCCAGCGGGTCGGCAGCCTGGCCGCCTCAGCAACAACTTGGAGAACGGGGGACAGAGGATGGGAAAAATCGACACTCAGAAAGTGCTTGACCAATCCACCAGGAGTCAGGCGTTACAGGTAGTGGAAGAGGTTTACCGGCGGGAGAAAAACTGGATCAAAACGGCGGCCACCGAAATACCGTTTCCTATCGATCCTGAGGGGCCGTATTCCTGGTTCCTGGCCACTGTGAATGGCCAACCAGCTGGCGTGCTCCGGTTGTTCTATGATCCGCCCCTGGAGTTACCGGCCGAGTTTCAGGTTTCCCTGCGCCCGGAGGTGGATCTCAACCGGTTAGCCCAGGACGGTCGGTTCGTGGAGATCGGCCGCTTCATGATCCTGCCGGCCTATCGGAAAAAGATGCTGGTGGCCATCCGCCTCATGGGTAGTGCGGTCAAGGAGGTGGTGGAGCGCAATTACACCCATTTCATTACCGATGTCTTCGAGGGTGAACCCCACTCGCCCCTGCAGTTCCATACCCGCATCTTGGGCTTTGAGATCATCGGCAGCCACCTGCACGGGGAATTAAACTGTTCCCTTACCCGGATTATCCTGACCTTGGATATTCTCAAGGCCTATCAACGGCTCCGGGCCAAGAAAAACCGGCTTTATTGGACCCTGACCGAAGGGATCCGGGGCCTCTTGGATCAGAAGCTGACGGCCTGAGCCTCACCCTGCCGTTTCTGCAGCAAGGCGTCCCTTAGCCGGGGACGCCTTGTTTGTTGCTGGCGTATTGAACCCGGGAGCACAGTCTAGCCTGGTATGCTAAAAATCTCTTTTGCTCTCCTCTGGCTGATCCATGGCCAATAATGACTGGGGGCGGTCATCTGCAGGTATCTGGGCGTTGCCGGGCTGGTCATCTGGCGGCGCCGCAGCCACCAGGCGACCGGTCTCCCGGTCCACGATGACGCCATGCCGTTCCGCCAGGAGGAGGAGGTATTGATATTCCATGGCCTGTTTGGCCAATCGATAGCGCAAGATCAGGCTAATGGGGAAATAAAGCATGCTTAAGGCAATGATGCCGATAATCAGATATGTTCCCCATAAACCCAGCACGGAAAACAGGGCCTTGAGATAAGTCAGTACCTTCTCCGGATAAATCAGGCCGTAAAGGAAGGCAAAGACCAGGGCCAGACCCATGATATAGCTCACCAGCGAGAACTTGTGCTGCAGGCGGCGCAGGGCTTTCCCACGCTTGTCTTCTCCTTCCAAGTCGGCAGTGTTCAGCAGATCAAACCCCTTGATAATAATGCCGAAGAGGAAGATCATGACAATGGGAGCCAGAAAGGCCACTACCAAGTATTCCCGCCAGGGGAAGGGAATGACCCGCACTTCTCCGCCGAACCAGCCTTCGTCTATCTGCCAGATAATGGTGGCGCCCAAAATGATGAGCTCCACAAGAACCACAAAGACCAGGAAGCTGTTAAAGATATATTTTTTCTCGCTGGGATCATGGAGACTGAAAAAGCGACTCATGGTTCATCCTTCAGAAGGGGACCTCCACCGCCAAGGGCACCACTCTTGCAATGGCTTTGTCTTATTTTAGCCTGAAAACCAGGTGATGCCAAGGACTTTAGACCGAGGGGCCAGATGGCGAGGGGATAGCCTCGGGTTGTCGAGGGGGAAGCAGGGCCACATATAGGGCCAACAACAGGCCGAGAAGGAGACCATCCTCCAACAAGGCCAGCCAGCCTACTGGTCGTTCCACCAGCAGGCCGCAACCACAGTCAATGGCCAGCCCCCGGGCCATGGTAATGGCGATGGCTGCCATGAAAATAAGCATGAGGCCGCTTAAGACCAGCACTGCACTCCGGGGCTTGAGGCCGCTGAGCAGCGCCATGGCCGCCACGGCCTCCACCCAGGGAATGAAGACCGTGGCCACACCCACCAGAGTCGGCGGAAGCAGCTGATAAGCCGCAATCGCGGCTGCAAAATGGTAGGGTTTGCCGATCTTTGCGAGACTGGCATACAGAAAAATCCCGCCCAGGAGCAAGCGGGCGCTGCAGACCAGCCAGCGTTTAGCGGACGATATCAACGGGATATCCTGCCTCATCCCAGGCGCGAAAGCCTCCAATGTAGACCGCGACCTGGGTAAAACCCTGTTTTTTTAAAAATTCTGCCACCCGTAGGCTGGCATGGCAGTCCACCGAACCACAGTAAACCACGATGGGATGATCTAGGGTCAGGTTCTGCAATGTGGCCGCCACCAACCGGCGGGAGAGCTTTGACGCCGGCAGCGACCGGGCCCCGGCAATATGGAGTTCCTGATATTCCTCAGGCTCCCGGGCATCGATGAAGACGGCTCGCCCTTGTTCGTGTAGGGCCACTGCTTGGTCCAAGGTATAGGTGGGGATGGCCGCCAAACGGCGGGCGGCTTCTTCCTTTTCCACTGCGGCAATCTGGAGGTCCAAGGTCCCCTGCAGACTGTGTTGGATCACGTCCCACTGCCACAGCAGGCCCAAGACCGTTCCCAAGGCAGTCAAGAACAAGGCCCACAGAAGATCGGCCAACCAGAATTTCTGGAATAGGTTCATGGTGTTATTGTGGTTTCACCTCTCCTGACTCCAAGGCGCCGGCTGCCTCGCTGGCCGTGGAAAATTTCTTATTTCCTTGGAAGAAGGGGAGGGGTGCAAAACCCTCAACCTCTTTGGACCAACCCTCGGCTTTGCCGTAATGGAAATAGCGCCAGACTCGGCCGGTATGGAGGTCGGCCAGGAATGTCTTGCCTCCTTCGGAGATTAGGGCAAAACGCGGGCCCACCGCCTGTTTGGGAGCACCCGCCAGGGCGGTTTCAGAACCTTTGGCCACCTGCAAAGTGAAATCCTTCTTCTCCAAAGCCGCCGCCACCCGGCGATTGATCTCCCTCTCCAGATAGGGGCCATATAACAGAAAAATGCTGGCCGCAATGATGCCTAAGATAAGGGCCCAGAAAAAGGTCCAGCTGGTGCTCCTGGCCATAGCTTCTCCTTAGCCAAAGACTCTGAGGGAAAAGGCAAGCAAAATTCTCCGCAATCCCGTATAACAATAATATCCTTTAGGCTCCGCTATTTGGGCCTGATTGTCAAGAGGTCCGGAGGAAAGAAATGGTTTCTCAGCCCACCAGCCCCGCCATCGAGGTTATTACCTTTGACCTAGGAAATGTCTTAGTAAAAGTGGATCATCTGGAATTCTGCCGTCGTCTGGCCGCATTAGCCGGGACGAGCCCGGAGGCAGTCTTTGCTGCGGTCTTTGGCAGCAACCTGGAGCCGGGGTTTGATACGGGGCGGCTTTCCGCCCAGGAATTCTTTGAGCAGATTCGAGAGCATTTCCAGGTGCAGCTGACCTTTGAGCGCTTTGCCACCTGGTGGAATAATATCTTTTTCCCCATGCCGGAAATGGTGCCAGTGGTGACCCATTTGGCCGCTAAATACCCTCTCTATCTGTTGTCCAACACCAATGCCCTCCATTTTCAATTTATTCTGGAGAACTATCCATTGTTGGCAAAATTTACCAATTTTGTCTTATCTTATGAAGTGGGGAGCCGCAAGCCGGAGTCGGCCATCTACCAGCACCTGATCCGCCAGGCCGGGACCGAGCCTCACCGGATACTCTTCATCGATGACAAACTGCCGTTTGTGGAGG
>CAZARS010000033.1:17595-24793 GCA_964487625.1 uncultured Desulfobacca sp.
CTGGGGCCAGGGTCTCCAGGCTTGGCAGTTCACCGATCAGCCGACCCTCCAGCGCCAACTCCAGGAGGCCGGGCTTTGGTGAGAAGGATCGGGCCACAATCTCTTGGGCAGGTAAAGACAGAAAATCTGCTTTATCCCTAATCCCTGCCTTTAATAGGCTACGCCCATGGCCTTTTCCAACTGGGCTTCGGCCACCTTCAGATCATACACAGCCCGGATATAAGTCAACTCGGCATTGAAATATTTGACCTGAGCGTCGGTGACTTCGATGATGGAACCGACCCCGGCATTATAGCGCCCTCGGGCCAGGTCCCAGTTTTCCCGGGCAGCTTCCTGACCCTTGGCTGCGGCCCGGATCCGCTCCGCCGCAGCCTGCAGATTGAGGAAGCTTTCCTCCACCTGTTTATTGATATCCTGGCGCAGAACCTCGCCATTGGCTTGGGTGGCCCGCAGGTTCTCTTTGGCCTGCTGCACGGCGTAGCGGGTGGCCAAACCCTCGAAGAGGGGCACGGAGGCGGTCACCACCAGGGACCAGGTGCCCCGCATATCGCCATACGGGCGGCCTTGGGTGTTCTGGAGCCCTTGGGCGGCCAAGGTGGGGAAATAACCGGCTCGGGCCGAGCGCACGGCCTGTTGGTCTGCTTGTTGTTGGAAACTATTCCGTTTCAGATCAGGGCGGTCGCTCAGAGCTTTTTCCCGGGCTTGAGTTAAGGTCACGGTCTTGGGGCGGGTATCCACCTGATAACTCAGGCCGGCATAGGGCCATTCTTTCAGACCTAAGGCAGTCATGAGGGCGACTTGGGCAATCTGGAAGGTATTGCGGGCCGTTATGAGGTCGGCCTGCGCCCGGTAGAGGTTGGCTTCCGCCGTGGTGACGTCGATGCGAGCCCGCACCCCCACCTCATAGAACCCTTGCGCCTGTTTCACCAACTCCTCGTTAAGGCGAAGATTTTCGGCGCTCACTTGCACGGCCCGCTCTGCCGCCAAGTAGCCGAAAAAAGCGGTCTTGACGTCCAACACCACCTGTTGCCGCACACTCTGCAAGTCCTGTTGGGCTGCGGCAAAAAGGGCCTTGGACTGGCCGATCTGGCCTAAGGTCTTGCCGAAATCAAAGAGGAGCTGGTTAACTTCAAACCGATGTATAACAAAATCATTGCTCTCCCCCCGTGAGCCGGAGAATTGACCGATGCCCGAGGGAATGGCCAGACTGGAGGAGGGCACCGAGGTGCCGTAATAATACGAGGAGCTATGACTGAGCTTCGGCAACAAGTTTGCCCGGCTGACGCCGATCTGGGCTCGGGCGGCCAGGGAGCGGGCCTTGAACTCCTGAATGGCAGGATGTTTTGCCAAGGCCGTGGCAATGGCCTCCTCTAAGGTCAGTTTCCCTGCCTCCTGCTGCCCCTCGGCCGGGAAGGGAGCGCCCAGGCTGAAACAGGTTACCAAAAAAATGCTGTAAATTAGCCAATAGACGGTTTGCCGTCTGCCCACCCATATTACCGCCGAACGGCTATGGTTTACCTCGTGTTTTGCCAAGACAGGTCCCACTTGCAGGAGTAATTTTTACCGTTTCTACTATATGTCAGAAACCCAGCAGAAGCAAGAGCTTGCCGGGGCGATGGCCAGGAGTGGTTTTGTCTGGAATGGTCAGAGCCCTATCCGTCACTGCTCACCGGGGGCCCCTGCCAAAGCAAGGATGCGCTTAATGAGAGCGCTGGTGGAATGGCCCGGCACAAAAGGGATCACGGCGACGCGTCCCCCCCAGGAGAGGACTTCGCTGCGGCCCACGATGGTTTCCGGAGTATAGTCGCCCCCTTTGACCAAAACATCGGGGCGCAAGGTGAGGATAAGCTCCAAGGGAGTGTCCTGGCTAAAGAGAACCACGATATCCACACAGGCAAGGGCGGCGAGAATTTCGGCCCGTTCTGCCTGGGGCACAATGGGGCGTCCAGGCCCTTTCTGGAGGCGGCGGACCGAGGCGTCGTCGTTGAGACCCACCACGAGGCAATTCCCCAGTGCCCGGGCAGCCTGTAAGTAACGCACATGGCCAACATGAAGAAGATCGAAACAGCCATTGGTGAAGACCACCCGGGCCCCCTGGCCCTGCTGCTGGCGGACCCAAATCTGGGCGCGGGGCCAGTCCAGGATCTTGGCGGTGGCTGGCAGCAGCTCAGGCATACCCCACCCTGGCCACGGTAATGACTTCGAGGCGGGCAGCCTTGGCCCGGCGTAGGACCCGGGCACACTCGCCAATGGTAGCCCCGGTGGTGAAGACATCGTCAATCAGGACGAGGTTTTTACCGGCCACGCGGGCTGGCTCGGTGACGGCAAAGGCTCCTTTGACATTGGCCCGCCGTTCCTGGGAGTTGAGCCCTACTTGGGGGCGGGTGGACCGCTGACGGATAAGGACCCGGGTATCGACACGTTCCGGGGCCAGATGCCGGGCCAGTAGGAGCGCCTGATTAAAGCCCCGCCAGCGGAGGCGAGAAGGATGGAGGGGCACCGGGAGAAGGAGTTCGGCTCCGGCGATGATCTCCTGCACCTCCGGCTCTTGCCGCAGGAGGTCTCCTAAAAATTTGGCATAGAGGAGTTGCCGCTGATACTTCAATCGGTGGATGGCCTCCAAGATCAACCCTTCGTAAAACGCCACGGCACGCGCCCGATGAAAGGGAGGTGGCTGCCGCAGACAGGCGTGACAGAGGTGCCGACCACCCATAGGGCTGCGAAAGGGGGCACCACAGCGAGGGCAGCGGGGGTGGGGCAAGAGAGGCAGGTCCGCCTGGCAAGCGCTACACAGCCAGCCCGGGGCCACTTTGGGTAAAATCTGGTGGCATCCCAGGCAGGGGCGAGGCAAAATAAAATCCAGCAAGGTCTGCCAAGGAGTAGCCAGCCAGGGCCATAAACCTCTCGCCATGGCTGGTCACCGCACCTGAAAACGGAAAAGGACGATGTCGCCGTCTCGGAGCTGGTAGTCCCGTCCTTCCAGGTGGACGAGCCCCGCCTCCCGCACTCGGGCCGCTGACCCCAACCTGGCCAGATCCTCATAGGCCATGATTTCGGCTTTAATGAAGCCCTTGGCCATATCCGAGTGGATACGCCCGGCCGCCTGGACCGCAGGGGTGCCCCGGGGGATGGTCCAAGCCCGGACCTCACTGCCCACGATGGTGTAAAAAGTAATGAGACCCAGAAGGTCATAGCTAGCCCGGATGAGGCGCTCCAGCCCCGATTCCGGCATGCCGGCCGCGGCCAGGAACTCCTGGCGTTCGGCCGGGGGGAGATCCACCAGTTCCGCCTCCAGATCGCCCAAAATGGGGATGAGGGGCACCCGCCGCTGGGCTGCCAATGCTTCCAGGGCCGGGTAATATCGGCGAGCCTGCCACTCCGCCTCGCTGAGATTGGCCACCCAGAGGCAGGGTTTGCGGGTTAGGAGGGGAATCTCGGAGAAAAAAGCCCGATCCTCATTGCTCCCGGGGAACTCCCGAGCCCACTGTCCTTGGTTGAGCCAGTCTGCCAACGACCGGAGAAAAGTTAATTGCGTCAGGACTTTTTTTTCCCCCGATCTCGCGGCCTTCTCAGCCTTGACCAACTGGCGTCGCACCATTTCCAGGTCCGCCAGCAGAAGTTCTGTGTCGATGAGGCCCACATCCCGCACCGGGTCTAAGGTCGGAGCAATGTGGGGGATGTCCGGCGCCTCGAACAGGCGGATAACTTGGACCAGGAGGTCCACCTCCCGGATATGGGCCAGGAATTGGTTCCCCAACCCTTCGCCTTGGCTGGCGCCTTCGATGAGCCCCGCGATATCCACAAATTCGATGGTCGTGGGGGTCAGTTTGGGGGGGTGCAGCAGCCGACCTAAATTCTCGAGGCGTGGGTCGGGTACGGGCACGCTCCCCACTTGGGGCGCAATGGTAGTGAAGGGATAACCGGCCACTTCGGCCGTCCCACCGCTTAAGGCATTAAAAATGGTGGATTTGCCCACATTGGGCAGGCCGACCAGGCCACAACGGCAGGCCATGGGGAGGTTTCTCCTGGAAAATCAGGTCAAGGGTTTTGGCTAGTTTCCATCCGGGCAGTCCTCAACTCCCTCTCTCCGCCAGGCAGGGAGAGGCTTGGGATGAGGGGCAGAAGAAGAATTATTGCCGCTTATTATACGGGCGATTGATTCAGGTGGTGCGGCAGGACTACCGACAATACCAAGTCATTTCCAGATGGCACTAGCTTGGACAGTATCCTCTGACCTCAGCATAGCAAGACCCGGCCACCCCGTCAACGTCTGGCATTGTTTAATGTTTGACCGGCGCGGTTTTTCTCTTGTCAGCCAGGACCTCCCGGAGTTTAGCGGCCAGGATATTCAGGGAAAATGGTTTTTGCAGAAAGGGAACATCTGGCCACAGGTCATCAGGACCGGCCCGTTCATCCACATATCCCGACATAAAGATGACTTTCAGATCGGGTATGATCTGATGGATGGCGGTGATCAGTTGTTTACCCCCCATATTGGGCATAATGGCATCTGTCAGGACAAGATCAGGGCGCAGGCCCTCGGCCGTGATCAGGTGCAGGGCTTCCGTCCCATCTCTGGCTAGTACGGCTCGGTAGTTCAGGATGCGCAGCATGCTCTGGAGGAGCTTGCGCACGGGTTCTTCGTCTTCCACGACCAGGATACACTCCTGCTGACCCCTCAACTCCTGGGGGAATTCGCTGGCCACAGCGGTTTTAGCTGGCGCTGCAGCAGCCAACCGGGGCAAGACCAGGGTAAAGGTTGTTCCCTGTCCAGGGGTGCTCTCGCAGCGGAGGTCCCCGCCGGATTGTTTGATGATACCATACACAATGGAGAGCCCTAGTCCGGTGCCCTGGCCTGGTTCCTTGGTGGTGAAGAAAGGATCAAAGATTTTGCCACGAGTAGTATCGTCCATACCGAGGCCGGTATCGCTCACTTGGATCATTACATAGGGCCCGGGCGGCACATCAAAAGGCGGAGTATCCCCCGGCTCGGGCAAATCCACGTTGCGGGTGGTGATAGTCAGACGGCCGCCGTGGGGCATGGCGTCTCGGGCATTGACCGCCAAGTTCATGAGCACCTGCTCCATCTGACCGGGGTCAGCCCGCACTGCACCCAGGTTCGGTGCCAAGGCCGATACCAGCTCAATATCCTCTCCAATGATCCGCCGCAACATCCTCTCCAAAGTGGTGATGACCATATTGAGATCCAGGATCTGCAGCTGTTGGCTCTGCTGCCGACTGAAGGCCAGGAGTTGGTGGGTCAGGGCCCGGGACCGCAAACCAGCCCGCCGGATTTCTTCCAGCAATTCATAATGGGGATGATCAGCCGGGGTATCTTTTTCCAAGAGTTCGGTATAACCGATGATGACCGAGAGCATGTTATTGAAATCATGGGCCAGGCCGCCGGCCAAGCGGCCGATGGACTCCAATTTTTGCGCCTGGTGCAGTTGCTGGGCCATCTCCAGTTCTTGGGTAATATTCTTTTTTACGGCCAAGAAATTGACAATCCGACCCTTTTCATCAAAAATCGGGGAGATGGTGGCCTCTTCCGTGAAGAGGGTGCCGTCCCGGCGCCGATTGATGAGTTGGCCCCGCCAGATAAGGCCAGAGTTAATGGTCCTCCAGAGATTCTGGTAAAATTCCTGATCGTGCTTACCGGATTTCAGAATCCGGGGGTTCTGGCCTAAAACCTCCTCCTTGCGATACCCGGTCACCTTTTCAAAGGCGGGATTAACATATTGAATGGCCCCGGTGGCATCGGTGATGACAATCGCCTCACCGGCCTGTTGCATGGCGGTCAATAACAGGTCTATTTCGGCCGCGGCCTGTTTGCGGGGGGTGATATCCATGGCCACCGCCAAGAGCTTATCGCAGGTGCCATCAGTATTAATAAGGGGCCGTTTAACGGTGGTAAGCCAGTGCCGGCTGCCATCCGCGTAGGTGATCTGCTCCTCGGGGATAATGACTAAACGGCGTTCCTGAATCACCCGTCGGTCATCCTGGCGGAACTTGCGGCACTCCTCCAGATTGGGGCAGAAGTCTTCATCCCGTCGTCCCTCCAGGTCGGCCACAGTAGTGCCGTAGGCACGGGCTAGCGCTTGATTGGCCAGGATGTAGCGACCATCCAAGTGTTTGACACAGATAAAGGCATCCACGGAATCGATGACGAGCCGTAAGAAGGCTTGCTGGTGCTGCAGTTCGGCCAAGGCAGCCTGGCGTTCGATTTCCGCCGCGGCCCGGGCGACCAAAATCTGCAGCACTGAGAGGGTCTGGGGGGATAGCTTGAGATGGGGACTGCCACTGATGGCCATAAGGCCAATGGGCTGGCCAGCCCGATTGGTCAGATACAACCCCCAATATCCTGCGGTCTCGGTTCCCACCAAAAACAATGGTTGGGGGAAGAGCCGTCGGACCTCGGGTGGAATCACACAGGGTTGTTGGTCGGTTACCAGACCGATGGGGGTGGCTTGCAAGGGAAAACTAAAGTTCTCTGAAAATTCACCATCCCGATAAACCGCTAAGGTCTCCACCTGTGGGGGGTGGTTCGGCGCCAGCCGGCCGATGAGGGCCCCCTGGGCTTGCAGGGTCTGAGCGACCTCCTTGGCCAGCATCTGGAAGATCTCCTCGGGTTTTTGGCTGCCGCTGGCCGCCACTAGCTCCAGGGTCTTGGCTAATCGGAGCTGTTCGGTAATGTCTTCGGAGATGCCCAGGAGATAAGCCGGTTCCCCATCCGGGCCCGAGAGAGGCACTTTGATAGTATGGAGCCAGCGCTCGCCCTGATGCCGAGTTTGAATGGGTTCCTGGGGGATATCTACGACTTTCTGCTGGGCCAGGACCTCGCGATCTTTGGTGGTGAAGAAGTCCGCCTCCTTGGCTGAGAAAAAATCATAATCATTTTTGCCAAGCAATTCCGCCTGGCTATAGCCCAAAAGTTGCTCGCCGGCCCGATTCAAACGGACAAGGCGTAACTCTTTAGCATCCTTAATAAATATCATGTGGGGGATGTTTTCGATGACGGAGTTCAGGAAGATATTTGTCTGGACGAGTTGTTCTTCAAGCAGTTTTTGGTTCACGAGTTGCCAAGTGATATCCCCCAGGATAACGCCGAAATCAGCATCGCTCGCCGTGTAAGGCGAGGGTTTATTGGCCAGGCCGAGGACGGCGAGGCCCACGGCAATCACCGTGCGCGGACCATACC
>CAZARS010000034.1:0-2667 GCA_964487625.1 uncultured Desulfobacca sp.
GGTTGATTTCCAGAAGTTGGGCAGGACCCTTTCCCAGAATATTGCCTTCAGTCTCCGGGAATTACAATTGGCCAGTTTACCAGGGCTCCTCAGCCTGGTCTTTTTATTGGCTATTGGTTATGGGGCCAAGCCCCTGCATTTGACCGCTTGGGCCAGTATTTTAGTGGTTGGCTTGCACCTCCTCTCCCAGGTGCGGGAGGCGCGCCATATTGCCTGGTTTTTCCCCTGGATTTTTCTGGGCCTGGGGGCCTTAACCCTCTGGCTCTGGGAAATCCTGAGAGATTCCATCCGTGCTCCCCTCTTGAAAAAATCGGCATTGGGATTGCTGGCCGTGGCATTTGTTTGGCATGTTCTCTATCCCCAATATTTCCGGGAGGTGCCACAGCGTTGGCACGTGCGGCACTGCCCCCAAGTGCATCAGCTGGCGGCGCAGACCATCCTGCAAAGCTCTGGGCCAGGCAAAGTCATCAGTGCCCGCGAGCCGGAGATAGCGTATTGGGCCAAGGGGTATTGGATCGGGCTGCCCCATGGCAGTGTCCATGATATAATAGAATGGTTGTATTTAGGTGGGGCAGATTATGTCTTATTTCATGACGTGGCGCCTATCCCTGCAGCCGAAGCGCTTTTATGGGGCGATCCGGTCGAACTGCAGCAGATGGTTCCGGAACTTGAGCTGGTAGCGACCTATTCTTTAGAGAAAACCTCGGCCTACGGCAAGCACGGGCGCCTCTTCCGCTTTCAGCCACAGCCAGCCAAGCTTGCTCAGTTACAACAAAAATATCCCTGGGCCGGAACCCACCCTCGAGTCAGCGGGGCACGGGCCATTCCTTAAGGACGCTCGGGCATAAAGGAAAATATGAACCCAGATGAATGTTATCGGAGAACCTGCGGCGGAGTTGGCCGGCCGCAGGAATATTGCGGTATTTTTGGCATTTATGGGCATCCTGAGGCGGCCCGCCTGGCCTACTTCGGGCTTTATGCCCTCCAGCACCGGGGCCAGGAATCCTGCGGCTTGGTCAGCGGCGATGGTTATCAGGTCCGGCAGCACAAGGGTTTGGGCTTAGTCGCCGAGGTCTTTCGCCCGGATATCCTGGCCAATCTGACGGGCCACTTAGCCATCGGCCATGTGCGGTACTCCACCACTGGCTCACCGTTAGTAGTTAACGTCCAACCCTTTGTGGTGCACCACGGCGGAGAAACTCTGGCCATTGGCCATAACGGGAATCTGGTCAACGCCTTCGAACTGCGGCAGGAATTGGAGCGGGGTGGCTCCATTTTCCAGTCCACCATGGACACCGAGGTGATTGTGCATCTCATGGCCCGGCATTGGCGGGAGGGTCTGGTGGAAGCGTTGACCAAAGCCTTGCAGCAAGTGCGAGGGGCCTATTCCCTGATTTTGGCCACCAAAGATCGGGTGATCGGGGTGCGGGATCCCCATGGCTTTCGCCCCCTCTGTCTAGGGCAGCTCAACGGCGCCTTGGTCTTGGCCTCGGAAACTTGTGCGCTGGATCTGATCCAGGCGCAATATCTGAGGGATGTGGAACCCGGGGAAATCGTGGTATTGGCTGAGCATGGCCTCACCACCTACCGGACCCTACCCCCTGCCCCCAAGAAATTTTGTATCTTTGAATTTATCTATTTTGCCCGGCCGGATAGTCGCATCTTCGGCGCTAATGTTTATCAGATCCGGAAACGTCTGGGAGCCCGCCTGGCCCAGGAACATCCGGTACCCGGAGACCTGGTCATGCCCTTCCCCGATTCCGGGACCTACGCGGCCCTGGGCTATGCCGAGGCCGTGGGGCTCCCCTTTGAGATGGGGGTGATCCGGAATCACTACGTGGGCCGGACATTTATCCAGCCCACCCAGAGTATGCGGGATTTTGCCGTGCGGGTAAAGCTCAATCCCGTCCGGGAGGTGTTGCAGGGTAAGCGGGTGGTGGTGGTGGAGGATTCCATCATCCGGGGGACAACCTCCCGGACCCGGGTCCAGGCCCTGCGTCAGGCCGGGGCCGTCGAAGTCAGGATGGTGGTCAGTTGCCCACCCACCCGATTCCCCTGTTACTATGGCATTGACTTTTCCAGCAAAGGGGGGTTGGTGGCAGCCCATAAGAGGGTGGCGGCCATCCGAGACTTCCTCAATCTGGATTATTTAGGCTACATCAGCTTGGAGGGGATGGTGGCGGCCACCCAGATGGACCCGACGAGTTTCTGTTTGGCCTGCTTCACTGGCGACTACCCGGTGCCGGTGGCCAGCACCTTTTCCAAGACCTGCTTTGAAAAATGAGGGATCAGGGCTTGGGAGGGCATAGGGAAGGGGAAATGGAGGCGAGGCAAGGGCCAGCCCGACGTCGTCCTGGTTGTTTTCGATAGTTTTATCTGTAGGGGCTTGACGCGTCTGGGCACTACGGTCAGGGCACGAGATATTATTTTTGCGCATTATTATAATCATCACCTGCGGCGGGAGGCCCGGCGCCATGCCGCCCGTCAAATTTTGCCCCTCATCATCTATTACCCCCTCATTACCTACCTTCTTGAATGCTAACGCCGATGGCAGCTCAGCCAATGCTCGGTGTCCACTTCCCGGAATTCGGGCACCACTTCCTGACAGAGCCCAACTGCCTCGGGACAACGGGGATGGAAAGGACAACCGGCCGGGACGTGCAGAGG
>CAZARS010000034.1:2677-2991 GCA_964487625.1 uncultured Desulfobacca sp.
TCGCCTTGGAGGCGCGGGGGCGGGTTCTGGATGGTGGGATCGGCTACCGGCACTGCAGCCAGGAGGGCTTCGGTGTAAGGATGCAAGCCGTTTTGCCCGAAGCGTTCCCGGGGAGCCAACTCCACCAGGCGGCCTAAATACATGACGGCAATGCGGTCACTGACGTGGCTGATGACGCTTAGATCGTGGGAAATGAAGAGATAAGTAAGGCCGCGTTTTTCTTTTAAGTCGTTAAAGAGATTCAACACCTGAGCCTGGACTGAGACATCCAGGGCCGACACTGGTTCATCGGCTACAATGAGGCGGGGTTTGAG
>CAZARS010000034.1:3017-3234 GCA_964487625.1 uncultured Desulfobacca sp.
CAGCCGCTGGCGTTGTCCCCCGCTGAATTCATGGGGATACCGGTGCAGGGCGCTCTCTGGCAGGCCCACATCCTGGAGCAGTTCTACTGCCCAGGCGTATCTCTCTTTTTTATTCCCCAGGCCATGGATTAGAAAAGGCTCCTCCAGGGTCTGTCGGATGGTCATACGGGGATTCAGGGACGAGTATGGGTTCTGAAAGACGATCTGCATATCCCGG
>CAZARS010000034.1:3312-24670 GCA_964487625.1 uncultured Desulfobacca sp.
GGGTATGAGGGCCAGAAGGAGGCGGCCCAAGGTGGATTTGCCGCACCCGGATTCGCCCACCAATCCCAGCGTTTCCCCGGCCTGCAGCTGCAGCGACACCTCGGTCACCGCCGCCACCTGCCGGCGCTTGGTCCAGGTGGTGGTCACGGGAAAGATTTTGGAGAGGCCGCGGGTCCACAACAAGGGCTCAGACATCCCTGCCCTCCCTGCTAACCATTTCTAATAAGTTTCTAATAAGGCAAATTTCCTTACCTCTCCCCGCTAGGGGGAGAAGAAAAAGACGAGGGGTTATATGTTTGGCTAATTCCTGGTAATTATAATTTTGCCGACCTCTACTCCACGATACTTTGAGTTACAGCCAAGCCCTCCTAGGTTTCCGGGCGGCGATACAGCCAGCAGGCCACCGCATGTTCCGAGGCCACCTGGAACCACGGCGGCGGTTCCTGACATGGGGCAAAAGCGTGGGGGCAGCGGGGCTGGAACGGACAGCCGGGCGGCACCTCGGCCAGGGAAGGGACTTGCCCGGGGATTGCGGCCAATCGGCTGCGGGCAGCCAGGAAATTCAGCTTGGGAACTGAAGCCAGCAAACCCTGGGTGTAAGGATGTCGCGGCTGGGCAAAAAGAGCAGTCTTGGGCGCGGTCTCCACGATGCGACCGGCATACATCACGGCCACCCGATCGGTAATCTGGGCCACCACCCCCAGGTTATGGGAGATGAGGAGCAAGGCCATATTCAGGGTGGCCTGCAGTTCGCTCAGCAGGGCCAAAATCTGTGCCTGGATGGTAACATCCAAAGCCGTGGTGGGTTCATCGGCAATGACCAACTGGGGCCGGCAGACCAGGGCCATAGCGATGAGGGCTCGTTGGCGCAGCCCCCCAGAAAGTTGATGGGGATATTGCCGCAGGCGTGCTTCCGGATCTGCAATGCCCACCTGCACCAGGGTGCGACCGGCTTCAGCCCAGGCCTCCCGGCTTGACATGCCGCGATGCAGCCGGAGCACCTCGCTGATCTGGTCCCCGATGGTCAACACCGGATTCAAGGCAGTCATGGGCTCCTGGAAGATCATGGCGAGGCGATTGCCCCGGATAGCGCGAATGGCCGCCGGCGACAGAGCCATCAGATCCTGCCCGGCGAACCAGACCCGGCCGGTTTGCACGCTCGTCTGCGGGGGCAGCAGGCGGAGGATGGCCAAGGCCGTGACCGTCTTGCCACATCCAGATTCCCCTACCAGACCCAGCGTCTCTCCTGCCCGCAGACTGAAGGAGACGCCTGTGACCGCCGGCAGTAGGCCGGCCGGTGTGTAGAAGGCAGCCCGCAGGTCCTCGAGCTGCAGGAGTGGCTCAGTTACATGGGACATACGCCGGATTCAACCTCGGCCAGAGGCAGTTGGATGGTAAAGGTCGTCCCTTTGCCCGGTCGGCTCTCCACAGACATATCACCATTATGGGCTCGGACGATATTCCGGGAGATGGCCAGACCCAGGCCCGACCCCTTGGCCTTGGTGGTAAAATAGGGGGTGAAGATGTTTTCCACGACATCGGGGGGCATACCTTCGCCGGTATCGGCCACGGTGATCTCCAGATGGGGAGGACGCCGCACCGCTGCCAAGGTAATGGTGCCGCCCGTGGGCATGGCCTCGGCGGCGTTTTTGATCAGATTCACCAGGACCTGCCGCATCTGCTGGTAATCCAGGGAGTAGGTGGGCAGCGGCTCCATGGGCCGAAGGATTAATTCGATGTTCTTTTCTCTAAGATACTCTCCATATAGCTCGGTGATCTCCTGTAACAATTTCTCCACCCGACCGATTTCCCGCTTGAGGGCCGGGGGGCGGGAATAATCCCGCATCTCCGCCATGAGATTCTCCAGGCGGCTTACTTCCTCCGCGATAATCTTTAGCTTCTGCAGGCCCTTGGCATCCAGGGTCTTGGCCTTGAGGAGCTGTTGGGCAAAGCCGCCGATGATCATTAAAGGGTTCTTAATCTCATGGACAATCTGGGAGATAGTATTCCCTACCGCGGCTAACCGCTCGTTCTGTCGGAGTTTTTCCTCAAGCTCAACGTATTCGCTGATGTCCCGGATGATGCCGGTGAAATAGAGGTTACCGCCGATTTCTGCCACGGAAAAAGAGATGCTCATGGGAAACTCTTCGCCGTTTTTGCGGAGGGCCGATAGCTGGACATGTTTGCCGATGACATGGGCATCCCGGGTGGCGATATAGCGCCGGACATACTCCCGATGTTTTTCTTTATGAGGCGGCGGAATAATAATGCTGAGATCTTGGCCCAGGACCTCGGCCCGAGAAAAGCCGAAGATCTTTTCTGCCCCTTGGTTATAACCGACGATGAGGTGATCTTCATTAATGGTGATGATGGCGTCAGCCGCACTGTCGATAATATTGGCCTGAATCTCACCGGTGAAACAACTTTTTTCCAGATGGGCCAGGAGATCCTGGACCACAGGCACAGCCTGCCCCCGGACAAGGGGATAGTCGCCGATCATCTCGGCCAGATCAACGGCTTGAGGATCAGGCTCACGGGCATCCAACACCAGGTGAATCGGTTCCGACCCCAGCCCTTGCCAGATATCGGCGTAGGCCTCTTTGGCTAAACCCCGCGGCAGCCCCAAATTGATCACTTCGAGCTGCGGGCAGAGCCCATGGTTAATGGTGCGGGCGCTGACCTGCCGCTCCACCGCCGGTTTGGTATATACGATCACTACACGGAAATTTTCAGGTAATGTCATAGTATCGGGCTCATCAGGGCTAACCTATTAATATAATGGGGTCTTAGGTTGCCGTGGTTAACCGCCGCACCTGGCTGTCAGCCAGGCAACACGGCGGCTTACATGACCAAGAGAGGGACGCCAACATATCTGTGCCCAGATTCAGGGGGCTCTGGTAAAAAACGTTCGGTTTCAATCTTCGTATCTCTTGAAAACAAGACTGGCATTGGTACCGCCGAAGCCGAAGGAATTGGATAAGGCGTAGCGCAAGGGCAATTCCACGGCCTTCTCCCGGACCAAGTTCAGGCCCCCACACTCCGGATCGGGATGGGCGACATTGATGGTGGGCGGTATGCGGCCATGCAGCAACGACAGGCAGACAAAGATAGCCTCCACTGCGCCGGCTGCCCCTAATAGATGCCCGGTCATGGATTTGGTGGCACTCACCAAAGGCAAACCCCGGCGCCCCCCAAAGACCTGGCGCAGGGCCGCGGCCTCATTGCGATCGCCGGTGGGGGTAGAGGTGGCGTGGGGATTGACATAATCAATCTGATCGGGGGCCAGTTCGGCATCTTTCAGAGCCATCTGAATGCAGCGCACCGCCCCGCTCAGGTCCGGGTCGGTAATATGCCGGGCATCCCCGGTCATGCCGAACCCGATGATCTCGGCAAGGATCTGCGCCCCCCGTTGTCGGGCATGTTCCAGCTCTTCCAGGATGAGGATGCCGGCTCCCTCGGCCATGACAAAGCCTTCCCGGTCTCGATCAAAAGGGCGGGAGGCCTCGGTCGGCCGGTCATTATAATGGGTAGCCAGGGCTCCCATACGATAAAAACCGGCTACCGTGAGGGGTGTAATGGCGGCTTCGGCCCCACCCGCGGCCATCATATCCGTTTCGCCCAATTGCACGGACCGGTAGGCCGCGCCAATGGCATGCGCACCGGCGGCGCAGGCCGTGGCCATGGCCACGTTGGGCCCCCGAGCCTGAAAGCTGATGGAGACGTTACCCGCGGCCAGATTGGGCAATAACTTGGGGACCGTGAAGGGGGAAACTTTTTTAACCCCATGGGTCAAGAGGTTTTCGTGCTGCTCCTCCCAACTGCTGACTCCCCCCATTCCGCTGGCGATGATAATCCCCATGCGGTCCGGGTCCTCAGCGTCCAGATTAAGCCCGGAGTGATTTACTGCCTCAAGGCTGGCGGCCAAGGCCAGTTGAGAATACCTGTCAGTATATTTTATAACCTTATGATCTTCCTTGGTAAGATTTTTTTTCCGGGCCATGAGCATCGCCTTCAGATCAAAATCCTTGACTTCCCCGGCAATGAGGGGAAAATCTTCCGGAGCCCGGAAGCGTTCCCGGAATTCAGCGACATTTTTGGCAAAAAGGGTAACCGGGCCGATGCCCGAAATTCCCTGGAGCAGATGTTGCCATACAGTCGGCACATCGTTGCCCAAAGGGGTAATGAGGCCCAACCCGGTAACGACCACCCGGCGCAATTTCACCAGATTATCCGTGGCCATGTAGATCTCCTCTGGATTTCTCCCCGGAGTCAGAATACAATAAAGAAAACGGCCCTAAAAGAAGTGCCCGAGGCAGGGCCCCTCCCCACGATCTGGGTCGCTGATCACCAAACACCGGGACGCGTGGGTTATAAGCCGCTGAGAGGAGCCAAGGCAGAACCGCCAAGCTGCTTGTTGCCGTCGAAAATTATGACGACTCGATTCGAGACCATTTCCCATACGGAATTTATTGGGCTGGTGGATGTCTTCGCCGACGAATTATTGGATCTGTGCCAGTTTTTCGTCTCCCAGGGAGATCGCTCCCTGCCGGATACTGAGCGCCTGTATGCCCGCCTGAGCTATGCTTCCAAGTTGGTGGAGGATTTATTGGATTATCACGGGGCCAAAAATAATCAGCAATGGTATTACTACCGGGAGCTGGTGGCCTCCATCCTCAATTTTTCCTCGGCCGCCTTCACCATGAAGCATATTGTCAGCCGCATCAGCTTTTATGAGATCGGGGCGGATCAGGCTTTCCGTTTTGCCAGCCAATTGGTGCACCGCTTCCTCATTAACACCCTCACCAGTCTCTGTCAAGAGTTGATTCATGAGACCGTTAAGATGGGCCTGAAGATGCCCCCGCCCACGGTGCTGCGGGAGCAGTTTGCCAACCTCTCGTCCAACCGCTTCCTGGAATTCAACATCCTCCCCCAGGATCTGTATGACGAGCGTCAACATATCGTTCGCATCACCACCGCCTACCTGAATATTGCCCGGGAATTCGAGATGCTGGGCTTTTATAAACGCTTCCCCGCCGAAGAACTGCCCAGAATCATTCCAGCCAGCATTAATGAGGAAATCCTCCGCAGATATGAAATGATCATCCACAACCTGCAATCATCCTACGACACCTACATCGGCCGGGATGCCAGTCGGAGTGAAGGATCCAAATTCAAATCCCTGCGGGACCACATCTCCATTTCCCTGCACCTCCTGGAACTGAGTGGCCGCCTCTCCCATTATTTTGAGCGCCACCTCTACGACGTCGGGCGCAGCGGCATTTATCTGGAAGTCCAACAATCCCTCGGTAAATTGATCAACACCGACTTTCTCTTGGACGCCATCGTGAATTATGCCGTATACTCCTGTAATGAATTTTTGGTGCGGGGGAAAGCCCTGGCCCAGGACCTGTTGAACCAATACATCGAGCATGCCGAGATCACGGTGGGAGTGCCGGTGAAATTAGGCTTCCACAGCCGCCCCTGCATGTTGGTGGCCAAGATCGTGCAACATTACGGCGGCCAGGTGGAGATGATCGTCAACGGCGACCATTTCGATGCCAGCTCTATTTTGGACCTCCAATGGGCGGGCGGCAAAGTCCAGCGGGAAAATCTCTCGCAGGTAAAGTTCCGGGGAGATGCCCGGGCCCTCGCTGACATTGCCATCCTGGCGGGGATTAATTATGGTGAAGATACCATGGGCAAGGGGATCCCGCTGCCGCCGGAACTTTCCTATCTGCGATGAAGCCAAACGCAGCAGAGATTCACTGGTATAGCGGCTACACCTGTTATGACCAGCCGCGGCGCCTTTTTTGGGGCGGCCGCTGGCTGGAAATTATTGCTGTCCTGTCCCGCCGTGCTTTGCCCGAGGGAGCCTGCTGGCACGTTTTGGCGGCGGATGGCCGCCGCTATCGCCTGGACTATCAACGCCGCCAGGATACTTGGCAAGTCTCCCCGGCCGGCTAAGCTCGGCAGCACCCTCTCCCCCCTGATAACCTTACCGAGAAAATACATTTTCATCATTTTCTGCAAACTTTAAGTTTACATTGCTACCGGTTTTGCGGTAAACTGCATGCTGATATACTCCGAGCAGTTTCTGCTCCTTTCACCCCACAGCCCAAAAGCGAGGCGCGATTATGGAAAAACACAGCAAAGCGAAAATAAACGCCGACTACATGCAGCGGTTATATTCTTTTTACTCTCCCTTCTACGACTTTGTTTTCGGTAAGGTCCTGGAGCCAGGCCGGCGTGAGGCCTTTAAATACCTCTCCAATCGCCCGGGGCAGAAAATTCTGGAGATCGGCATCGGCACCGGGACCAGCATTGAACTGTACCCACCCCATAGCCACATCGTGGGCATCGACATCGCTGAGGGCATGATCAAAAAAGCCCGGCAACGCCTGCAGGCCAAACAGAACGGCCACATAGTGGAGCTGCATGTTATGGATGCCTGCAACATGACGTTCCCCGACAACAGCTTCGATGCCGTTATTGCTTCTTATGTCATTACTACTGTCCCCGACCCCCATAAACTCTGCCGGGAAATCCTGCGGGTCTTGCGCCCCGGCGGACAGGTTATTGCGGTGCAACACTCCCGGGGGGAAAATGGCCACTTTTTGGAAAGGGCCAAAGATGTCCTGGCCCCCCTTTTCGTGCGCATCGGTTTCACCACTGATTTGGATGTCCTGCAAGTGATGCGGGAGTCCGGTCTCTGCATCGAACACGTCTGCGGTTGTAACATTTTCCGATTGCACCGTTTAATCATCGGCACCAAACACTGAGCTATAACCCCAAAGACCAAAAGCAACAAGCCCACTCTGCATCCGGACCGCTATGGCAGGCAAGGCTGCGGCGGCCACCTGGTGGTCACGAGCATTAGGCTAAGCTCGCGACCAGATGGGCAAGTGTGGCTGTGCTTGGCGGGGGCACAGGCGAATCAGTCGATGTCCCCCGTCTTTGGGTCTAAGGGCCCCTTTCCGGAGGCGAGGCAGCAACCTTGACCATATCCCCCATTTGGCAATCGCAGTATGATGCCGCAGTACCTGCGACCCTTACCATTCCCGCCCTAACTTTGCCCGACCTGTTCTATCAGGCCGCGGCGGCCTTCCCGGTTCAACCAGCCATCAGTTTTTTCGGCAAAACCATATCTTACCGGCAGTT
Organism: uncultured Desulfobacca sp.; assembly: GCA_964487625.1. Classification (GTDB taxonomy): domain Bacteria; phylum Desulfobacterota; class Desulfobaccia; order Desulfobaccales; family Desulfobaccaceae; genus Desulfobacca. The sequence continues at coordinate 10,471 of CAZARS010000034.1, forward strand.
AGTCCTGTTTGTCCGGCAAACCGCTGCGGGGCTGGCCCGACTCGGTTTGGAGGCCGGTCAGCGTCTAGCCCTCCTGCTCCCCAACTGCCCGCAGACCATTATCAGCTATTACGCGGCCCTCCACCTGGGCGCCATCGTGGTAATGATCAATCCTTTGGCTGCCCCCCGGGAAATCCTGGAACAATTGCAGCGCAGCGGCGCCACCCTCATGGTGGCCCTGGACCAGTTGGCCTCCAAGGTACAGGAAATCAAGGCCCAATCGCCTCTACAACAGGTAATAGTCACCTCCCTGAGCGAGTTTTTGCCCTTCCATCTTAAATACCTCTATCGGTTTCAGGCTTGGCGACAGAAGCAACCGGTCGGTCCCGCCCCGGGGCAAGTGGCTTGGCGGGAGCTGCTCAGCCAGGGTCAGCAGGAGGTTCCTCCTCTGGCGGCCAAGAATGAAGATATTGCCGTCCTGCAATATACCGGCGGCACCACCGGCGTGCCCAAGGCCGCCGTCTTGACTCATCGCAATCTGGTCAGCAATGTCTGGCAGATCAATGCTTGGCTGCACCATTGCCGGCCCGGCCAGGAGCGGATTCTGGCGGTTTTGCCGTATTTCCATGTCTTTGGGATGACGGCTGGGATGAATTGGCCCCTCAATCTCGGGGGAACAATTATCTTGTTACCTCGCTTTGAGGCCACCCAGGTCTTAAAGACCATCCATCGACAGCGCCCCACGGTGTTCCCGGCCGTGCCTACGATTTTCATCGCTCTCCTCAACCATCCTGATCTGCGGCGCTATGACCTGACCTCGCTGTGGGGCTGCATCAGTGGTTCGGCCCCCCTGCCCCGGGAGGTCCAGACACGCTTTGAGGCCCTTACCAAAGGCCGAAGGCTATGGCTTAACAGAAACTTCCCCGGTAACCCACCTGAACCCCATCAAGCAAGGGGGCAAGCCAGGAAGTATCGGCTTACCTTTTCCCAATACGGCCTGCCGTATTGTCGATGCGGAAACCGGCACCCAAGACGTGCCCCTGGGGGAAGTGGGAGAACTTATCCTGCAGGGTCCCCAAGTCATGTCAGGATATTGGCAAAACCCCACTGAAACGGCGATGGCCATCCGAGATGGCTGGTTCTATACCGGGGATTTGGCCAGAATGGATGAGGACGGCTATTTTTACATCGTTGACCGCAAAAAAGACCTGATCATAGCGAGCGGTTTTAACATCTACCCCCGCGAAGTGGAAGAAGTCATCCACCAACATCCCGCAGTCCAGGAGGTGGTGGTCTTTGGGGTGCCCGAAGCCTATCGGGGCGAGACCGTTGCCGCCGTCATCGTCCCCAGACCAAACGCCGCCCTCACGGCCGCAGAGATTATCCACTTCTGTCGGGAACGCCTGGCTGCTTATAAAGTTCCCACCATCATTGAATTCCGGGCTGAGCTCCCCAAGACCTTGGTGGGGAAGGTCCTGCGCCGGCAACTGCGCCAAGAGGCTCTGGAGCAGCGGGCCGTCAAGTGAGAAGCGGTTAGTGGTCATGGTCTGGAGAGGTGTCAAGTTTAGTCGACTTGAGGGCCTGGCTCGGCTGGGAAAAGGGTTTGCGCCCCTTGACTACCCATGGGGCCAGAACTATGGTATAATTGCCCAAAAATAAGGGGAAGGTCCCTTGCTCGAATGCTTTTGGCGGTAATGCCAATAGCTCCACGATAGTGGCAAAAATGCCCCTGAGGTTAGAATCCTGAGCAAAAATTCTGGATGGGGGAAAAATACCAACAAAAACCCATGAACCATGCACTACCAACAGACCACAATGGGAGGAGGTCATGACCAATCAGCTCAAGACCGTGCTCTTGTTGGGTGCCCTGACCGGCCTCATTTTGTTCTTCGGCAAGCTGATCGGTGGCACTCGGGGCATGCAAATCGCTTTAATCATTGCCGCGGCCATGAATTTTTTTAGCTATTGGTTTTCCGACAAGATTGTCTTGCGGATGTATAATGCCGAGGAAGTAACCGAGCAGCAGGCCCCCCAGTTATACGCCATGGTGGCTGATCTGGCCCGGGAGGCCCAGATTCCCATGCCGCGGGTTTATATCATCCCGGAAGAGAGTCCCAACGCTTTTGCCACCGGCCGCAACCCGGAGCATGCGGCGGTGGCGGTCACGCAGGGTATCCTGCGCCTGCTGACACCCACCGAATTAAAAGGGGTGTTGGCCCATGAAATCGGGCACGTGCGGAATCGGGATATCTTGATTCAATCCATTGCCGCGACCTTGGGCGGCGCCATTATGGTCCTGGCTGATATGGTCCGCTGGTCGGCCATTTTCGGGGGTGGTAGGGATAATGAAGAAGGAGGTGGCAACGCCTTGGCAGGGCTCTTGTTCGCTTTCCTGGCGCCCATCGCCGCCATGCTCATCCAGATGGCCATCTCCCGGTCCCGGGAATATATTGCTGATGAGACCGGGGCTCGCCTCTGCCATAATCCCGAGTCGTTGGCCCGGGCCTTGGAAAAGCTGGCCTACGGCACCCAGCAGATCCCCATGGAGGCCAACCCGGCCACAGAAAACATGTTTATCGTCAGCCCCCTGACCGGCGGTGGTCTCATGAGCTTGTTCAGCACCCATCCACCCATCGAAGAGCGTATCGCTCGCCTCCGGGCTATGCGGTATAGTTGAGCTTTAGGGCGAAGCAGGATAGCCAGGCCATCGGCGGGGATGCCGATGGCCTGTTGTTTTGGGGAGGAGCGGGGAGGCAGCGACGGGCGGCCTGGGCTGCCAGCCCTAGCGCCGTTGCTTGGCCACCATTTCCGGGGTAATGGCCGTGGCCTGATTGCCCCAAGCCTGGCGGATGTACGTGCTGACTGCGGCAATCTGCTGATCGGTGAGGAGGGCCTTCCAAGCCGGCATCCGGCCCATGCTGCCCCGTCGGCCTTCCAAGAGGATCTGGATCACCCCCTGGGGATCGCCGGTCACGAACCCGTTCTGGGCCAGGGCAGGGAAGACGTTGGGTAAGCCCTGGCCATTGCTCCGGTGGCAATCGGCACAGTGGGCAGCATAGACCTTTTCGCCCTGCTCCCAAAGCTCACCCTTCTCTGGCGCCAAGCCACCCGCAACCGAGACGCTCAGCAAGCCGATACAAACCAGCACTCCGAGATATATTTTCTTCTGCCGCATCACGGTCTCCTCAGATAAAACCAGGGGCACCACCTGGGCACCCCTGTATTGAGTGATTGCCTTATTTCTCGCCTCACTGGTCTCTTTTATTTCTTTTCTTCAGTCTTGCTGGCTGGGGCCGGGGCCACCAAGCCGAGGGTCGAACGGGGGGTCAGCTTGTCTTGCATGCCGAAGGGATCTTTAAACTCCATCTCCGGCTGGAAATGCAACGGCTTTACGCCCCGATTATTGAGGTATTGGGCCAACTCCAGGTTGACTTCGGGAGGCGCCGGCACCCCTGCCTGCGCCAGGGCTTGCCGCAGCAGGGCTTCGGCGCGGCTAGACAGGGCGATGGCGTCCCCAAGGATACGCCCCATCTCCGAGGGATTGTGGAAGCCCACCGAGTTTTCGGCGCCAGAATAGATCACCCGATAGAAAGCTTCGATATACAGATCCTTGGCCCGATCATACAGGTCCTGGGGAATGGCCTTCCCCTCTGCTTGAGCTGCGTGAACCTTCTCGATGAGCTTGGCCGCCACGGCCGTGGCATAGCCGGCCCGCAGCATTAGAGACACCGTCCGATCTTGGATGACCAACACCTGATTTTTGAGCCACTCGGGGGATTCCGTATGACACTGCTGGCAGGCCCGCATATTGTCTTTGAGGGGACTGGTCACATTGTGGTTGGAAATTTTGTTTGCCCCCACCCGGGTGTAGGGCATGTGGCAATCCGCGCAAGATACCCCGGCGTTCCAATGTGTGCTGTTCAATGAATAGAATTCGTATTCCGGATGCCGGATAAAGCCGAATTTATAGCCGGTGACATTCTGTTTCCACTCGCCGTACGAAGGGCTGCTGCGGAGAACTTTGATGATATTCTCGATGGATATGTTGCCCACGGTGCTCCCCTGCCAGGGGAAGAAGACATCGATGGATTTGTTATTGGCATCCTTGGGAATGATATAGGTCACATGGCATTGGGCACAGACCAGACTGCGCATGTCCTGGCGCCCTATCCGGGTCATGTCTACCCCCATGACGGCCAGGGCTTTTTTCAGGGGCGGCTGGTGAATCTTGAGGGCCATGTCACGGTTATCATGGCAGTTGATGCAGGCAACCCCTAACTTCTGTCCCTCCGGTGGGATCTTGGCATGGACGTCCATGTAAGGATCAGAAAAATAATTGGGGCCCAATTGCTGCATGAGCTGGGGGACATAGGGTGATTTGCAGGTCAAACACGCCCCGCCGGCCTTTAAGCGAGAAGGATCAATCTCCAACTGGTCGATGAGCATGTAATAGTGGCCCCGGGGTTCGTTATATTCCACTCCAAACCCCCAGCCATTGAAGAGTAAGGCCATATAGGGGAATTGGCTCAGCTTATCCCAGATGACAAGATCTGTGTCGAAACCCCGTTTATAGCGGCTCAAAGGCGGCTTGGGGTCCCGGGTCTTCATGTAAGAGTCATATTCCAGGGGAAAGGCCTTACCCCAGACTGCCGGGTCGAAGGTGTTATCAGGTATGGTGGCGGTGCGCACCGGCTCGGTTTTGGGTGGCGGTGAACAGGCCGGTAGCCAAACCAGCCCCAGACAACATACCAGGGTGACCAGAACCGTCAACATCCTCTCCCGTTGCATAAGCACCTCTCAGAACTTAGAAATGGTTTTAGCGGCAAGGCCAGCTGTGGCTACCCCCTCAGCCCTGCCTCTTGACCAGCGGCCCTGGAGCTGCCAAGCCACTGCTGGCGCTGAGCTCGGGGTCACCATCTGTGCGGCCGGTTTAATGACTGGCGATGGAGCCGGTTAAGCGATGGGACAACCGGCGATGGCAACTCCAGCATTGGCGATCTTCACTAACCCGAGCCATGGTTTCAGCATGGCAACGCAGACAATTCTCCTGGACGACCCGCGCCCCCCGGGCGGTCAGGCGGGTGTCATCACTCACGTAACCGGTCTGAAAGCGTATGAGGTCATGGACGCCGTCCATGGTCTTCCAGAAAAGATGGCGGGCCATGGTATCATTGGGAAGATGGCAATCCACACAGGCCGCCCGTTTGTGAGCCCCCTGATGAAACCACGCTTCATATTGGCTCGCCATGACGTGGCAGCTACCACAGAATTCGGGAGTGGAGGTCTTGGCTAAGAGCTTGGGGGGGCCGAAGGCGACGAACAGGCCAATGCCTGCCGCCACCACAACGACCAAGCCAGACCAAAGGAGGAGGTTCTTCAACCGAGGTAGGGGCATATCGTTTCCTCCATTGTGGCTGGAGCGCTCAACTGGGGGGATGCTTACCGGAGTGGAGGGAGCGCGGCAGGGCTAGCCAGCCGGCGCCACCACTTGCTCGGTTGTTTTTATCTTACTATCACCACTGCTGAAAAGACAACAATTTTCCATCTCTAACCCAAAAGATAATTTTCTCAAAGATCTTCGCCTTTGCCCAGAGCGGGCTCCGAGAAAGGCCCTTTCACAAAGTTGCGAGAGAAATTTGCCGGGCTGGATTTTCCTGTGGTATAATCCTGCACATCATGGTGTGGCAAGGCTTGAGCGCATGCCCAGCCCAGCCAAGAGGGAAGCGCAATTAAGCAAAAGCAACCCTACACGACAAAGTGTGCCGGGAGTTTAGCTGGACCGGCAAGTCAGCCAAGCCGAGCCAGGGAAAACCGCGGTTGCCTCACCTTGAGCTTCTCACCGCAATTCCGAGGTATAAGGAAAAACAAACCCTGCAGGTTCCTGATGATACCTTTTGGTTTCCACCCGGAAACAAGGAGAACTGGCGTAAAACTGTGCTGAAGCCAAGGATAATTGGAAATAGCATGGTGGCATAAGAAAGTTTTTCCTTCATCCCAACCCGTTCCCGGCGCGGCGGGGAGAGGCAGCCGAGGACTTGCCGGATGGAAACTAATGGATTACTCAAGCGAGAAGTAACCACTCACCACTGACCACCACCTACGCCGCAACTCGAGGGGAGGGCTGGCCTCTATGCCGGAGTTGGAACCCCATTTCACCCTAAGCGATAAGATTGTGCAGGATTGTCAGATCCGGGTCACGGATTGCTACCAATGCGCCAAGTGTTCGGCGGGCTGTCCCTTGACCTTTGCCATGGATCTTCTGCCCCACGAGGTCATCCGCTTGACAGGTCTGGGCCTGCTGGAGACAATCCTGACTTCCCAGACCATCTGGGTCTGCTCGGCCTGTGAGACCTGCACCACCCGTTGCCCCAATGATATCGACATCGCTGGCATCATGGATTATCTCAAGGAACGGGCAGTGCGTACCGGTGAAGCGGTACCGCAGCCCCAGGTCCTGGCCTTTCATCAGGCCTTCTTAGATACCCTGCGCCTGGCTGGCGGGCGCCTCCATGAGCCCCTGCTCCTGGGCTGGTATTTACTGCGCCGCGGCCAGGGCCTCAGGAGGCTCAAAACTGGAGAGCTGCAAGATGACCTCCGGATGGGGTTGACAATGTTGCGCAAAGGCCGCCTCGGCCTCCAGCCGCCCCGGCGTTGGCTGCAGCCTGATGAACTGGCCAAATTCTGGCCACAAACCGCTCAGAAAGAGGCGCCATGAAAGTCACGTATTATCCGGGTTGTTCCTTGGAGCACAGTGCCCGGGATTATCAGGAGTCCATCACGGCTGTGGCTGACTTCCTCGGCCTGGACCTGACTGAAATCCCCACTTGGAACTGTTGTGGGGCCACAGCCGCCCATAGCCTGGACTCCCGCCTGGCCTTGCGCCTGGCGGCCCGCAACCTCATCTTGGCTGAGGGGCTGGGGCAGGATGTGGTGGTGCCCTGTGCCCTCTGTTTCAACCGCCTTAAGGTGGCGGAGCACACCCTGAGCCAGCAGCCGGCGGTGCTCCCGGATCTGGCTTATCAGGGTTCTATCCGCATCTGGGACCTTCTGGATTACCTCACCCAACCCTTGCTCCTGGAGCAGATTGCCGCCAAGGTGCGGCGCCCCCTCCAAGGCCTGCGCACCGTCTGCTATTACGGCTGTCTGGTGGCTCGACCGCCCAAGATCACTGGCCACTCGGATTACGAAAATCCCACCAATATGGATACGTTGGTCAAACGTTTGGGAGGAGCCCCCTATCCCTGGTCCCATAAAACCGACTGCTGCGGCGCCGGTTTTACCATTTCCCGCCCCGATATCGTTGAGACTTTGGCCCAACGGCTATACGACCGGGCCCTGGAGGCCGGGGCAGAATGTTTTGTCGTCTCTTGCCAGATGTGCCAGGCTAATTTAGACCTGCCCCAGGCCCGGATTGCTCGGAAAACCGGCAAGGCCTACTATCTGCCGGTTTTGTATTTTACCGAGTTGATCGGCCTGGCCTTGGGACATTCGGAGGTGACCACTTGGCTGAGCCGCCATCTGGTGGATCCCTTGCCCTTGTTGCGGCAACGGGGTTTGTTATAAAGAAGCCGAGGGAGAGTAAGGAACAGGAAATTACTTATGACAATGGCAACAAAAGGCACAATAGGTGCAGTCATGGTGGTGGGCGGGGGCATTGCCGGTCTCCAGGCGGCGTTGGATACCGCCAATGCCGGCTTTAAAGTCTATCTGGTGGAAAAGGACATTTCGCTGGGTGGCATCATGGCCAAATTGGACAAAACCTTTCCCACCAATGACTGCTCCACCTGCATGCTCTCTCCCAAACTCATCGAGGTGGGGATGCACCCGGACATCGAAGTGATTACCCAGGCCGAAGTGGAGAGCATCAGCGGTGAACCGGGCAATTTCACCGTGGCCCTGAACCAGAAGCCGCGCTATATCGATCTGGCCAAATGCACCGCCTGTGGCGATTGTGCCAAAGTTTGTCCGGTGACCATGCCCTCGGAGTTTGACGAGGGGTTGGGGACCCGTCAAGCTGCTTACCGCCATTTCCCCCAAACTATCCCATCCCAATACGCCATCAAAAAACTGGACCCGGCGCCTTGTGTCACCACCTGCCCGGCTAGCCTCAAAGTGCAGGGGTATATCCAACTTATCCGGGTGGGCAAATATGAAGAGGCCGTGCGGCTGATCATGGAGGAGCTGCCGCTGCCGGGCGTCATCGGCCGGATCTGTCCGGCCCCCTGCGAGAAAGCCTGCCGGCGGGGAGAAATGGATGAGCCCATTGCCATCTGCGACCTGAAACGCTTTGCCGCGGATCAGGTGGACCTGAGCAAACTCCCCTTACCTAAGGTTCCCAAAAAAAGGAAAAAGGTGGCCATTATCGGTTCAGGGCCAGCCGGTCTGTCCTGTGCCTATCACCTGGCCCGCCGGGGTTATCCGTGTACCATCTTCGAAGCTTTGCCGGTGGCCGGCGGCATGTTGCGGGTGGGTATTCCGGACCACCGTCTGCCTAAGGAGATTTTGGCCCGGGAAATCGCCTTTATCCAAAGGTGGGGCGTGAAGATCGTTACCAACACGGCTCTGGGCCGGGACATTACCTTGGACGGTCTTTTCCAGGAGGGTTATAAGGCCGTCTTCCTGGGGTTGGGTTGCCACGTGGGGATGCCGTTAGGCATTCCCGGGGAGGATGCCCACGGTGTTCTGGACGCGGTAGCTTTGCTCCGCCGCCTGGCCCTGGGGGAGGAATTCCACCCCGGCAAACAGGTCTTGGTGGTGGGTGGCGGTAACACGGCCCTGGATGTAGCCCGGTCGGTTCGCCGTTTGGGCGCCCAGGCTACCATTATATATCGCCGCTCCCGAGCCGAAATGCCGGCCTCGCCCGAAGAGGTTCTGGAGGCGGAACGGGAAGGGGTCAAGCTCGAGTTGCTGGCCACTCCCCAGGAGGTGCTGGTCCGAGACGGCGTGGCCGTGGGCCTACGGTGTGTCCGTATGGCCTTGGGAGAACCCGATGCCTCGGGCCGACGCCGGCCAATCCCCATCCCGGGTTCTGAGTTTATCATGGCCGGGGATATGATCGTGGCGGCGGTGGGACAGAAGCCGGACCTCACTTGCCTGGAGGGGAGCAGTATTCATACCACCCGCTGGGGCACCATCGACGCTGATCCCATCACCTATATGACCTCCCGCCCTGGTGTCTTTGCCGCTGGAGACGTCCAGGTCGGCCCCTGGATCGCCATCGGTGCGGTGGCCGGGGGGAGGGAAGCCGCAGAGTCCATTGATCGCTTTCTGCAAGGCAAAGACCTGACCGCCGGGAGGGGGCCCAGCACCGCGGCCCAGGCCTTGCAAGGGTGGGTGGATATCCCGCTCACCGAAGAGAAGCAGCCCCGAGAGCCCATGCCCTTGTTGCCGGTGGAGGCATGTCTGGGCAGTTTTGCGGAAGTGCGTCTAGGCTACAGCCCAGACCAGGCCCAGCGGGAGGCGGCTCGCTGCCTCAACTGCGCCATCTGCTCCGATTGCCTACAGTGCGTCGCAGCCTGCAAACCCCAGGCCGTGGATCATGGCCAGCAACCCAAGAAGCTGGAACTGCAGGTGGGCGCCGTAATCTTGGCTCCCGGCTATCGGCCCTTCGACGCCCGGCAAAAAGTGGAATATGGCTATGGGCGATATGCCAATGTAGTGACGGCCTTGGAATTTGAACGGCTGCTCTCCGCCACCGGCCCCACCCAGGGCCATGTGCAGCGGCCCTCGGATGGCCGGGCACCCAAGAAGATCGCCTGGATTCAATGTGTCGGCTCCCGAGACAAGGCCGCAGGTCGGGATTACTGCTCCTCGGTCTGCTGTATGTACTCCACTAAACAGGCCCTCATCGCCCGGGAGCATGATGCCGCAGTGGAACCCACCATCTTCTTCATCGACCTGCGGGCCCACGGCAAAGGCTTTGACCGGTACTATGAGCGGGCCCAGGAAAGTGGAGTGCGGTATGTGCGCTCCCTGGTCTCCCGAGTAGCGGCAAAGCCCCTCACCCAGAACCTGGAAATCTCCTATGTAGACGCCGCTGGCAAGATCCAAACCGAGGAATTTGACCTGGTGGTCCTAGCAGTGGGGCTTGACCCCCATCCCGAGGCCAAGGCCTTGGGCCAGCGTCTGGGTCTGGCGACCAATCCTTGGCAGTTTGCCGCCTCTCAGCCCTGGCACGAAGTGGCCTCTTCCCACCCCGGTATCTTTATCTGTGGCGTGTATCAGGCCCCCAAGGATATCCCGGAGACCGTTACCCAAGCCCTGGCCGCCGCGGCCATGGCCACCTCCCAGTTGGCCGACTCCCGGGGAACTTTGCTCACCAAGAAGACATATCCGCCGGAACGGGATGTCAGCGGCGAGGAACCCCGAGTGGGGGTCTTTGTCTGCCATTGCGGCATTAATATCGCCGGGGTGGTGGATGTGCCAGCCGTGACAGAGTATGCCAAGACCTTGCCCCACGTGGTCTATGCTGATCACCTGGTCTTTTCCTGTGCCACCGACTCCTTGGAACGCATTCGTCAGGCGGTCCAAGCGCACCGATTGAATCGGGTGGTGGTGGCGGCTTGCAGCCCTCGGACCCATGAACCGCTCTTCCAGGAGAATCTACGCCAGGTAGGATTGAATAAATATCTCTTCGAAATGGCTAATATCCGGGATCAGGACGCCTGGGTCCACCAGGCCGAGCCCGAAAAGGCCACTGCCCTGGCCAAAGACCTCATCAGGATGGCCATTGGCCGGGCCCTGAATTTGGAGCCGTTCCAGGAAATCCAGTTTCCGGTGGTGCCGCGGGCCTTAATCGTCGGCGGCGGTTTGGCCGGACTCAGCGCGGCCCTCACCCTGGCTGAGGCCGGGTTTGCCAGCACCATCGTGGAGCAGGACGCCGAGTTGGGAGGCTTGGCCAGACGCCCCCAGTACAGCCGGGACGGTTCCCTCATCTCAGACTATCTGCACAATATCCTTCATAAAATCAGGGGAAATCCCCAAGTCCAGGTCTTGACCAACGCCCGAGTCGTCGATTTCCGGGGGCATTTGGGCAAGTTTGTCAGCGTGGTCCAGCTTGGGGACGGCCAACGCCTGGAGGTCCCCCACGGCGCCACCATCCTGGCTCCGGGCGCGGTGGAATATCGGCCGACGGAGTATCTCTATGGGGAGTCGGAGCGGGTCCTCACCCACAGGGAATTGGCCGAGAGATTGGCCAGCGGCCAGCCTTTCCCTCCCGGCAGCACCGTCGCCATGATCCTGTGCGTGGGCTCCCGGGAGCCGGCATATCCCTACTGTTCCCGGATCTGCTGCACCAATGCCATCACTGCGGCCATTCGGATCAAGGAGCAGGACCCTACGACGCAGGTCCTCATCCTTTATCGGGACATCCGCACCTTCGGCTTCCATGAGCTGCTCTATCAGCAGGCCCGCCGCCTGGGAGTCCGGTTCAGCCGGTTTGAGAGGCAGCAAAAACCTGTGGTGACGCCGGCGGGCTCGCGGTTGCGGGTAAGGTTTTATGATCAGAATCTCCACCGGGAGTTTGCCCTGCCCACCGATTATCTTATCCTGGCCGCAGCCTTCCGGCCCAGCCCCGGGTTGGCAGAAGTGGCCCGGGTTTATAAACTGCCCGTGGATATGGATGGCTTCTTCCTAGAGGCCCACGTCAAACTGCGGCCCCTGGACTTTGCCAGCAGCGGCTTTTTCCTGGCCGGAATGGCCCATTCCCCGAAGTTTCCGGAGGAGGTCATTGCCCAGGGCCAGGGTGCGGCAGCCCGGGCCATGGGCCTCTTGGCCCAGGAGACCATGGAGATGAGCGGCGCGGTGGCCTGGGTGGAACAGGGCGAGTGTGTCCGTTGCCTCAACTGCCTGCGAGTCTGCCCCTACGGAGCCCCCTCTTTCCAACCAGATATTGCCCGGGTGGCCATTGATCCCACTTTATGTCAAGGGTGCGGCATCTGTGTGGCCACCTGCCCGGCCCTGGCCATCGACCTACGGCACAGCCGGGACCGTCAATTCTATGGCCTCCTGGCGGCCAGTTAATTGATCCCCATCCGGAAAGGCCTCATGTTGTGGATGGATCGCTTGTAGGGGTTGGGTAACCCAGCCCCTACGCTGGAAATTTTCACCTGCTTTAGGGCCCTGAGCTGGCTTGCTACCAGTTTCCGGATGAACACTAATTATCATGCCAGGGCAAGCTTGGCGCTGCCCATGTCATGGCAGGTTAGATCCCGCGTCTTTACGGCGGCGCAGGCTGACCAGGGGGAAAGCCCCTCTGATCCATAAAATTGAGAGTCAGAGGGGCAAAATAACACCGTTTTAATGGCAATTGGGTCTCAGCTTAAGCCGGTCCAACCAACTATTATCCTGCGTGCCATTTCTCTTGCCGCCGACACCTTGCCTCACCGCGAGAGGCGGGACTTGCTGCAACCGCTTTGCCCCCTGTCCCGCGCTGGGACTTGGCAAAACCTGTCCGGCCAGGTATATTATCGGCATGGAATCTTTTCGTCATAATCTAACCCCGCAGGAAGTAAAGATTTTTCTCAAGACTGCCGCCGACCTTACCGACAATCTGGCTATCCGTTTTGTCCACAAGATTACCAAACCCTGCCCCCACTGCGGCCAGCCGGAGCTCTGTTATGGCGCGGCCATCAGCTATTACGCCAGCAGCCATGACAAGACCACCCATGAAATCACCGTCTGCCTGCACTGCGGCCACAAAGACCTGGCCGCCCTGACCACCTGCGAGCGCCTGTAGCGTCGAGGGAAACGCCGGTGGTGATCGATACCCCAAAATGAGCTAGTCTTAAGCATAAAAGGCCCAATATTCAGGCTGGCTCCCTCATAGGGGCTGGTAACCCAGCCCTTACCAGGGCAATTTTCCCCCTCCCGGGGCGCTTGCTCAGCTAGCAACAGGGTGCCCTGGCTGAATGGGGAGGTGGCCTGCCCCGCTTCCAAAAGAAATTATTCTCTTGGATCTCTGTCCACCACCGGACCAGAGAGCAGTATAGCCTGGCAGTCGCTCTGAGCCCCCCGTCCCATATATATTTTGTTGTAATCTCCCCTTGTTATTTCCTCGCCAAGATGCCTCGGCTTGCGACGGGAGTCAAGAAATTTGCAGAGGCCTTGCTTTTGTGATATTTATCACTTGCATCGGCTGCTGGCCTCATGATAAAAAAAATTGCTGAAGAGTATCCAGGGGAAGGCAGGAGTGTGCCCTCGCCCGACATCTTGCGGCAAAATGGGTATTCCATTAATTGAGGAGAGGACATATGTTTGAAATCGTGGAACGTCAGGAGTTGGCCCAGGGGACGATTATCAGTAATTGGATAAAAGCCCCCAAGATTGCGGCCAAGGCCAAACCGGGACAGTTTGTCATCCTGCGCGCCAATGAAACCGGAGAGCGCATCCCGCTGACCATGGCGGATACTGATCCGGAGAAGGGCCTGATCAACATCATCTATATGGTCGTGGGCAAGAGCACCGCCCTCTTTAAGACCCTGCAGGTCGGTGATTCCTTTTTGGATGTCATCGGTCCCTTGGGGGCCGCCACCCATTTGGAAAAGGTAGGCAAAGTGATCTGCGTGGGGGGCGGCACCGGCATCGCAGTCTTGCATCCCATCACCCGGGGCCTGAAAAATCTGGGCAACTATGTCTATTCCGTCATCGGCGCCCGTTCCAAAGACCTGCTCATCCTGGAGGACCGGATGCGGGCCGTCTCCGATGAACTCATGATCTGCACCGACGACGGCACCTATGGCCACAAGGGTTTTGTCACGGACAAATTAAAGGAAACCCTGGAAAAACACAAAGATATCGGGTTGGCGGTCTGCATCGGGCCGGTTCCCATGATGCGGGCCTGCTGCAACGTTACCAAAGAGTATAATGTGAAAACCTTGGTCAGCCTGAATCCCATCATGGTGGATGGTACTGGCATGTGTGGCTGTTGCCGGGTCCGGGTAGGCGGCAAGATGAAGTTTGCCTGCGTGGATGGCCCCGAATTCGACGGGCACGAGGTAGATTTTGATGAGCTCAATCTGCGGTTGCGCTCCTACCTCCCCGAAGAGAAACTTTCGTATGACCAATTCAAGGCGGCCCATGGCCATACCTGCACCTGCAGCAAATAAGCGAACCGGCATCCGAGCTTGACAAGACGGAGGAAAACAGAATGTCAGAAGAAGTTAAGGCCACGAAAAAAGAAAAAATCCCCCGGCAAAAGATGCCGGAACAACCCCCTGAGGTT
>CAZARS010000035.1:0-8182 GCA_964487625.1 uncultured Desulfobacca sp.
CCCGATAATTTCGCGGCATATCAAAAAATGTTTGTATCTATCTTAGGGTAGCACTCCCGAAAAGATTATCGAGGTGGTACCCATTGGCCGCCTCATCGAACCTGCCGAATTTGCCTCCCTCATCGGCGAACTCTACCGCAACGAGGCCATTGCCGGAGATACCTTTTTTATCCATGGAGGCCTCCGGTTGGGCTCCAAAGGCTAAGGTTGGCCTCCTCGGAATGGTCGTCGGCCAGGTTTTTTGGTATAATAAAACATGAGTGTCCGGCAGGCTTCTGGCAAAGCTTAAAAAAGGACGCCGAAAGCCAAAAAAAGCCTTCCACCATTGGCTTCTTTTCTCTTGTCATCCTGAGCGAACCGAAGGATCCAAGATTCTTCGGTCGCGACGCTCCCTCAGAATGACAAAATGAGACGGCTCAAGAAATACGAAAGCGCTATTCACCTTATGCAAAACGTTGCCGGACAATAGTGATAATATAAAAGAAAGACAGGCTCTGGCTGTGGGGCCATTCCCGAACTACCCGCCAGGCCTGCCCATTATGTATGATCGCTCCGCAAGCCCTACAAGCCCTGACCACGGTAGTGGGTCCAGACCATCTCCTGACGGCTGAGGCCGATCGTTTCTGCTATGCCTATGACGCGGCCAACGGTCTGTTCCTGCCGGACGCTGTGGCCCTGCCCGGCTCAGAAGAGGAGATTGCCCGGATCCTGCGGCTGGCCAACGAGTACCGCTTCCCGGTGATCCCCCGAGGCACCGGCACAGGTACTACGGGGGGGGCCTTAGCGGTGCAGGGCGGATTGGTAGTAGTAACTTCTCGCCTGAACCGCATCCTGGAACTGGATGCTGCCAACTTCCTGGCCGTGGTGGAGCCCGGTGTCATTACCGGCCACATCAAAGCGGCTGCGGCCCAACAGGGGTTGTGGTATCCCCCAGACCCTTCCAGCGCCAACTTCTGCACCATCGGCGGCAATGTGGCGGAGAATGCCGGAGGCAGCGCCGCCGTGCAATACGGCGTCACCCGGGATTATGTCCTGGGTCTGCGGGTGGTCCTCCCCACCGGGGAGATCATTGACACCGGGGTACGGACAGCTAAAGGCGTGGTGGGCTATGACCTCACTCGCCTTTTGGTGGGCTCAGAGGGCACCCTGGGAATTATTACCCGGATTATCCTGCGCTTAATCCCGCTGCCCGCCGCCCGCCAGACCCTCCTGGCTGGGTTCGCCGACCTGCGGGTTGCAACCCAGACAGTGGGCCGCATCCTGCAGGCCCGTCTGGCGCCCAGTGCTCTGGAGTTTTTGGACCGGGCCTCTCTGAGCTGCGTCCGCAGTTGGCTGCCTTATGAGCTGGCTGAAGGCATCCAGGCCCTGCTGCTCATCGAAGTAGATGGTCACCCTCACGATGTCCGGGAACGGGCGGAGGCTGTCCGGGCCTACTGCCAGGAGCAAGGCGCGGCTTTGGTCCTCCTGGCCCAGACCCCGGAAGAAACGGAGAAGCTTTGGCAGGCCCGGAAGGTTTTATCGCCGGCCGCGTTCAAGCTGAAACCCCACAAGTTAAGCGAAGATGTGGTGGTGCCCATAAGCTCTATTCCTGAGCTGGTCGCTGCCATTGAAAAAATCAGCCAAGCAGTTCAGCTTCCCATCCTCTGTTTCGGGCATGCCGGGGACGGCAACATCCATGTGAACATCATGTATGACCGCCAGCAGACGCGGGAGCGGGAGGCTGCGCATCAGGCCGTGGGGGAAATATTTCAGGTGGTCCGCCGCTTGCAGGGGAGCCTGTCTGGTGAACATGGGGTTGGTATCAGCAAGGCCCCCTATATCGGCCTAGAATTGTCTGAGGCCGTCATCGCCCTCAGCCTACGCCTCAAGAAGGCTTTTGACCCCAACAATATCATGAATCCTGGCAAGATCTTTTCCAGTCCAGGAAAAGCTACCCTGAGCCTAGGGAGCGGCATCCCTGGACCGGGACAATGGCCGACCGGGGCAAGCCGCCCGGAGGCTTGAGGAAATTGAGCAGATTGGCAGTAAATTTCAGAAGTTGTCGGGGGACTTGCCAACTTTCCAGAAATGGGTTAAATTTCCTTATTGACAAGGTTTGCAACCTATAGTACAAAAAATCACATGGCCCCGACCTAAGATCGTCCCGATTAAAAATACACTAGGAGGATATGTATGGCCACGGTAGAATACAAAGGCAAAACCTTTCAGGTAGATGAAGACGGCTTCCTGGAAAACCTGGATCAATGGTGCCAGGAGTGGGTTGACTACGTGAAAGAATCCGAAGGCATTAAAGAACTGAACGAAGACCATTGGAAGGTCATCAATATGCTGCAGGATTACTATAAGAAAAACGGCATTGCCCCCATGGTTCGGATTCTCTCGAAAGTGACCGGCTTTAAGCTGAAATACATCTATGAGCTCTTCCCCTCAGGACCTGGCAAGGGCGCCTGCAAGATGGCTGGCCTAGCCAAACCCACCGGTTGTGTCTAAACTCACCTCTCGGTAGGTTTTCCGCTGCGTGCTCGAATGGCCTGTGGCGGCAGCTACGTCTTTCTTTTTGAAGCAGAATCCTCCTGAGATAGGCGGACTCTGCTTCAAAAACACCTTTTTGCCCGTCGAGTAAGCTCATCCTGCCCGACTGTTCCGGCCGTCAGAATATTTTTGACATTTATTCACCAAGCCATTAAACTTAAGAAGGCGACGAGGATTTTGGCCTTTTGACGCCTTTGGGAGGGACACGTATGGGCCGACGGATTCAAAATATCTTATTTATTGAACCGCGCAATCCCCGCCCGCATATCTTTTCCCGGGTAGCTATCCCTCGATTTGGGTGTGTGCTTCTGGGAACAATCCTCCGGGATCAGGGGTATACGGTCAAAGTCGTTGTTGAAGAAATCTCCCAACCCAACTTAGCCTCGCTGGATTTTTCTCCCGATCTGGTCTGCATTTCTTCCATCACTCCCACCATGCCCCGGGCCCTGCAATTGGGGGATTATTACCGGGAGCAGGGTATTCCAGTGGTTATTGGCGGCCCGCACCCCAGTTTTTTGCCGGAGGAGAGCCTGGCCCATGCTGATTACGTCATCTGTGGCGAGGCTGATGAGGCTTTACCGGAGTTGGTCAGGACTCTGAACGCAGGTGAAGATCCTTCGGGCATTGCCAATCTCTGTTGCCATGTGCCTGGCGGGGTGCGGATCAATCCCTGGCGGCCCTTCCTCCAGGACTTGGACTCCTTGCCTATACCCGATTACCGCCTCATCCATGGTTGGCATCCCGGCAAACAGAGCGTTGTCTCCATCGCCACCTCCCGGGGTTGCCCATACGGTTGTCGCTTCTGTTCCGTCATCCTGCTCTTTGGCCGGAAATACCGCTACAACTCCATTGATCGGGTGCTGGCGGAAATCCGCCAGAATGGCTTGCAGGCCCAGCATATCTTTTTCTGCGATGATAACTTCACCGCCAACCTTAACCGCAGTAAAGAGCTCATGCGGCGCATGATCGCCGAGGGCCTCGGGGTGGAGTGGAGTGCCCAGGTCCGGGTGGAGGCAGCCCGCGATCCGGAACTGCTGGATCTCATGGCCCGAAGCGGTTGCTTCATGGTCTTCATCGGCTTGGAATCCATTAATCCAGCGACCCTCAAGGCCTTTAAAAAAGGGCAGACGGTGGCAGATATCCGGCAGGCGGTGACCACCTTCCATCAATATGGCATTGCCGTCCACGGCATGTTTGTCTTTGGCTCCGAAGAAGACACCCTGCAGGTCATGCAGGAGACGGTTAAGTTTTCCCACGAAATCGACCTGGATTCGCTGCAATACCTCATCTTAACCCCGATTCCGGGGACGCCGGTCTATGATGAGTTGGCCAGTCAGAATCGGCTCTTACATCACGATTGGCAATACTATGACGGCCACCATGCCGTCTTTGTGCCCCGGTACATGACGCCCCTGGAGTTGCAGATCGGCACCCTCCGGGCCATGAAAGGGTTCTACACCTGGCCGGCAGTACTCCGCCGCCTCTGGCGCCGGGATTGGTTTTTTGCCAAACTCAAGGCCCACGGCCGCCTGCACCTGCGTCGCTCTTTCCGGGAGGTGAAACAAGGGTACTTTCAGCAGCTCAAGGCCCAGCTCTTCAGCATGGTCCGAGAAGGACGCAAACTCCTGCCCCGGCGGCGCATTCGCACCGTGGGCATTCCGGCTGATATTTGGGGCCTGACGGCCTGGGAGAGCGGCCCGAAAGATTTCTTGTTGAAATTTCTTGAGAAGTTGGGTGTGGAGATTCTTCAGGAGAGGGTGGAGGCCAATAGTGAGGGAGCCGATGCCTCAACCCGGCTCCAGGCTGAAATGGCCCGTCTCCAGGAGAAAGCAGATATTATCATCTTACCCCTCTGGGCCGGCCTGGAAAATGTCTGTCTGAAGGCTCGGGAGATGCAGCAAGACCTGAGCCACCTGCTCTCTTCCTGTCGGAAGGCGTTCCCCGTTAACTTTACGCCGACCCTCTTTTTCAACGTCTGCATGCAGCTCGGTCTTCTCATCAAAGCCAGACCCGGCCTTATTCGGCGGATTTATTTCCAGACCTTGGGGGAAATGGAAGCCTCTGTTTCTTCTCCCTAACTCCGAGCCACTTGACGGCGTTCCCATTGTTGCCAGAGTAACTCAAGGAGCAGGCTTTCGGCCACGGCTTGATCATTACACTGATAGGTGCCGGCCGCAACGGCCCGTTTGAGGGCCAACACCCGGGCCCGGCGGTCGGCCTCCGTGAGGAGTTGATCACTGCCCGTCTGAAACAGCGTGACTTTATCTTTCATACCTAACGCATCGCCTTTCCTGACTATAGATTCTTGCCCGCTGTATATTCATGTTCCATGCCAACATCCCCTTGAACCAATTGGTAGGCTGCCAAGGGGATCCGCACCCCCTACATACCAATTCCCTGGGAAAAAAATGGGTCAGGCCGAGCAGATACGCGAGGCTGACCGGCGAGGCCCGAGGGGGCCCAGTCAGTACCGCTTTTCTCATTGCGGCAATATGTTCAAAGGCTGGCCCGATTCTGTTAACTTCCTGAAACAGATGTTTGGAGATTTGAACAGAAGGGAAGCAAAAGTGAGTGGCGCCACCACCGTTGGGGAGAGGTCCAGGAGGTGGCAGGGTGGAGCCGAGACTTTTCGCCGACGCGCCTGGCCCTGATAAAGACGCAGTGAGGGTAGGGAAGGGGACCAGGAGGCAGGGCGACCCAGTCCCCAGGAAAGGTTACAGCTTAGAAATTGCCGAAGATGACGTTTTTCTTGCCGTTGGCCTGGCCCAGCAGGGTTAGGGCCTGTTCCAGGATGCCCGGCGCATCCAGGTTGTATTTGCGGCGGAGGATCTGCGGGCTGCCGTGTTCCACAAAGACATCGCCAACCCCCACGCGTTTCACTGGGAGGCCCGTTAACCCGTGATCGGCCAATAATTCCAGAACCGCGCTGCCAAAACCACCGGCCAGGACGTTTTCCTCCACGGTAAGGACCCGACCGCATTTGGCGGCTAACGTGAGGATAGTTTGCTGATCCAACGGCTTGATGAAACGGGCGTTCACCACGGTGGCGTGAAAGCCTTGCTTGAGCAATTCCTGGGCGGCTGCCAGGGCGGGGTGGACGGAAGCCCCCACCGCCAGGATGAGGAGGTCGTTACCCTCCATCAGCACTTCGGCCTGACCGATGGGGATATTCTGGAGGACAGGCGATAAGGGCACGCCGACGCCACTGCCCCGGGGGTAGCGCAGGGCAATGGGCCCCTTATGATTCACGGCGGTGAAAAGCATGTGGCGTAGTTCGTCTTCATCCTTAGGGGCCATGAGCACCAGATTGGGGATGGCCCGTAAATACGACAGGTCAAAAAGCCCCTGGTGGGTCTCGCCATCTTCACCCACAATCCCTCCCCGGTCCAGGGCAAAGACCACCGGCAGGTTTTGCAGACAAACGTCATGGAGTACCTGATCGTAGGCCCGTTGCAGGAAGGTGGAATAGATGGCCACGACCGGACGCAGGCCCTCCAAAGCCAGGCCAGCCGCAAAGGTTACGGCATGCTGTTCACAGATACCCACATCAAAAAATCGCTCCGGGTAATGGAGCCGGAAATCCACCAGGCCGGTGCCATCGGGCATGGCCGCAGTAATGGCCACCAGGCGTTGATCTTCCCGCCCTAATTTGACCATCGTTTCCCCGAAGATTTCCGTATAGGTGGGCAGCGCACTCAGCGATTTCTTGGCCTGGCCGGTCTGCAAATCAAAACTGCCGCAGCCATGAAAACAGGTGGGGTCAGATTCCGCCGGCCTGTAGCCCTTGCCTTTAGTGGTCAGGACGTGTACCAGGACCGGACCGTTGAGGTTTTTGACGTTGTTGAAGGTCTCCAAGAGGTGGTCAAAGCGGTGGCCCTGGACAGGACCCAGGTAATTGAACTTAAGTGCCTCAAAGAGCATGCCGGGCGTGAGGAAGCTCTTAAAAGACTCCTCACTTTTTTTGGCCAAGGCCATGAGTTCATCACCGATGCCCGGTACCATCTTGAGAAAATTCTCAAACTGGCGGCGGGCATAAACCATGGCCCGCTTCGTCAACTTGCGGCTCAGGAAGGAGGACAGGGCCCCGACATTGGGGGATATGGACATTTCATTGTCATTAAGGATGACGATCAGGTCCTTATTCAGATCGCCGGCATTATTCAGGCCTTCAAAGGCCAATCCGGCTGTCATGGAGCCGTCGCCGATGACTGCAATAACCCGCCGGCGTTCCTTTTTTAGGCATTTGCCCACTGCCATGCCTAGGGCGGCGGAAATGGAGGTGGAGCTGTGACCGGTGTCCAAGGCATCGTGGGGGCTTTCGGCCCGCTTGGGGAAACCGCTGATCCCCCCGGATTGGCGCAAGGTATGGAAAATATCCTTGCGGCCCGTGAGGATCTTATGGGTATAGGCCTGGTGCCCTACATCCCAGATGATCTTATCCCGGGGGGAATCAAAGACATAATGCAGGGCGATGGTCAGCTCCACCACCCCCAGGTTGGGGGCCAGATGGCCGCCGGTACAGGCCACGGTGTGAATGATCAACTCCCGGATCTCCTGGGCCAGCCGGGGAAGCTGCTCCACCGCCAATTTTTTCAGGTCGGCTGGGCTGTTGATGGTTTCCAACAGCCTTCCTTTACAGGGGGGCGCCAATGGCGCCAGGGGAATCACGGAGGATTCTGTTTGCACGAGGCTGACTCCTTACCTTATTTCCGTCTTACCAGAAGGTAGCTGACCAGCTCCCGCAGGGGGTCAGCGGCAGGGGAGAAGGGTGCTAAGTCGTCCAGGGCGGCAGCGGTCAGCTGCTGAGCCTGTTGCCTGGCCGCCTCTATACCCAGGACCCCAGGGTAGGTGGCTTTCTGACGGACAGCATCCATGCCCGTGGGTTTGCCCATTTCGGCGCTATCCCCTACCACATCCAAGAGATCATCGGTGATCTGAAAAATCAAACCGAATTTTTCGCCATACCGGGTTAAGGCCGCCACTTGGTCTGGATGCCCCCCGCTGAGCAGCGCTCCAGACCGCACCGAGGCAGTGAGCAAGGCCCCGGTCTTGAGGCGATGAATAGCCTCCACCTGCGCCAGGGAAATGGGCTGACCTTCGGCCAAGAGATCGGCCATCTGCCCGCCCACCATGCCGGCGTAGCCAGCGGCATGGGCGAGGAGATAAATAACTTCAGCATAGACCTGAGCTTTTTTGGGGTGTTGGCGGGCGTCAGCCGCCAGCACCTGGAAAGCCGCCGTCAGGAGGCCATCGCCCGCCAATATGGCGGTGGCTTCGTCAAACTGCTTGTGGCAGGTCGGCCGTCCCCGACGCAGATCATCATTATCCATGGCCGGTAGATCATCGTGGATCAGGGAATAAGTATGAATCATTTCCAGGGCACAAGCGGTCGGCAAAACCTCCTGGCTTTCCCCCCCCACGGCTGCCGCGGCGGCCAGACAGAGGATGGGCCGGAGACGTTTGCCCCCCCCCAAGAGGCTGTAGCGCATGGCCTCCACCACCCTGGCGCCGGGACCAGTCCCCGGGGGAAGGAGTCGGTCCAACTCTTGATCAATCAGGGCCTTTTGGGCGGCCAGATAAGCTTTTAAGTCCATAGACGTCCCTCTGCCACGAGCATTGCCTAGACCGACCCCACGCACGTTAACCCGTC
>CAZARS010000035.1:8192-24177 GCA_964487625.1 uncultured Desulfobacca sp.
ACCCTCGGTAGGAACAAAGGGCTGGGTAGTAAGCTGGCCGTTGGCATCCCGTAAAATGATCTCCACCCGGCGGTCCACGGCGTCCAATTGTTCTTGGCAACGCCGGATTAATTGCATGCCGGCCTCAAATTTGGCCAGGGCTGTTTCCAAGGGCAGGTCCCCATGTTCCAGCTCTTGGAGAATTTCCTCCAGGGCCTGGAGATTTTCCTCAAAGCTCGGCTTCGTCATGATCAACCGTGATTTTTGTCCAATCCGGCCATTGCCGGGAGACCTGACAACGCAAGGCCCCCTGGTGCAGATAAACTTTGATCTCGCTGCCTACCGGGGCCTGGTCGGCATGGCGCAGGATGCGGCCTGCCGGCAGGGAGGTGGCAATGGCATAGCCCCGAGCCAAGATAGCCTGGGGATTCAGGTGAAGTAAGCGGGTATGAAACTGTTCCAGGCGCCGGTGCCACTCCTGACGGCGCCAGGTCAAGAGCCGGATTAAGGCCTGGGCCTGCTGCTGGAGCTGCAGCCGCTGCTGCTCGCTGCGACGCCGCAGACCTTTGATCTGGAGCCGGGCCTGGGCTAACCTGATCCGGTTGGCGGCTTCCCGGCGATGTGTGGTCCACAAGCGCCAGAGGCGCTCCAGCTGCTCGTCCAAGCGCAGCCGCAAGTCCGCCAGGCGGCGGCGGGGGTCGCGCAACCGGGCGGCAAGCAGGCGCAACCGTTCCCGGCTTTGCTGCCGTTGCAGGGCGAAACGTCGCTGCAGGGCTTGGGCGGCCCGTTGCAACTGCAGGCGCAGTTCTTCCTGCTGGCGCACTACTAATTCAGCTGCGGCCGACGGGGTCGGGGCCCGCAGATCAGCTACAAAATCAGCAATGGTGACGTCAATCTCATGTCCGACGGCGGAAATCACTGGCACCTGAGAGGCAAAAATGGCCCGGGCAACGATTTCCTCATTGAAGGCCCATAAATCCTCCAAGGATCCGCCCCCTCGGGTGAGGATGATAACGTCCAGGTCAGGCCAGTTGTTGAGCTCTTGGATAGCCGCAGCAATCTCCTGGGCTGCACCCTGTCCCTGAACCCGCACCGGGAACACGAAGACCTCGACATTGGGAAAACGTCGGTTCAGGACCTGTAAAAAATCCCGGATCGCCGCGCCGGTAGGTGAGGTCACCACCCCCAGCCGCCGCGGCAAGAACGGGATGGGCTTTTTGTGCTGAAGATCAAAAAGCCCTTCAGCGGCCAGGCGGTTTTTCAACTCCTCGAAGGCCTGGGCCAAGGCCCCCAATCCCAGGGGCTCTAGGTAATCCACAATGAGTTGATATTCCCCCCGGGGTTCGTAGACCGTTATCTGACCCCGGCAGATGATCTTCAAGGCGTCGGCTGGCTTCAACCGTAGGGCCTGCAGGCTGCTGCGGAAAATGACTGCCCGGATCTGACTGGTCTGATCTTTTAAGGTGAAGTAACAATGTCCGGATTGAGGCAAGCGGAGATTGGAAATCTCGCCGCTCACCCATACTAGGGCAAATTCCCCTTCCAAGTGGTTTTTT
Organism: uncultured Desulfobacca sp.; assembly: GCA_964487625.1. Classification (GTDB taxonomy): domain Bacteria; phylum Desulfobacterota; class Desulfobaccia; order Desulfobaccales; family Desulfobaccaceae; genus Desulfobacca. Next base: position 9,728 of record CAZARS010000035.1, read on the forward strand.
ATCCGTCTGGTAAGTTGGCTGACAGAGTAAATGTGAGGGAAGTCGGGCAGCATGCCATCCGTTGCCTAGTATTTTATCAATACTATATGCTAACATAGCCATTGCCGCGAGGCAAACCTTTTCGCACCTTAGGCGGTTCCGGAAAATTCCTTGGCAGTTCCGGAAAAATTTGTTATAATTTGCTCAATTAGGAGTGGGAGGCATTGTTATGTTCCAACTTGGTGACTTGGCAGTATATCCGGCTCATGGCGTAGGGGTCATCGAATCCATCGAAGACAAGGAGATTTCGGGACAACCTCAAAAATTTTACATCATGCGGATTCTGGACACCAATATGATCATCATGATTCCCACCCGTCAGGCCGCCAATGTCGGTCTGCGCAGCATCATCGATACTCAGGCAGTATCGCAGATCTATGAAATCCTGGCCCGCAAAGAACGGGTGGTGGAACATCAGACCTGGAACCGGCGCTATCGTGATTACATGGAAAAAATCAAAACCGGCTCCCTGGTCCACGTGGCGGAAGTTCTCCGAGACCTAACTCTCCTGAAGTTGGATAAAGACCTCTCCTTCGGAGAACGCAAGATGCTGGATACCGCCAAAAATCTCTTGGTAAAAGAACTTTCCATTGCCGAACAGAAAGGGGAGGAGAAAATCGAAGAAAAAATCAACAATCTTTTGGAGCAGACCTCCAACCCCTAAGAAGCGCTGGCCAAGGCGGCGCTGACATCACCAACCCCCAAAGACCGACATGAAATAGAGGTGATTGCGGGTGCTGCAGAAAATTCTGGTGGGAGGGATCCTCGGAAGTATCTGCGCCGTCAGTGGCTACCTCATCGGTAGCCAGATCCCACACCTGCAAAAGTATTGGTGGGCCGGCTGGGCAGGAAGCCTCATCGGCCTCGGACTAGCGCTCCTTACTATCCAATTGGAGCAAATTATTAAGAGGGTGCCCCTTAAAACGATTATCGGTGGCACTCTCGGACTCTTCACCGGCTTGGCCATTGCCAAGCTGGCCAGCTATCCTTTTGATCAATTCCTGGAGCTCCCCAATCTGCAGATTCCCCTCTACATCTTCCTTTCAGCCATATTCGGCTACGTGGGCATGATGTTGGGCAGCAAGAAGATGGATGAGGTGATTGCCCCTCCCTTTCTAGAAGGAACGCCCCAGGGGCGCCAATCGGCCAAAATTCTGGATACCAGTGTCATCATTGATGGCCGGATTGCCGATCTCTGTGAGACGGGCTTTCTGGAGGGATCGTTAATCGTCCCGAAGTTTGTTTTGAAAGAACTGCAGTACATCGCCGACTCCGCCGATGACCTAAAACGCTCCCGGGGGCGCCGCGGTCTGGACATCCTGCATCGCATCCAGAAACAGAGCCGGGTCCGGGTCGAGTTCATGGAAACGGATATTGACCGGATGGATGTGGATTCCAAGCTCATGGAATTGGCCCTGCAGCTACGCGCCAAAATTGTCACCAACGATTTTAACTTGAGTAAAGTGGCCCAACTGCGAGGCATCGAGGTGCTGAACATCAACCATCTGGCCAATTCCCTGAAATCCGCGGTCCTGCCCGGCGAGACCATGCAAGTGCAGATCCTCCGGGAAGGCAAATCCCAGGGGCAGGGGATCGCCTACATGGATGACGGCACCATGGTGGTCATTGAAAACGCCCGCCAATTCATCGGCAAAGAAGTCAATGTGGCGGTGACCAGCGTCCTGCAAACCACGGCGGGACGCATGATCTTCACCGAGATCCGGGAAGACGGCCATAATCACGCCCGCTCGTAAACCAGTCCATGACCCAAGAGGCTTGGCTCGTCAGCGCCACTGATCAAGGGACTCGTCTGGATCAGTTCCTCACCCAGCAATTGACCTCATGTTCCCGGGCCCAGGTGCAACAATGGATTAAACGGGGCCTGGTCCGGGTCAATGAGGTGGTGCGGCCGGCCCATTATCGGGTCAAGGCCGCCGATACCGTGAGTTGCACCCGCCCCGCCGTGGAACCCTGGTATCTTGTCCCCGAGGCTATCCCCTTGGATATCCTCTATGAAGATACCGAGCTGTTGGTGGTCAATAAACCCCCGGGCTTGCCGGTGCATCCGGGTGCCGGGCAACGGCAAGGTACTTTGGCCAATGCCTTGCTCTATCATTGCCCCGATCTGACCGGCATAGGTGATGTGCAACGGCCCGGCTTGGTCCATCGGTTGGACAAAGATACCAGCGGCGTTATGGTGGTGGCCAAGACCGCTGCGGCTCTCCAGCAGTTGCAGCGGCAATTCCAAGAACGACAGGTGGATAAACGCTACCTGGCTTTGGTGTGGGGGCATTGGCCGGAGGCCAGCGGGCTCATCGACCTGGAGATCGGCCGTCATCCGGTACAGCGGCACAAAATGGCGGTAGTGGGCCAGCGCCGGCGTCAGGCCAGCACTTCGTGGTGGCGGCGCCTGGAGCTGCCGGGCCCCTGTACGCTCTTGGAACTGAAAATTCACACAGGGCGGACCCATCAGATCCGGGTACACTTGGCCGCAGTGGGGCATCCGGTGGTGGGCGACAAAGTTTATGGCGGCGGGGAGAAACGCCTGGCCAGTCTCCCGCCGGAGCTGCAGGTTTTGAGGCCATTAGTGACCCGACAACTGCTCCACGCCTGGAAGTTAACCGTGATGCATCCCAGCAGCGGGGCGGTCCTGACATGGGAAGCGCCTTTGCCGCCAGATTTTCAACGTGTCCTGGACTTTCTACAACAGCGGGCATGCTCAAAATAGCCTTAACCGGGGGAATCGCCTCGGGTAAAAGTACGGTCGCCACCCTGTTGGCCGAGGCTGGGGTACCGGTCCTGGACAGCGACGCAGTGGCTCGGGAGGTGGTGGCTCCTGGGCGCCCCGGGTGGCAGGCCTTGCGCCAGCATTTCGGACCGGAGTTTTTTGCTAAGGATGGCTCTTTGGATCGGGCTGCCATGGCCCGGTATGTTTTCCAACACCCCGAAGCCCGGCAACGCCTCCAGGAGCTGCTCCATCCCCTAATTACCCAAGAAATCCAGGCCCGTCTGGCAGCCCTGGCAGCTCAGGGCGAACCCCTGGTGGTCGTGGAGATACCGCTCCTCTTTGAGTTGGGTCTGGAAAATCAATATGATGCCACCATTGTGGTGACGGTGCCACCCCCGCTGCAACACACCCGCCTGCAGCAGCGGGATGGCCGGCCCGCAGCCGAAGTGCAAGGTATTCTGTCAGCCCAACTCCCCTTGGCAGCCAAGGCCAGGCGGGCTGACTTTGTGGTGGATAACTCCGGTGATCTGGCAGCCACTCGCCAGCAGGTGAAAAAGATCGTCTCGGCCCTGCGAAATCTACTTGACAAAAAAGGCTAAAAGGTTTACCGTGGATTTAAGCCTGCCTTCAGGAAATACGGTGTCCAACCGATATATAATCATGTTTGTCCAATTCCGCAGTTATACAATCCATTAGTTTCCGACGGATCAGGCAATTACAGAGCCCCGTTGCCAACCCTTAGGTCCGGAGTGTCTCACGCAGGCAATCAGGCCGGGCAACTTGGTGCGCCCGAGTAAACGGGACAATCTAAGGCTTTAACTACCCTTTTTCCCTCGGATAAGTGCCGCCACTTCTGATACCTGCAGGGGCTCGTGTTTACTAGCAAGACAATCTGATAGCTACTTATCTTACTCCGATTTGTCATTAACATCAGGAATACCAGACGCCTGCTGCCGCGGTTTGCGGTGTCTGCCGTGAGGGGAGAAGAGTTGTGACTCCGAGTGGGGAATTTATGAATTTAACAGAATTAAAGGAAAAAAAGATCGGCGAGCTGACCAGCCTCGCCCGGGAATTCAATATTGAGGGAGCGGCTGGCCTCCGCAAGCAAGAATTGATTTTCGCTATCTTACAAGCGCAAACGGAAAAAAACGGCTTTATCTATGGGGAGGGGGTCCTGGAGATCTTGCCTGATGGCTTCGGTTTTTTGCGCTGCCCGGATTATAATTATCTGCCAGGTCCCGATGATATCTATGTTTCACCCTCCCAGATCCGCCGGTTCAATCTGCGCACCGGCGACACGGTTTCGGGGCAGATCCGACCGCCCAAAGAAGGGGAGCGGTATTTTGCCCTCCTCAAGGTTGAGTCCATTAATTTTGAGGATCCAGAGAGTGCCCGGGACAAAATCCTCTTTGACAACCTGACGCCGCTCTATCCCAATGAGAGACTGCGGTTGAGACTGACCCGGAAAATTATTCCGGCCGGATCATGGACCTGATGACGCCCATCGGCAAAGGCCAGCGTGGCCTCATCGTGGCCGCTCCCCGGACCGGCAAGACTATGCTCCTACAGAGCATGGCCAACAGCCTGGTGACCAACCATCCGGAGGTGATTCTCATCGTCCTGCTGATCGATGAGCGTCCGGAAGAAGTCACCGACATGCAACGGTCCGTCAAGGCCGAAGTGGTGAGTTCCACGTTCGACGAACAGGCCCAGCGCCATGTGCAGGTGGCTGAGATGGTTTTGGAGAAGGCCAAACGCCTGGTGGAGCATAAGCGCGATGTGGTGATTCTCTTAGATTCCATTACCCGTTTGGCCCGAGCATATAACACGGTGGTGCCGCCCAGCGGCAAGATCCTCTCCGGCGGCGTGGATTCCAACGCCTTGCACCGCCCCAAACGGTTTTTCGGTGCAGCTCGCAACATCGAAGAAGGGGGCAGCTTGACCATCATCGCCACGGCTCTCATTGACACCGGCAGCCGCATGGATGAAGTCATCTTTGAGGAATTCAAAGGCACGGGTAACATGGAGATCCACCTGGACCGCAAGTTGGTGGAGAAGCGCATCTTCCCATCCATCGACATCAACCGCTCCGGTACCCGGAAAGAAGAGCTACTGCTGCCGCCCGATGACCTCAATCGGGTCTGGATTCTCCGCAAACTCCTCTCACCCTTGAATCCCATCGACAGTATGGAATTCCTCCTGGAAAAGATGCGGGGCACGAAAAACAACGCCGAGTTCTTGGCCTCCATGAGCCGCTAACCCCGAGCTTTGACTGGTGGCCACGGGGAGACAGCCCTGGGAGAGCCAGCCCGCTGACCTGTTAGCCCAAAGGGATGCCGTGGGTGGGGTGTTTTTGCTTTCTGGGGAAATACTGCTAATGGTTAGTGGCCAGGTTTTATTGCCGCGCCCCCTTTGCAAGGCAGCTTTGCGATTAACTCACCGCAGCGTCAAATCGATTCACTGAACGCCAGAGAGACTCATCCTAAAATTGTCTGTTTTCCAGAGCCTTAATGAGGTGGGTGAGGAGGGCGTTGACCGGTGTGGAGAGGCCGAGCCTTTGGCCATGAGCCACAATCTGGCCATTGAGGGCGTCGATCTCGGTGGGGCGGTGATTGAGGATATCCTGCAACATGGACGAGCGGTTGCCCGACGTGGCCTGGCAGACCTGCCGGACCAGATTCAAGGGCTCGGCCGGCAAAGGAAGACCGCAAGCCAGCCCGATGCGATGCGCCTCCTGGACTGCCGCAGCCACCACCTCCCAGGCCTCGGGAATCTCGGGTAATCTGCCGTTGGGCAGACGGGTCAAAGCTGTTATCGGATTAATCCCCACATTTATCAATAATTTTTGCCAGAGGACGGTGACGATATCTTCCTCGGTCCGACACTCCAAGCCAGCCCTTTGAAAGAGTTGGCAGAGCGCGGCCAACTCTGCCGAGGTAACGGTGGATTGGGGTGGAATCCCGAGAATGATCGGGCCTGGCCCGGCATGGCGGATCTGTCCTTCAGCCGATTTGGTGACGCCCACCATGGTAACCCCGGCCAGGAGGCGCTGGGGACCGGCTACTGCTGCCATCTCCTCTACGTTGCCGATGCCATTCTGTAAGGTGAGGGCGATTCCGCCGCCCTGTAGGAGGACCGGGAGATGGCGAGCCGCCACCTTGGTTTGATGGGCCTTGACCAACAGCAGCGCCAGGTCACAGGGGCCGATCTCCGTGGGAGCTAGGGCAACCTGCAGCGGGTAATGGTGGCTCTCCCCTGTCAGGGTCTGGAAATTCAGGCCATGTTGGCGCAAAAAAGCCGCCCGCGCCGGGCGGTAATCCAACAGCCAGACCTCGTGGCCCCCCTGTTGGAGATGGGCCGCGAAAAAGAGCCCCAAGGCGCCGGGACCGATGATGGCAATTTTCATAAATTAAGGATATGGATTCAGGGTCAAGGGTGATAGAACAAATCGAGGGCTATCCGTGCAGAAAACCTCTTCACCGTTTTCTTTACCCCCCATCCTTGACTCCAGAATTGCGGGTCGCCATGATTTCCACTGCCAACAATCCCACTCGACAGATCATCTCTTCGGCGGCCGCCCTGGCCGAGGCGTCAAGAAACTCATCACGATAGCGGTCAGCAAAGACCACGGCACAGCCGCCGGCCCGGATAGGATGGTGGCAGACTCGGGCCAAGGTAAAGTAAACGGCCATTTCCATTTCTTGATTTAAAACCCCTTGGGCTTGCAGGCGGGAAAGGAGCGTGGGGTCAAAGCCGCTAAAGCCGGGGGCAGCCCGGCCCTGGCCATGATAGAAATCCGCAGCAGTGCGGGTCAAGCCCACATGATACACCACCCCCAACTGACGGGCAGCCTCTTGTAAGGCCGCGGTCACCGTCGCATCGGCCAGGGCCTCGACTTCCGGCGGCGCATAATAGAACGTCACCCCATCATGGCGCAGGGCTCTGCTGCTGATCACCAGATCACCCACCCGGATTTGGGGCTGCAGACTGCCGCAACTCCCTAAGCGGATAAAGGTGGCTTGGGGCTGACATTGCACCGCCTCCACCAGGGCGATGACCGTGGGAGATGGCCCGATGCCCGTGGCTAAGCCGGTCACAGGGATATCCCTATAAGATCCGGTGATGGTCAGGAACTCCCGATGCTGGCGTTCCAGGGTTACGGTATCCAACAGGCCGGCCAGAAGGCGGATCCGCTCCGGCGAACCCGAGGTGAGGATAAAAGGCGCCACATCTCCGGGCTGTGTCTGGAGATGGTACGTCTCCCCTCTGGTATCAGCCTCAGGCAACGTCATCATTTCCCCTTTCTGCTGGCAAGAATAAAGTCTGTTGGAGGTTTTTTCTCTTTTCCCGCCTCCCTTGGGCCTCTCAGCGTTCGCCCAATAAGCGGAAGACCGGCACCGGCTCCTGCCGACCTTTCAGGATAATGGTGGAGCAAGGTTCGAGATAAAAAGAGGAGGCCAGCTCCCGATAGGTTTCCGGCCCCACTAAAATATCGGCGTCCAACTCCCTGGTCAAGCTTTCCAGCCGGGCGGCAATATTAACGGCATCCCCGATGACGGTGAAATCCATATGGCGGGGCGAGCCGATATTGCCGGCAATAACTTCGCCGGTATTGATGCCGATGCCCATGCGCCTGATTTGGCAATCCTCCTCCTGCAGCTCCTGTAGACGCTGCTGCATGGCCAAGGCACAGCGGGCCGCCTGCACAGCGGGTTGGGCAATCTCCAAAGGGGTGCCGAAGACCGCCATGATGTTGTCACCGATGAACTTGTCCAAGGTGCCATCATGGGCAAAGACGATGTCCACCATAACGGTGAAAAACCGGTTGAGCATCTCCACCACCTGCTCCGGGGCCAGCCTTTCCGACATGCTGGTAAAGCCCCAGATATCGGCAAACAAGACGGTAACCCGTTGGCGTTTCCCACCGAGATGCAACAGGTTCGGATTCTTGAGAATTTCCTCGCAGACGTGGGGGCTCACATAGCGGGCGATGGTGTCCCGGAGAAAATGTTTCTCTTGGTAGAGGCGCAGACGGCTGCGCAGCGAGGCCTCATGGCCCAATTCCTCTTGGGCGATTTCTCTCAGCAGCCGTTGCAATTCCGGATCATCGGCCTGCTCGCTCAGCTCCAAATAAGACCGGCGAGCCTCCATCTCATGAGCAATGGCCAATTCAATGGCCTTGATGATATCCAGTTCCGACACTCACCTATCCTCTAAGGGTCACCCCTAACTTAAGCGGGCGTGTTCAACCTTTAAACAGCGGTTCATCACTACCTGCAGGCCAGCCTGGCGAGCCCGGTTGGCCGCCTCGGGATGCTCCAAACCCAACTGCATCCACACGACTTTGGCACCGATGGCGATGGCCTCTTCCACAATCCCGGGAATCGCCTCCACCTGCCGGAAAATATCAACAATATCCAGTGGTTCAGAAATATCCCGCAGACTGGCATAACAGGGCTCTCCCAGCACCTCCCGACATTTGGGGTTCACTGGAATGATGCGATAACCCTGGGCCTGCAGGTATTGGGCCACCTGGTAGCTGGGACGGCTGGGATCAGCAGAGAGACCGACAATGGCGATGGTATGATACTTTTTAATGATATCGGCTAATTGCTCTGGAGTGGCCGAAACCCCTACAGCCGCTGACTTAGGTTCACTCATGGAGTCTCCCCCTGAGGGCAGCTTGGGCAGGAGCGCTGCACCCGCACCGTTAGCGTCGGCCCCAATCTCAGCATATACATGAGATAGCGGAAGGCAAAGCGCAGCAAGGCCTCGTCATCCTGGGCCAATTGCGCCTGCTCATCTGGTTCCACTAAGAAAACTTTCAGGAAATCGGTGTCCAAGACAAAACGGCGAAACCAGTCCAGGTCATACGCCACTTGATAGTAGTGCTCTTTAAATCTGTCGCTGAGAGGCTTGCCAGGACGCAGTCCGATCTGAAGCATAATGCTTTTCCAGAGCCGGTCCAGTTCCAGATAGGGCGCCAATCCCTGATCCTCGATCCAGGTCTCCAAAGTCCAGGTGACGCCTTCAGTGAATCCCAGGCAGAGGTCTTCTTGAATATAAACGTGGGTTTCCTCCAGCCCGGTGGCGGTCCAACGGCTCGCTACCCCCACGGGGTAATAGCGACAGGTAGCTGGACGGTCCTCATAAACCTGACAGCCAGTGGGCGAAGCAAACGGACAAAGCTTCTCCGGTCCCTGAAAATCTAAAATAACCAGGGGCAGGCCGGAAAAGTCATCGGCCAGCCGTTGGGTAAAGCGCCCGAGAAATTCCTGGGCGCTCAGGTGGAGGCGTTTTTTGAGACGCAACACATCATACGGACTTAGGATGATGGTGGTCTGGGCGCAACAGGCATTGAAACAGGGCACGCCAGCGTGGCAGCGGAAAGAGAAGGGGGTGTCAGGAGCTAACGGTATTGGCTCCAATTCTTGATGAGGCGATGCGGTCATCTTTTTCTCCCTACGCACATGAATGGCTGTGTCAGCCTTCCTATTACTATACACTGAATCAGCCCCACAGACCAACAAGAACAACCGGTAGGGGAGGAGCTGAGGCGCCTGAGCAAGCCGCTGAGTGTGTCATTTTTTTCTCCTAACAGCTCTTTTTTGTGTCAATTTTTCCACAAAGCCCTGCCAAGCCTTGCCCCAGGTGCCCACGTCACTTGATAACTCATTGATTTTCATTATAGTTATGTAAAGGGCGGTTGCTCGCCTGCCTGGCATAACTGTTGCAGCCAACCTGAGCAGCGGAGGTAGCGTATGCAATTTCAACAGACCGTAAAACGCCCCGTTGTCTGCCAAGGGATTGGCATCCATGCCGGTCGGCCGGCCCAGATCACCATCAAACCGGCCCCGGCCAACAGTGGCATTCTCTTTGTGCGTACCGATCTTCCCGGCACTCCGGTTATTCCGGCCCGGTCTTCCCGGGTGGTGGCCAGCAGTTTGGCTACAACGTTGGGGAACCAGCAAGTCTACGTGTCCACTGTCGAACATCTGTTGGCGGCCCTAGCGGGATTACAAATCGACAATGCGCGGATCGAGGTCTCTGGCCCCGAGGTGCCCATTTTGGATGGCAGTGCCCGGCCTTTTACCCAACTGCTGCTGCGGGCCGGCATCAAGACCCTGCGCTGGCCGCGGGCTTTTTTCGTCATGCAGAAGTCCCTGGAATTGCAGGATGGCGATAAATACATCCGAGTTGACCCAGCGCCTACGGCCCAATTGACGTATCATATTGATTTTCCGCATCCCACTATCGGACGCCAGACTTTTTCTTTTACTCCCCGGGTCAAAGCCTTCTTACAGGATGTCGCCCCGGCCCGGACCTTTGGGTTTCTCCAAGAAGTTGAGTATCTTCAAGCCAACGGCCTGGCTTTGGGAGGCTCTTTGGCCAACGCCATAGTCTTGGATGAGACGGGCGTCCTCAATCCCGAAGGATTACGTTTCCCCGATGAATTCGTCCGCCACAAACTCTTGGACCTCATCGGCGATCTCGCCCTGTTGGGGTGGCCCTTGATCGGCCATATCCAGGTCCGGAAAGGCTCCCATGCTCTGCATCAGCGCTTCATGCAGGCCCTCTTGCAGGAGCAAGGCGCCTGGCGGCTGTGGATTCCCGAAACCCAGTCCCAGTGGCGGCCCAATGTGGCGGTCTCTCAGCCTTTGCGGTGGCGCACAGCCATGGCCTAAGATATAACCTAAAGGCGCCAAGGCCAAAGAATTTAAAGAACCTCTGGAAAGGGGCGGTTGGCCAACCGCCCCAAGCTTTTTCTCCGACGCCAAAGCCGCCTTTCCCCCGTCATGATGCCAAGCATAAGGCCGGATTGGCCAGGGCAGGCCGTGGTCGCTGCTCATGGCAGGCTCGGCTCAGGCTCCGACAAAGGTTGGCCCACAAGATATGCCCCGGTGAATTTCTCCAACCTCACCCTAATGACAGAATTGGCCCAAGCTGCCGGTCCCGGACAGTGCACCCGCAGGTAATTGGCCGTCAGGCCGGTAAGCCAACCCGGCCGTCCCGGGACTGCCCCCTCCACTAACACTTCGGCAAACTTGCCGACCTGGCTCTGATAAAAGGCCTGTTTCTTAGTCATGGCCAGTTTCCTTAATTCCTGGGCCCGCGCCTGCACTTCGGCCTGAGAAGTCTTGACTGGCAGGGCCGCCGCCGGGGTTCCAGGCCGGGGCGAATAGGGAAAGACGTGGAGATAGGTGATGGGCAGGCTTTCCAGCAGCTCCTTGGTCCGGCGAAAATCCGTTGAGGTCTCGGTGGGAAAGCCCACGAGGACATCTAGGCCCAGGGCGGCATCGGGAAAGCGGGCAGCCAGGTCCTGAACCATTTCGACAAACCAGACGGTGCGATATGGTCGGCCCATGGCTTGCAGAACCGAATCTGCGCCACTTTGCAGGGGAAGGTGAAAATGAGGACAGAACTCGGGCCAGCCCGCCAAAACTTCTAAAAGATGGGGAGTGATATCCTGGGGTTCCAGGGAGCTGAGGCGAAAACGGGTCGGCCAGGTGACGGTCTGTAGGGTCTGGCAGAGGGTGGCGAGATTGATGGCCTCAGGCAGATCGAGGCCATATCGACTCAGATTGATGCCGGTCAGGACCATTTCCCGGTACCCTGCCTGTCCCAGGGTCTGGAGTTGTCTCAGAACCTCGTGGAGGGGGAGACTGCGTTCCGGCCCCCGCACCGCCGGGACGATACAATAGCTACACCGCTGGGCACAACCGTCCTGAATCTTCACAAAAGCCCGAGTATGACCAATAAAATGACGGATGGGCATGGCTGGCAATTGCCGGTAGGCCGCCATGTCCGGCACCTCCACGAGAGTGGAGTGGTGCTGGGGCAAGCGTTGGATATAGTCTGCCCAGGCAGCTTTGACAGCATTGCCCAGGACGGCCTGAACCCCTGGCAGGGCGGCCACCTCTTCCGGGGCGCGTTGAGCATAGCAACCCGTCACCACCAGACGGGCCGAGGGCTGTCGGCGTCTGGCTTGCCGGATGGCCTGCCGCACCTGGCGATCTGCCCGAGCGGTAACCGTGCAGCTATTAAGAACAATGACATCCGCCGTCTCCAGGGCAGTTGCTTGCCAACCGGCGGCGTCTAACTGCTGGGCCAAGAAAGCAGATTCATACTGGTTGACCTTGCAGCCGAAGGTGAGCAGGGCGTAGCGTCCGGCGCGGGCCACATGCATCAGCGGCTGCTCCGTTGGATCCAGCCGCCGCCCAGCACTTGATCACCCTGATAAAATACGGCAGCCTGGCCAGGGGCGATGGCAGCCTGAGGTTGCTGGAGCTCAACCTTGGCTCTTGCTGAAGATAGAGGCTGAATGTAGCATTGTATTCCTGGGTGACGATACCGCAGCCGCACCTGGGCCTCCAGGGGGGTCGAGGGCGGCATGATGAGCCAGTTAATGTTGTCTACCTGTAAGGTGTCAGCCAATAACTCCACCTTGCTCCCCACGACCAAGGTATTGGCCTCAGGGATTAATTCCAGAACATAATAGGGATGGGCTGCCGGGAGGCCCAAACCTTGTCGTTGTCCCACGGTATAATGGGCCAAGCCCCGGTGGCTTCCCAGCAGAGCCCCAGACCGATCGACAATGGGGCCAGGCTGACTGGTATCGGCCAAGGACCGGAGATAATCGCCATATTTACCTGAAATAAAACACAATTCCTGGCTCTCCGCCGGCAAGATATACGGCTGCAGCCCCCTTGCCTCGGCTTGTGTCCGCACCTGGTCTTTGGTCAAGTCCCCCAAGGGAAAGAGGATCTTGCTCAGATCCTCCCGCCGCAGGCGGTGCAGGAAATACGACTGCTCTTTCTGGCGGTCTAGACCCCGCCACAATCCAATCCCGCCTGCGGGGTCAGGAGCCAGCCGGGCATAGTGACCGGTGGCCAGAACTTCATACCCCCACTCTTGCACCAGCTGCAGGAGAGAACCGAACTTTATGTGTTCATTGCACCGTACACAGGGGTTCGGGGTTATGCCGCTGAGATAGGCCTGACGGAAATAGTCGATAACCTGGCGTTGAAACTCTTGGCGCAGATCCACTCGCCGGATGGTTATACCCAGAAATCTCCCCAGGGCCTCTAGATCAACTGCTTCTGCCTGTTCCGGCCTGAGGAGTAGATGCACCCCCAGGACCTGCCATCCCTGCTCCAGCAAGAGGACAGCCGCCATGGCACTATCCATACCGCCACTCAGCGCCACTACCGCCCGTTTACGATGCACCCCAATACCTCTTGTAACAAGGGCAATCTCTGTTCAGAAAATAAAACATTAATGTTGGCCACAGATGATTTTTGGTTATCATAAGCATTCTGGCCAAAAAAAGAAAGAGGCTGGACAGGGCTCGGCTAGCCGAACCGAGTGAAAGCAGGGCAGCAGAGAGATGGGGCGAGGTAAGGGGGAGACTATTACTCTAAGAATTGACGAAGCGGAGATCTTCGAGAAATTTCAGGGCAACCCCATATGTATCGGGCCGATTGGTAAGCGGTTCAATCCGCACCACCTGCCCTCGGGTTTGCAGGGTATTTGCCCAGGATAATTCATAGTTATGGCGGGGAATGGTGATATTGATGGTGAGGATGTCATCAATGTCCAACTGTTTCACCTGCGGCTCCCGACAAGTGAAATAAAGGCCTCCCATGCTAATGTTTTCGGTGAAGCCCCGTTGCGGTGTCGCGGCTTTGCCTTCGGCCCCGACCCTTTCATAGTAGAGCTGCAGGGAAGCATGCAGACGGTGGTGGCGACGTTTTTCGAACCAATTTACCATGATTTTCTTGAGAAAACGCTTAAGATCAGAGCCGGACCCTTAAAAGCAAATTTTATGAATGGCGTGCGCGGGCCACCTGTTTTGACCTCGGGCACCGTCGTCCTTCCCTTTATGGGAAGGAATTGCTGCAAATGCTATGCCGAAAAGTTGGCCAGCCTTGGAACTCTTACGCATCCTATTATAATCATGTTAAATTATCTTTCTGAAAATTTTCCCCTTTTGATCCCCTGCGGGAAGAAGTTCAATTTCTGAAACATGGTGTTACAAAACTTAACATTTCTTCACATTCGCCCCATACCTCAGGAAGTAGTCCAAGGTTTCCCTAAGAGGCAGCTGCCTCCAAAAGGGTGGGCAAGCCGTCCATGAGGGGCTGATGTATTGGGACTGGATATGGTGTTCTCGGACGATCTGGGGAGGCGCGAGATACTGAAAAATATTAACCAACCGTTTTTGCTGGGCAGCCAAGTTTGATATAAAAAATTGTCGAATTAGTTGCAAGCGATTTTAAACATAATCGTTATCCTGGTCTTTTTCTTATGCCAAGTCATGAGGGTCCGGCCAGCTCTTGGCAAACCTTGGCTTCTTTTCTCTTGTCATCCCGCGCGAAGCGAAAGATCTGAGATCCTTCGGTCGCTACGCTTCCTCAGAATGACAAAATGAGACGTATATAAAAGATACCAGGGCGCCATCAACCTTATGCAAAAACATGGCCGGACAGGAGTGATACCCCGTTAAGCGCACCTCGGTGTTATTGCGGCTAACGCCTTGAGGGCTTGCTGGCCCGAAAAAGGAGAGGGCGGGAAACCCCGCCCTCTGGTGTTAGGACATGAGATGAAGATGAATTGCCAAGGCGATACTTACTCCGCCGCCGCGGCTGCGGCATCCATCTGGCGCCGCATTTCCATATCGAAG
>CAZARS010000036.1:0-7930 GCA_964487625.1 uncultured Desulfobacca sp.
AACGATTACCCCTCTAAAGAAAATGTTCTCCTGGTATTTGGCCTCGAGGCGGCTTGACGACGGTATCCGGATGGAAACCATCTCAACCCGGCCTTGACAGAGGGTGGGGATTGTATTAATCTATACTAAATTAATATATATTAAATAAGGAGAATGCCATGAAGTTCATCGACCACTGCCCCGCTGATGCTTCAGCGGACCTTATATATCGGGTCTGCCCGATGCATCTCCTGGAACCCATGGAATTGCTCAAAGATCTCAAGACCGGCCAGGTCTTGGAAATCCTCACGGATTATGACGGCGCTCTGGAAGATATCCCGGCCTGGTGTGCCAAACATGGTCAGGAATTCGTCGGCTTATGCGAAGACGACACCCAGGAGGGTTGCTATAAACTCTACATCCGCAAGCTGCATTAAGGAGACAGACATGTCTATGATTTATCTGGATCATGCCGGGGCCACGCCGGTCCGGCCGGAAGTCCTGGAGGCCATGTGGCCGTATTTCGCCGAGCGGTTCGGCAACCCCTCCGCTGTCTATGATCTGGGAGCGCAGATCAAGGAGGCTATTGAGGCCCAAAGGGAAAAAGTAGCCGCCCTGCTGGGGGCGGAGGCTAAAAATGTCATTTTCACTTCTTCGGGGGCAGAGGCCAATAATTTGGCCATCAAAGGGGTGTGTTTGGCATATCAACACAAAGGCCGACACATTATTGTATCCGGCATCGAACACCATTCGGTGTTGAACGCAGCCCGGTATCTGGAAAAATTCCATGATTTTGAGGCAACTTTTCTGCCGGTGGACCGCTATGGCCGGGTAGATCCGGAACGGTTGGCCAAAGCCCTAACGCCGGCCACGGTCTTGGTCTCTATCCAACATGCCAGCAACGAGATCGGGACTATCCAGAATATCGGCGCCTTAGCCAAGGTCTGCCGCCAGGCTGGGGTGCTCTTCCACACCGACGCCATTGCCACGGCTGGGACTGTGCCCATCGACGTGAAGGAATGGGGCGTCGACCTGCTGAGTATCAATGGCCCGGGGCTGGCCGGTCCCAAAGGCATCGGGGCCCTGTATTTCCGGCGGGGTCTGCGCCTGGTGCCCCAGATCCACGGAGGGATTCAGGAAGACGGCCGACGGGGCGGCACCGAAAATGTCCCGGGCATCATCGGGTTGGGGAAGGCGGCGGAGTTGGCCAAACAGGAACTGCCCCAGCGGGCGGCCCAGGTAAAGAAGCTGCGGGACCGTCTGGTTACCGGCGTCTTGGCCGCAGTCCCCAGCGTGATCTATACCGGCCACCCCGAGGAGCGTCTGCCCGGGCATGCCAGCTTCTGTTTTGAGGGCATTGAGGGTGAGGCCTTGCTGTTCCTCTTGAGCCGCCAAGGCATCTATGCCAACACCGGATCAGCCTGCGCCTCCAAGGCCCTAAAGACCTCGCCGGTCTTGTGCGCCATCGGTCTGTCGCCAGATCTGGCCCAAGGCTCCTGCGTCTTCACCCTGAGCGCCAACACGACCGAAGACGAGATCGCCGCCGTCTTGCAGGAGCTGCCACCGGCCGTGGCCAGGCTGCGATCCTTCTCACCGCTGTGGCGGAAAAAAGCTGCGGTGGGGGCACCATGAGACTCTCCACCCGCACCCGCTACGGAACCCGGTTGTTGTTGGATATGGCCAGCCGCTACCATGCCGGCCCGGTGCACTTGGCCGAGGTGGCGGCCCGTCAGGGGATATCTCTCAAGTACTTGGAGCAGATCATCATCCCCCTGAAAAAGGCCAAGTATCTGGAGAGTGTCCGGGGTCCCAAAGGTGGATATAGGCTAACCCGCCCACCGGCGGAGATTACAGTGGGCGAAATCGTGGCGTTGTTGGAGGAGGGCGACACTTTCCTGGATTGCTCCAAACGGCCGGAAGCCTGTGAGCGGGCCGGGCTCTGTTTAACCGGGATGTTTGGCGGGAGGCCGCCCAGGCCATGTTCGCCCATCTCAATACCATCACCCTGGCGGATCTGCTGCACAAATGCCAGCCGCCAGCTACCCCTGGAGGAGAAGCAGATGTATTCCCCCCTCGTCATGGAACATTTTCATAATCCCCGGAATATCGGCGTCATGGAAGACCCCGACGGCTTCGGGGAGATCGGCAACCCCGCCTGTGGCGATATGATGTCTTTCTATATTAAGGTTAAAGACAATGTCATCACAGACATAAAGTACCAAACCTTCGGGTGCGTGGCGGCTATCGCCGTCTCCAGCATCGTCAGCGAAATGGCCAAAGGCAAGACCTTGGAGGAAGCTAAGAAGATCAGTAAAAAGGCGGCGGCCGAAGCGTTGGAAGGCCTGCCCCCCAACAAGATGCATTGCTCCAATCTGGGGGCCGAAGCCCTGGCCCTGGCCATTGAGGATTACGAGAAAAAGCACCGGAACTAAACCTTCCCCCTCGGCAGGGGCGGCATGGCCCAGCCCCTGCCAGGGAATCTTCCCTTCAGACCGGCCGACCGAGCAGAACCACGGTATTCCCGAACCTGAACTCCTCCTTTGAGAAAAATTTCTTTTTATTAGAAAATACTTGTTATTAATTTATTACATGTAATAAGATAATATCATGACGAATGCTGCTGTTCTGCCTCACGATGATGCCTGTCAGAACCGCCCGCCCTTGGCGACGCGCCCCTTGCTGCAGGAGGCGGAGTGTGCCCAGCTGGCCTCGGTTTTTAAGGTCTTTGCCAACCCTTATAGGTTGCGGCTGTTGCATGCCTTGGTGCGGGCGGGGGAGATCCGGGTGGGAGACCTGGCCGCGGCTTTAGGGCTCAAGGTTCAGGCCGTGTCCAATCAGTTGCAGCGACTGGCCGACCAGGGCTTTGTGGCGGCCCGTCGGGATGGACATAACATGTTCTACCGCCTCAACAATCCCTGCCTGCCGGAAATCCTGGAACACGGTTTATGCCTCCTGGAGACGACGAGCCGCCGGGCGCCGTAAGAGGCGGGGGAGGCGTGGGGCATCCAGAGGATGGCAGCCTTAGGAAACGATTTCCCTGCGGTCGGCACAGGGAAGGGCACCGGCCGAGACAGGTTTGGCAAACCGCCGCGGCATGCTGCCGGTGGAGCAGTAGATACCGCTGGAGTACTAGATAAAGGAGGGCGCCCATGGGCCGAGATTTACCCCCAGAAGACCCGTTGGTCCGCATGCAGCGAGATCTGAAGCGGGCTTTACAGAAAAAACCCGAAGAAATCAAGTGGGGCATGGTCATAGACATTGCCAAATGCATCGGCTGCCATGCCTGCACCATCTCCTGTGTGGCGGAAAACAAACTGCCGCCCGGGGTGGTGTATCGGGTGGTGGTGGAAGAGGAGGTGGGCACCTTTCCCAATGTCCGCCGGCGCTTTATTCCCCGCCCCTGCCTGCATTGTCAGAATCCTCCCTGCACCAAGGTCTGTCCCGTCTCCGCCACCTGGAAAAATGACCAGGGCGTGGTAGTGGTGGACTACAACCTGTGCATCGGCTGCCGCTACTGCCTGGTGGCCTGCCCCTATTCAGCCCGCACTTCCGACTTTGCCGAGTGGTATACCGCCGGCACCCCGGACCTGCCGGGCAAACTGGTGGGCCGGAAAAATGCGGCCCAGGGCTACGAAGTCAAGCCGGCGGCAGAGTATGGCCAGAAGTGGCCGGACCGGGGCAAGGGCTCGCCCATCGGCAATGCCCGCAAGTGCCATTTCTGCATGCACCGGGTCAAGGTGGGGATGTTGCCGGCCTGTGTGACCACCTGCATCGGTCGGGCCACCATCTTCGGGGACCGCACCGACCAAGACAGCCTGGTGGCCGAGATGCTGGGCTCGCCTCGTATCTTCCGGTTAAAGGAAGATCTGGGCACCCAACCTGCGGTCTATTATCTCAAGTAAGGGGGCGCGGCCATGAACGAATTCCGCTTTTACAAGACTCTCCTGGCCCTGGCCATTGCCGGTCTGGTCATCGGCAGCTATGGTGTCATCAATGTTTTGATCTATGGCAAACACGCCACGGCCCTGGGCTCCTACGTCCCGTGGGGGTTGTGGGTGGCCGTCTATCTCCTCTTTTTGGGCCTGACAGCCGGTGCCTTTTTGATCACCATCCTGACCTACGTCTTCCGGGTGAAGATCTTCAAACCGGTGGGGCCCCTGGCGGCCTTTACGGTGTTGGTAGTGATCGTTAGTGAAGTGATTATGATCAGCTTTGACTTGGGCCATTTTGCCAGGACCTACCGCTTCCTCATTTCCCCCGGCTTTTACTCCATGATCTTCTGGATGGTGGTTTTCACTAATGCCATGATCATCATCTACCTCTTGGAGTGTTATTTCCTGCTCCGGGAGCGGCTCATCTCCTGGTCCCAGGAGGAGGGTCGGCCGGGGCAGGGTCTGTATCGGTTCCTGAGCTTCGGCAAGACCGAGTATACGCTGGCTGACCGGGAAAACGATGATAAGTGGGTCCGCTGGCTCTCCATCATCAGCCTGCCCGCGGGCCTGATCTTCTACGGCGTCAACGGCGCCATCTTTGCCATCCTCCTGAACCGGCCCATCTGGAACGGCGCCCTGACTCCATTACTCTTCATCATCACCGCTCTGCTGTCCGGCGGCGCCCTCATTACGGTGCTCATCTATCTGTTTAAGATTGACGATGCCATGGTGCATTATCTGGGCCGGGTAGTGCGCTTCCTCATGGTGACCTTCCTGTTCCTGGAGGCCCTGCAGTTCTTTGTGGGCTACCGCACCGGGGTGATCATCGAGCGGGCCAGTCTGGATATCATTGCCTTCGGCCCCTATTGGTGGGTCTTCTGGATTGTGCATCTGCTGCTGGGCAGCTTTATTCCCCTGGCCCTGCTCATCGCCTATCCGGAGGAAGCCGACAAAGTGGCTTGGGCCTGCGGTCTGATTATCCTCTGTTTTATTGCCGTCCGCTTGAACTTTGTCATTCCAGACCAGGCCGTCTATAAGCTGGAGGGGTTGGAAAACACCTTCTATCATTGGCGGCTGCGGACCATTGAATATTTCCCCAATCTCGTTGAGTGGCTGACCAGCCTCTGGGTCTTTTCCCTGGGCCTGTTGGGTTTCCTGTTAGGGACCAAATGGCTGCCCCTGGTCGCCGCGGGGAAAGGAGAAGAGGAACATGTCTAAGATCCAGTTACAGGGTGTGATGGAGTTGTTCAACCAGCGGGTGGACCGGCGGGAATTTCTCAAGTGCTCCGCCTTTCTGGGAGGGTCTTTGGCAGCCTCCACCTGTCTGGCCAAGATGGCGGCGGCCATGACCCCGGAGGATTGGCAGCGCCTCCATATCGGCGATAACTACGTGCACTACCGGCCGGAGAACCAGATTTTTTCCGTCTGCCAGCAGTGCAATACCAACTGCGGCATCAAGGTGAAGCTGGTGGACGGGATGGTGGCCAAGATTGACGGCAACCCCTACAGCCCCTGGACCCTGACCCCCAATATCAGCTACGATACCCCCATCCAGGAGGCGGCGACCATCGAAGGGGCCATCTGTCCCAAGGGCCAGGCCGGGATCCAGGCCCTGTACGACCCTTATCGTATTGTCAAAGTCTTGAAACGAGCTGGCAAACGGGGCGAAAACAAGTGGCAGGTCATTCCCTTTGAGCAGGCCATCGAGGAAATCGTCAACGGCGGCGATTTGTTCGGCGAAGGCAAGGTGGAGGGCCTCAAAGACCTCTGGGCCTGTCGTGATCCCAAGATCGCGGCGGCCCTGGCCGAAGACGCAGCCCAGGTGGCGGCCAAGAAGATGACCTTGGAGGAATTTAAGACCAAGCATGCCGACAATCTGAAGTATCTCATCGATCCCAACCACCCCGATCTGGGCCTGAAGAACAACCAGATCTGTTTCAACTGGGGCCGCCTGAAAGCCGGGCGGGCCGAGCTGCTGAAGCGCTTTTTCAGCACCGGTCTGGGCACCATCAATACCCACGGCCACACCACCGTGTGCCAGGGTTCGCTCTATTTCACCTGCAAGGCCATGAGCGACCAGTTTGTGGAAGGCAAGTTCACCGACGGCAGCAAATTTTATTGGCAGGGAGACCTGGGCAACGCCGAATTCATCCTCTTCGTGGGCTCCAGCCCCTATGAGGCCAACTATGGTCCGCCCTGGCGGGCCGCTAAGGTCTCCCAGGGGATCGTCGAGAGCGGCGTCAAGGTCGCGGTGGTGGACCCCCGCTGCTCCAAGACCGCGGCCAGGGCTTGGAAATGGCTGCCGGTGCGGCCCAACGGTGTGGCTGCCGTGGGCTGGGGCATGATCCGCTGGATCATCGAAAACCAGCGCTATGATGCCCGCTACCTGGCCAACGCCAACAAGGCTGCGGCCAAGGCGGTGAACGAGCCCACCTGGACCCAGGCTGCCTGGCTGGTAAAGATGAAAGATGGTATGCCTTATACGTTCCTTAGGGGTTCGGATCTGGGTATCCCGACGCAGAAGCGGCCCAAGAAGAAGGGGGACGGCGACTGGGAGTTTGACGCTTTCATCGTCTATAAAGACGGCAAACCCGTGCCCTTTGACCCCAACGACGAGCAGAACCCGGTGACCGGCGACCTGTTGGTGGACACCGTCATCAACGGCATTCCGGTGAAGAGTGTGCTGCAGATCTATAAAGAGACGGCCATGGAGAAGACCCTGGCCGATTGGGCCAATCTGGCCGGGGTGCGCGAAAGCGATATCCGGGAGCTGGCCCGGGAGTTCACCAACTACGGCAAACGGGCCGTGGCCGATGTCCATAGGGGTGTCTCCCAGCATACCTCCGGCTTTTATAACGTCCTCACTTATATGTTCCTGAATATCCTCATCGGCAACCACGACTGGATGGGCGGGCTGTCCAAGGCCACGACCTACAATATCGTGGGCGATAAAGAGGGCAAGCCGTTTGATACCGCCAAGCAGGACAAGAAGTTCAAGCCCTGGGGGATTTCCATCATCCGCCATGGCGTTAAGTATGATAAAACCACGCTGTTTGAGGGCTTCCCGGCCAAACGGGTTTGGTACCCCTTTGCCAGCGATATTTATCAGGAAGTCATCCCCAGCATGGGGGATATGTACCCATATCAGATCAAAGCCTTGTTCCTTTATATGGCGGCGCCCACCTACGCCTTGCCGGCCGGCCACAAGCTCATTGAAATCCTCAGCGATCCTAAAAAGATCCCGTTGATCTTCGCCTCGGACATCACCATCGGCGAGACCAGCATGTATGCCGACTACATCTTCCCGGACCTCACCTATCTGGAGCGCTGGGAATTCTCCGGCTCCCACCCCTCGGTGACCCCCAAGGTGGCACCCTTCCGGCAGCCGGCCTCGGCGCCCCTGACCGATACGGTGACGGTCTTTGGCGAGAAGATGCCCCTGAGTATGGAGTCGCTCATCCTGGGGTTGGCCGAAAAGCTCAAGGTCCCGGGTTTCGGGGAGAACGCCTTCGGCCCCGGCCAACATCTGAAACGGGATGAGGATTTCTACCTGCGGATGGTGGCCAACATCGCTTTTGGCGATAAACCCGACGGCTCGGAAAAGGTCAAACCGGCCTCAGCCGAGGAGATCAAGATCTTTGCCGAAGCCCGGCGTCATCTGCCCTCCACGGTCTATGATTTCAAACGCTGGCAGGCGGTGGTGGGAGAGGAGTGGTGGCCCTATGTGGTGACGGTCCTCAATCGAGGCGGCCGCTTCCAGAACTACAAACAGGCCTATAAAGACGGCCAGATGGCCAATAAGTACGGCAAGATGTTGGGCATCTACTTCGACAACCTGGTCACCACGAAAAACTCCATGACCGGCAAGCCCTACATCGGCCACGCCCACTATATCGAAGGCCCCCGGGACTGCACCGGCAAGCTCATTGACGATGCGCCCCAGGGCTTTGATCTGACCATGATTACCTATAAGACCATCACCCAGACCAAGTCCCGGACCATCGGCAACTATTGGCTTG
>CAZARS010000036.1:7996-21459 GCA_964487625.1 uncultured Desulfobacca sp.
AGAATGGGGATCGGGTCAAGTTGGTGTCAGCCTCCAACCCCGACGGCCTCTGGGACCTGAGCAATGGCCGCCTGAAGCCCATGATCGGGCAGGTGCGGGTGGAGCAGGGCCTCCGCCCCGGCGTGGTGGCCTTCTCCCTGGGCTTCGGCCACTGGGCCGCGGGCAGCAGCCAGTTCATCATTGACGGCGTGGCCATCCCGGCCGATCCCCGCCGGGCCCGGGGCGTCCACGGCAACGCCGCCATGCGCCTGGACCCGGTCCTGAAAAATACCGGGCTGGTGGATCCGGTGGGCGGCAGCGCCGTCTTCTACCAGAGCCCGGTGAAGGTAGTCAAGGTGTAGAACGGTAGGGGCAAGGCGCAAACGCCCTGGAGGGGCGGTTCGCGAACCGCCCCTATGGCTTTAAGAAATGCTTTTAGATATGTTAAAAATAACATATCTTGCAGACAGTCGGCAGTCTGAGGCAGCCGCCAACAGAAAAACGTATGGTTGAACCAATCCTGATAGATTTTCTGTCAGCCGAGCAATTTGAGCAGCTTCTGGCCGAATCGGTGGCGGCCCATGGTCACCTCTGCCCCGGCCAGGTGGTGGGGGTGCGGATGGCTCTGTTGGGCCTGCGCCTGCTGAACTTTGCGGTGCCGCCCAGCTTGCCCGAGTTAAAAAGGCTCATCATCTTTATCGAAATGGACCGCTGCACCGGGGATGCGGTAGCCCATGTTACCAAGGTGAAATTGGGCCGGCGGTCACTCAAGTTTGTGGATTACGGCATCATGGCCGCCACCTTTATAGACCTGGCCACCCAGATGGCCTACCGGGTTATTTCCACGGAAGAATCCCGAGACCTGGCCGCGGTCTTCTGCCCTGATGAGGCCGATAGGGTGCAGCAGCAGATCCAGGCCTACAAGATCATGCCCGATGCCATCATGTTCCGGGTACAGAAGGTCAAGGTGGACCTGACGCCCTTGGACCTGCCCGGGCCCACTCGCCGCAAGGTCACCTGCTGCCGCTGCGGCCAAGTGGTGCGGGATGGCCGGGAAGTGGTCCGGGACGGCCAGATCCTTTGCCAGCCCTGTGCCGGGGGAGCCTATTTCTTCCAACCCCGGGAGATCGCCTTCCCTCGGATGGACTGGTCGCCATTTGCCAAAACCGGCAAGATTAAGCCGACCGGAGACCTTTGATTAACAACTGAGGAGAGCTCGATGATCAAGACCGTCAAGGTGGAAGAAGCCGTCGGCCTGAAGCTGGCCCACGACATCACCGAAATCCGCCCCGGGGAATTTAAAGGTCCGGCCTTCCGCAAAGGCCACACAGTCTGCCCCGACGATATCTGCCGTCTGCAACGCCTAGGAAAAAATCACTTGTATGTCCTGGAGCTGGGGCAAGATGAAATCCACGAGAATGAAGCCGCCGCTTTGCTGGCAGGGGCCCTGGCCGGGGAGGGGGTAGTCTGGCAGGATAACCCCATGGAGGGAAAAATTAATCTCCATGCGGCTTATGACGGCCTCTTGACCGTCAACGTGGCCACCTTGGCGGCCTTTAATATGATTGATGAGGTCATGTGTGCCACCCGGCATACCCACACCTTGGTGCGTCAGGGCGAGAAAGTGGCCGCCACCCGGGCCATACCCTTGGTCATGAAACGGGCCCCCATCGAGCGGGCTGCGGCCATTGCCCGGAGTCAGGGGGGGGTGCTGACCGTCAAACCTCTGGCCGCCACCCAGGTGGGGATCATCATCACCGGCAACGAGGTCTATCATGGCCTCATCGAGGATAAGTTTGCCCCCATCCTCTCCCGCAAAGTGAGCGCCCTGGGCTCCCAGGTCCTGGCCGTGGACTTTGCCCCGGATGATCCTGCCACCATTACCCGGTTGATCCGGGGGCAATTGGAGCAAGGCTGCCGCCTGCTGCTCCTGAGCGGCGGCATGAGCGTTGACCCCGACGATGTCACTCGCCACGCCATCCGGCAGGCCGGGGCGACGGAGGTCTATTATGGCTCCGCGGTGCTGCCCGGGGCCATGTTCCTGGTGGCCTACATCGGTGCAGTCCCCCTCCTGGGCGTTCCCGCCTGCGCTCTGCACCACCAGACCACGGTTTTGGATCTGATCCTGCCCCGGATCCTGGCCGGGGAGCATATTACCAAAAAAGACCTGGCCCTCCTCGGCCATGGCGGCCTTTGCCAGGACTGCCCGGAGTGCCTGTATCCCCGCTGCGCCTTCGGCAGAGGCACTTAACGTGCTGTTTGCCCTATATAACTTTTCCAATCAGCAGGGCGTTTAGAAATTATGCAAAACCTCCCCATAACAAGCCGAAAGGATATATTAAATATTGATAGTATTATCAAGCAAATATAATTTAATAAAAATGAATCATAAATTCAGGTAGTAAGCTGGGTGGAGGGGAGCCGCGAGCTTCTGCCTAATACCTGACCGCTGAACAGTGGGCGAACATTGCACTACGGCTCGCTCCCGAAAACCCTGACGTCAGGGGAGGCCGACCGCTAGCCGCCAACAAAAAATAGAGGGCATACTCTAGATCTGGCGACCCGGTGCGCCTCGGACCATATCTTTTCCTGGCCAGCCCATGGCCGTCGGCTGGTTGCCCGCTCTGCACATTTGCTGATAGTTTTTCAAGGTTTAATCAGCTTGTTTGCATCATCAATGCTTTACGGCAATTTTGCAATGAGTTCTGAGCCATAACAAGACAGAGCCAAAAAATGCCCTTACCAAATTACCGGACTTGACTGACCCAACTCGGTGAAAATTTTTTCATGGTCCGGCGCCCCTACTCTTGACAAGATTCGCTGGGGCCGTTATATATAGATGATTATTGCGGTGGGCCGTTAACTCAGTCGGTAGAGTATCTGCCTTTTAAGCAGAGAGTCGTTGGTTCGAGTCCAACACGGCCCACCAGAAGACAAACGTCCCCATCGTCTAGCCTGGTCCAGGACACCGGCCTTTCACGCCGGCAACCGGGGTTCAAATCCCCGTGGGGACGCCACCGATACTCCCAAGGGGTTGGCCGCCCGGCTAACCCCTTTGTCGCGTCGGCGCAGCCTCTCGATGGATAAGATTGAGGGAATAGGAGTCCTCCAGCGATAACCGTTTAAGAAATCACCGAGGTTGCGAGCTGAAAAGATGGGGGTGACTTAGGCGGATGTCTTGGGATAGCCCTGAGATTGGCGCAACACCTGATAGATGTCACGCAGGCGGATAAAGGTCTGTTGGGTGTCGCTGGCCAGGGTGACATGCCCCGTAGCCACAAAGGAGGCAGCCAACTCCTTGGATATTCCTAATAATTTAGCTATCTTATCGCTATCCACGGCAGTAGTCGCAATCCTTTCCATGGTGTACCTCCTTAATATCTCCCGCCGTTACTATAATATCATATTATGAGAAATCAACTCGAAAATTATAAGAAATGTGTGAGGGAGAGATGGCCTGGCCAGACGATGGACAAAATGACGTTGACAAGCCTCCCCTTCTGCCGATACGATATGAAGAAGCTGGGTACCCGAGGGGTTTAAAAGGGAAGACGGTTGAGCCGTCGCGGACCCGCCGCTGTGACCGGGGACGAAATCTGCCAACAGCCACTGCTCCAGTGGGGGTGGGAAGGCGCAGAGACTAGAAGGATCCGGGAGCCAGAAGACCTGCCCAGTGGGATGGCAGCCCGAGGCGCACGGCTAAGCCTTGGTCGAGGAAGTTCTTAAGGAGAAAACCAGGGTTCCTTAAGTCGACAACAGGCTTAAGGAATTTTTTTTGGCAATTTTAGGAGGGTGATTGTCTCAGCAGGACTGGCCCAGTCCACCCCACGGGCGGGAAGAGCTGCGGCAAAGAGCTTCCACTGCCTGCCGTGGCGTAGTCATCGCTGGTGTCCACAGCGGCGTTGGCAAGACCACCGTTGTCCTGGGGCTTTTGGCCGCGTACCGGCGTCGGGGACTCATGGTGCAACCTTTTAAGGTGGGGCCGGATTTCATTGATCCAGGCCATCACAGTCTAGCCGCCGGACGGTCAGCCATTAATCTGGATGGTTGGATGCTGAGCAAGGAGACCAATCTAGACCTCTTTCACCGTCATTGCCAGGAGGCACAGTTAGCGCTGGTGGAGGGGGTCATGGGTCTGTTTGACGGCTATGATGGAGCCAGTGAGGCCGGCTCCACGGCGCAGCTGGCCAAGTGGTTGGGGTTGCCCGTCATCCTGGTGGTGGCGGCCCGATCTTTAGCCCGCAGCGCGGCGGCTCTGGTGCATGGCTTTGCCACTTTTGATCCAGAGCTGCCGTTGGCCGGAGTTATCTTCAATCAAGTAGGTAGCCCGCGCCATCTGGCATACCTCCAGGAGGCGATGGCATGTTTACCGGGTGTTAGGTGCCTGGGAGGGTTGCCACGCCAGGAGAGCTTGACCATCCCTGAGCGGCATCTGGGATTGATCACGGCCCAGGAGCACCCTTTGGCCCCAGCCTATCTGGAAAATCTGGCCGATTGGGTGGAACGCCACCTGGACCTGAGCGCCCTCTGGGAGCTCCTCCCCGTCCTGCCCCTCCATCCCCGGTCTGAACCAGAGGCGGTGCTGCCGCGAGTTCGCCTGGGCGTGGCCCAGGATGAGGCGTTTTGTTTTTATTATCCCGAAAATCTGCGGTTATTACAGAGCGCTGGCGCCCAGCTGGTGTTTTTTTCGCCCCGCCGGGACACGGCCCTGCCCTCCGATCTCCATGGCTTGTATCTGGGGGGTGGTTATCCCGAAGTCTTTGCCCAAGACTTGGCAGCCAATACGGCCCTGCGGGAGGCCATCAGGACAAAAGCTGCAGCCGGACTGCCCATCTATGCCGAATGTGGCGGTCTGATGTATCTCAGCCAAGGTCTCACCACGTTGGACGGCGAGCGTCTGCCCATGGCCGGGGTGCTGCCTCTGGAAGTGCGCATGCTCCCTCGCCTCAAGGCGTTGGGCTATCGGGAGGTGACCTTAACCAGCGATACCCTCTTGGGCCCAGCCGGTCTCCGGGTGCGGGGGCATGAATTTCATTATTCCGAGATCATGGCCCTGCCGGCAGCGTTGCCCACGGTGTATTATCTGAGCGGTCGAGGCCAAGCCGAGGGGAGGGAGGAGGGGTATTGGCAAAACCGCACCCTGGCCAGCTATGTGCATCTCCATTTTGCCAGCAACCCAGAAGTGGCCCGACATTTTGTCGAGGCGTGTTGTCGCTATAAGGAAAATCTATGAGTGTCATGCTGTTACCCCAGGAAATTGAGCAGGAGAGTTTTCGCCGAATCGACGCGGCCCTGCCCGCCCATGGCTTCCCCCCGCCCCAATGGGCCATCGTCCGTCGCATGATTCATGCGGTGGCTGACCTGGAATTGGCCACCCTGATCCGTTTTCATCCTGAGGCCGTGGCGGCTGGGGTAGCGGCCCTGCAGGCCCGCCGGCCGGTTTTTACCGATACTAAGATGCTTTTAGCAGGGATCAGTCGGCGACTGGCCCTCTTGGGAGTCACGGCAGCCTGCCTGTTGGATGATCCACAGGTAGCGGCGGTGGCCCAACAACGGGGTCTGACCCGCTCCGCGGCGGCGGTCTGGCAGGCCGCGCCCCAACTGCCGGGCAGTATGGTGGTCATCGGCAATGCCCCCACGGCCTTGCGCCAACTGCTGGCCTTATTGCAGGAGGGCTTGGAGCCACCGGCCTTGATTATCGGCCTGCCGGTGGGCTTTGTGGATGCTGCCGAGGCCAAGGAGGCCCTCCTGGGCCACCCAGTGCCATATATCACCATGGTGGGCCCTAAAGGGGGATCGGCTTTGGCGGCCAGCGCCGTCAACGCCTTGGCGATCCTGGCCACAGAAGGGCTACCCCAATGAGCGGCCAGCTGGGCATCCTCTATGGCATCGGTGTCGGTCCTGGCGATCCGGAGCTGCTCACCCTCAAGGCCCTGCGGATCCTACAGGAGGTGCCGTACGTCTTTGCCGCTGCCTCCACCAAAAACGACTACAGTCTAGCCCTGAATATCGTCCGGTCCCATATCACCAAGGCCGAGGTGGCCCCACTGTTTTTTCCCATGACCAACGATCCTGAGGCCCTAGCCACCTCCTGGCACGAGAATGCCCGCACGGTGTTGGGGGTTATAGAGCGTGGCCAAGATGCGGCGTTCATCACCATCGGCGATCCTTTGACCTATTCAACGTATGGCTACCTCCTGAAAACCATCAAGAAACTCAATCCCGCGGTGGAGGCTCGGACAATTCCTGGCATCACTTCCT
Source organism: uncultured Desulfobacca sp. (assembly GCA_964487625.1). Taxonomy (GTDB): domain Bacteria; phylum Desulfobacterota; class Desulfobaccia; order Desulfobaccales; family Desulfobaccaceae; genus Desulfobacca. Next base: position 14,237 of record CAZARS010000036.1, read on the forward strand.
ATCACGCGGCCGCGGCCCTGGCCAATATCCCCCTGACGGAAGGGGAAGAGTCTTTCTATCTGGTCTCCGGGGCTCGGGGGGGCGAACGGCTCCGAGAGGCCTTGGCTGCCTGTGACAATATCGTGATGCTAAAGACGTATCGTCAGTTTGATAAAATTTATCAGACCTTGGAAGACCTGCAGCTGCTGGATTGCAGCACCTGCATCGTCCGCTGCGGCCTGCCCGATGAGCAGGTAATTCACGACGTGCGCAGCCTGCGGGGCCAGAAGATGCCTTATTTGTCTTTGCTTATTGTTAAAAAGCAGGGCAAAGGGTATTAATGGCCAATGGCTTTGAAGAAACCAGATAGTCTCATGCTCCATGGGAGCTGCCTGCATGCCCTTAACGCCCGGTAAACAAAAGAGCCTGCGGAGCGGTTTCTCTACCGGGACTGCAGCGGCGGGCGCCACGCTGGCTGCGCTTCTGGCCGTGGCCGAACAGCCAGCGCCGGCCACCTTGGCCGTCCCGTTGCCCATCGGCGGGGTGATCTCTATCCCGGTCTCGACCCAAGACCTCCGGGGGGGGATCGGAGAAGGCCGCATCATCAAGGACGCGGGGGATGATCCAGATGTCACCCATGGAGCGGAGATCGGCGCTTGGGTCCGCTTACTCAATGGCCAGTCCGCCGCCGGGGAGATCGTCTTGAGTCGGGGAGATGGGGTGGGGCTGGTGACCAGACCGGGGCTGCCCGTACTGCCAGGCGAGCCGGCTATTAATCCCGTGCCCCGTAAAGTCATCCGGCAGGTTATTCGGCAAGCCTGGCCGCAGCTTTTCCCGACTCGGCCCCTGCGTTTGCAGGTCACGATTTTCGTCCCTCAAGGTGAGGAATTGGCCCGCCAGACCCTCAACCCCCGCTTAGGGATTCTGGGCGGCATCTCCATCTTGGGGACCACCGGCCTGGTCAAACCCTTCTCACACCAGGCCTATCGGGCCACCATCGCCTCGGCCCTGAAGGTTGCCAAGGCAGCCGGACTCTCTGAGGTGATCCTCAGCACCGGCGGCAAGAGCGAAGCCTTGGCCCAGACCCTAAAGCCCCATTTGCCGGACGTGGGGCTGGTCCAGATGGGGGATTTTGTCCGTTTCGCCATCCGTCTGGCGGGACGCCTGGGTTTTAACAAGCTGACTGTGGCCGCCTTCTTCGGCAAGGCCCTCAAGATGGCCCAAGGTCTGGGACAAACCCATGCCTCGCAGGGCGAGGTTGATCTCAACCTCCTGGCCCGGTGGACCGGGGACCTTACCCGCGATCCTGCTCTTGCGGTTGCAGTCAGCCAAGCCAACACCGCCCGGGGGGCATTGGAGATCCTCCTGGCCGCTTCGGCTGAGGCCGTCATCGCCCGAGTAGGGGAGCAGATGCTCCAGAACCTGCTGAGCTATGCCGACCGGCCCCTGTTAGTAGAAACCTTGATTTTTACCACTGATGGGCAGCTCCTCTGGCAAGGCCAGGGCAGGAAAAGAAATTAAGAAGGCATGCCACAGAGGGTGATGCCGACTGGGAAGTTGGAGTCATAAACCATTAACCTCGACCTTAAATCTTTACCCCGTGATTTCTTTCTGATGAATCCCGTGCATGTCATCGGTCTGGGCATGTCTCCGGACGATCTGACCGCCAAGATGTTAAACTTGATTGCCCAGGCCGAAGTGTTGGCCGGCGGGTCGCGGCATTTGGCCTATTTTCCTGAGCACCCAGGGGAGAAGATTGTTGTCGGGAGGGACCTGGCCAGGGCCTTGGCGGCCATTAAGACCGCGGCGAGGCAGAAGCGGGTGGTAGTTTTGGCCTCCGGCGATCCGAATTATTTTGGCATCGGCCCCAGGCTGACGGCTATGCTGGGGGCCGAGAACGTGATTATTCACCCCAATATTACTGCGGTTCAGAGCGCCTGTGCCCTTCTCCAGTTGCCTTGGCACGACGCCACCGCGGTGAGCCTGCACAGCCGGGGGCTGGCGGCATTGCAAGCCGTGTTGGGGCAAGCCAAGAAGATCATTGTCTATACATCTGGTGCCGAGACCCCCAAAGAGATTGCCAAACTTCTGTTAGCTCCGGGGATGCCCCGCTATCACTTGGCGGTGGCGGAAAATCTGGGCCAACCTCAACAGCGGGTCCGATGGCTAACACCTGCAGAAGTCGGCAGTCTCACCTTTGCGCCCCTGAATCTGGTGGTCCTGCTCCGGGATGAGGACGCCCTGGCTCCAGATCTGTATGTGGGGATGCCGGAGTCAGTTTATCGCCATGAGGCGGGCCTTATCACCAAGACCGAGGTGCGGGCCGTGGCCTTGGCCAAATTGCAGCTGCGTCCTGGCCAGGTCCTGTGGGATGTGGGGGCTGGCTGCGGTTCGGTGGGCTTGGAGGCCAGCCTGCTGCTGCCCGGCGGGCAGGTTTGGGCCATTGAGCAACACCCGACGCGGGTCCAACAGATCAGGGAAAACCAACAACGTTTGGGGGTGGCCAATCTCACCGTTATCCAGGGTGAGGCACCGGCCTGTTTGGCTGACCTCCCCCATCCCCATCGGGTTTTTGTCGGCGGTGGTGGCAGTCAGTTGCCAGCTATCCTGGCGGCCGTGCTCTCCCGTTTGGATCAGCAGGGACGGGTAGTGGTGGCAGCCACCTTGCTGGCCAGTCTCCAGACCGCCAGCGACTTTTTGCAGCAGCAGGGGTGCCAGGTGGATATCTGCCAGATACAGGTCAGCCGCTCCCGGCCCTTGGCAGGGAGTTTGTTTTTCCAAGCACTCAATCCGGTCTGGCTCATCAGCGCCACTCCGCCAGGAGCAGAGACATGAATGAACGGTTCCCCATTCTCTTTGTCGGGGCTGGCCCCGGCGATCCGGAGCTGATTACTATCAAGGGTCAACGAGCCTTGGCGCAGGCCGATCTGGTCTTGTATACCGGCTCCCTCATCCCGGCGGCCATGTTGCAGCACGTGCCGGCTGGGGCTCATTGTGTGGACACGGCCAACCTTGACCTGGAGGAAATCGTCGCCCAGCTCATTGCCGGTTATCAGGCGGGGCAGCGGGTGGTGCGCCTCCATACCGGCGATCCCAGCCTCTATAGTGCCATCCAGGAGCAGATCGAACGGCTGCGGCAGGCCGAAGTGCCCTATCAGGTGATCCCGGGGGTGACCGCGGGCGCAGCGGCAGCAGCCGCCTTGGGGCAAGAATTGACCATTCCCGGCCTTACCCAGACGGTTATTTATACCCGGCTGGCCGGCCGTACCCCGGTCCCGACAGCCGAATCCTTGGATCGGTTAGCCACCCATGGCGCCACGCTGGTAATCTATCTGAGTGTTCATCTCATGGAGTCTTTGGTGGCCCAACTCCTGCCAGCGTATGGCCCAGACACGCCGGTAGCGGTGGTGTATCGGGCTAGCTGGCCGGACGAGCAGATCATCCGCGGCACCTTGGCCACCATCCACCACCAGGTCGAGGCAGCTGGAATCAAACGGCAGGCCCTGATCCTGGTGGGACGGGCTCTGGCTCCCACTGCCGCCGAGGCGGAACGGTCCAAACTGTATGATCGTCAATTTACACATGGTTATCGTCAGAAAGCTGGCCCATGACGGACCCGGCAGTCATTCACCTCGTGGCCTTGACTCCAGCCGGTGCGGCCTTAGGTGAGCGCCTTCGCCAGCAGTTGGCCGGGGCCCAACTCTTTCTCCCGGAGAAATTTCAGGAACATTATCCTACGGCCCAGTATTTCGGCAACCTCCGGCAGGTCTTCCGGCAGGCCTTTGAGACTAAAACGCCGCTGGTGGCCATTATGGCCACGGGCATCGTGGTCCGCCAGGTGGCGCCGCTCCTGCAGGGCAAGGATCAAGACCCAGCCATCGTAGTTATGGATGAGCGCGGCCGTTTTGCCATTAGCCTCCTGTCGGGACACCTGGGCGGAGCTAATGCCCTGGCCCAGACCGTGGCGGCCGCAGTGGCTGCTACCCCCGTCATTACCACGGCCTCCGATGTGCAGGGTTTACCGGCCATAGATATCTTGGCTAGCCAATTGGGTTTAATTATTGAAAACCTGGATGCAGTGAAATTTATCCAAACGGCCTGGCTGAGTGGTCAGCCGGTGCGTCTGATTGATCCCCAGGATTATGTGACCCCAGTCCTGGCTGAGGTGGCAGGCCTGGTCTTGCCAGTTTCTGAAGAGGTCCTGCAGACAGGCCAGATCGGCCCGGGGATTTATGTGGGCTGCCGGGAATATGACTGGCCAGCGGCTTGGCTGCGTCTGCGCCCGAAAATGTTAGTGGTGGGCGTGGGCTGTAATCGCGGAACAACGGCCGCGGAAATTCTGGAATTATTGGATGACACCTTACGGCAGCGACGCCTCTCCCGACATTGTCTGCGCTGCCTGGCTTCGATTACCCTCAAACAAACAGAGCCGGGTCTCCTGGCGGCGGCCCGCTCTCTCGGAGTTCCGGTGCAATGGTTTACCCCCCAAGAACTGGCGGCCATCGCCGTTCCCAACCCTTCTCCTGTGGTGCAGCGCCACCTGGGAGTGGCCAGTGTCTGCGAAGCTGCGGCCCTGAAAGCCGCGGGGGCGGCCACCCTGTTGGTGACCAAACAAAAGACAGCCAATGTCACCCTGGCCATCGCCCAGGTTGGCTCAAACTCGTCAGTTTAGGTCCCGGCGACGCAGCTCATCTCACTCCCCAAGCCCAAGCAGCCCTCCAGGAGGCCCACGTTGTGGTGGGCTATAAGACCTATATTGATCTCATCACCCCCTTCTTGGGAGAGAAAGAGGTAGTGTCCACCGGTATGTTAGGGGAAATGCAACGCTGTCAACTGGCCATCGACCGGGCCCTGGCCGGTGACCGCGTGGCGCTGGTCTCCAGCGGTGATGTGGGCATTTACGGGATGGCGGGGCTGGTCCTGGAAATCTGTCGGGAGAGGGCCCTCCGGCCTGGGCCCCTGGCCGCCGCCACGACTGTCGATCTTCCCCTGGAAATCATTCCCGGCGTCCCGGCCTTGGCCGCAGCAGCAGCCCTGTTGGGCGCGCCTTTGATGCATGATTTTGCTGTTATTTCTTTGAGCGATCTGCTCACCCCTTGGGAGGTCATTCAGAAACGGGTGAAGGCCGCGGCTGCGGCTGATTTCGTCCTGGTGATTTACAATCCCAAGAGCAAAAAACGGGATTGGCAATTGACTGCCGTCCGTGACTTGATCCTCAGTCAACGGCCGCCCAACACGCCGGTGGGGATCGTTACCAAAGCCATGCGTCCGGGCCAGACTGTGGCGGTGACGACGCTAGCGGAAATGCTGCGCTATCCGATAGATATGCAGACCATAGTTTTGGTGGGCAACTCCCAAACCTATGTCTATGGCGACTATCTCATTACACCTCGGGGGTACTTGGCTAAATATGACGTTGCCACGGGCAAGGTTGAGACCGAAGAAAAGGAAGAAACCGTCAGCTGAGCTTCTCTTGACATGAATGGCCTGGCACAACTGCAAGTGCCGCAGTGTCTTGCAGTATAGGCTGGTGGCACAAGCTTTCCAGCCTGTGCCTGACTTATTGTGGATTACAAATCAAACACCCTCTTTTTTGGCAGCACGAGATCCATCCATGCCCTACCGTCCCCTCATGGTCCTGGGGGCTGGCTCCGATGTCGGCAAGAGCATCCTGGTGACGGCCCTGTGTCGTATCTTCCACCAGGAAGGCATCCGGGTCGCCCCTTTTAAGGCCCAAAATATGGCGTTGAACAGCTTCATCACCCCCGAAGGCGGGGAGATGGGGCGGGCACAGGTGGTGCAGGCTCAAGCAGCCGGCCTCACCCCCCACGTGGACATGAACCCCATCCTGCTGAAACCCAGCAGTGAAGTAGGCTGCCAGGTTATTGTCCATGGCAAGGTTTATGGCAACCTTAAGGCCCGGGAGTATTACGAACATAAACCCCGCCTGGTCCGGGAGGTCATGACCTCATACCGCCGTCTGGCCGCCGCCTACGACCTGATTATTTTAGAAGGTGCCGGCAGTGCCGTGGAATTGAACCTGAAGCAGAATGATCTGGTCAATTTTAGTATGGCCAAACGGGCCAAGGCCGCCGTCCTTCTGGTGGCCGATATTGACCGGGGCGGGGTTTTCGCAGCCACCATCGGCACCTACCACCTCTTGACCCCGGCAGAACGGCGGCTGTTGAAGGGCTTTATTATCAATAAGTTCCGCGGGGATATCTCCCTCTTTGATGAAGGCGTACGGATCATCGAGAAACGCACCCAAAGAAGGGTGTTGGGGGTAGTGCCTTACTTGAAAGACCTCCTCCTGCCTCAGGAGGACAGCGTGGCCCTGGAGCGCAAGATGGCCCAGCGCTGCCCGAGTCCCGAGGACAGCCTGCGTTTGGGAGTCATCCGGCTGCCGCATATTTCCAATTATACTGATTTTGACCCTTTGGAACAGGAACCCGGAGTTACCCTCCGTTATCTAAATCACCATGATACCTTAAAGGATTTCGATCTCCTCATCCTGCCAGGGACCAAAAACACCACGGCAGACCTTCTCTATCTCCAAGAGACCGGTCTGGCCGAACAACTCCGGGCTTTTGCCCAGGCCGGCGGCCGCCTCGTCGGCATCTGCGGTGGCTTCCAGATCTTGGGGCAAGAGGTCCGAGACCCCCTAAATGTAGACGGCACGATTCCCCAAGCTCCGGGACTCGGCCTCCTCCCGGTGATCACCACTATGGCTGCAGAGAAGACTACCACCCAGGTCGCAGGGCAGTTCTTGGGTTTGCCGGGGCATCCGCCCATCGTCGGGTATGAGATCCACATGGGCGAGACCCAAGCCGTGGGTCCAGGCCAGCCGGTGTGCTTAATTGAGCGACGCTTCCAGGAGCATTTGTCCCAGACCGACGGCTGGGCCACCCCCGATTGGCAGATCTGGGGCACGTATATTCACGGCCTCTTCGATCAGGACGAGTTCCGCCGGGCCTGGCTGGCTGAGCTACGCCGGGATCGATGCCTGGCGGATGGCCCCACCCAGGAGTATTCTTTTGCCCGCCTGCAGGAGGAGCAGTTCGACCGCTTGGCCGACGTGGTCAGACAGAGTCTGGATATGGATTTCCTCTGGTCCATTGTTAAACCTCATCGGGAGGAAGCCAAGCAGTAGCGCCGAAGCTTGGCAACTTGCCGCTCCACTCGCCTCAGGCCCAAGCCCGGGCTAGACGACGCACCGGCCAGGACATAAGGCCCCAGAGCCAACT
>CAZARS010000036.1:21469-22345 GCA_964487625.1 uncultured Desulfobacca sp.
GATAAAGCAGCACAGTGATGAGGATCGTCCAGCCCAGCAGTTGCACCAAGATCGGCGGGAGACCCAAAAGAGCGGCCGCTTCCTGGAAGAGACTGTTCACCAGGCTGGGATGGCGGGCCAGAATATAAACCGTGGTTGCCAAGGCGCCATATTTGATTACGGGACGTATCCTGCCCTGCCGCAGCAAAAGTCCACGGCCGTAAACACTGATCCGGGCCGGAAGGTTACTGATTTTGCTCATCCCTTGGACCTTGCCGGCGGCCCGGACGACTTTGACGGCCCCCACCATGACTGCCGCATCTAAACCCGCCGAAAGATAATCCTCCAAGCGCAACTCCTCTTGCCGGGCCATCTTGGCCTCCAGCCGGCGGATGCCGCTGGTAAAAAAGCTTGCCAGATCCTGGATGAGACGGTCCGTCTGCAGCCATTTCACCTGACCTTGCTTATCCACGGTGAATTGCCCCAAAAAATGATACCCTTCCTCTTGGATAAACGTGATGGCCAGGAAACCCCGTTCCACCGGCCCGAGGGCCGTTGGCGACGGAGCGGCCGTCTGGGATTGGGGTGCGGCATCAAGCCATTTCCCCATCTTGCCTTTCAGGCTTTCCCAGAGATTGGCCAACCCCTGCATGGCCTGCAGCGACCTGATTTCGTGGGTCATGAAGTAATGGATAGGCAGCAAGATCGATTCCCCATAGTTCAGGAAAACCTGCTGGAACTCCGGCAGACTGCCATAGGTCATCAATACCGGCCGGGCTAGCTGGGGGTATTTCAAGAGGGCAATCTTAGTCCTGAGGACCAACTCGGTATTGTCCGCATAATCCAAGGGCAGGGCCTGCAGCTCTGCAGGCTCTTGAGAGAGGTCGGCGGCCAAGG
>CAZARS010000037.1:0-22276 GCA_964487625.1 uncultured Desulfobacca sp.
ACCCCGTGGCCGGGGGTGCCTGCATCGGCGCCGGCATCGGTCCCAACCGGCTGCAAGGCATTGTGGGTATTGTCAAGGCGTATACCACCCGGGTAGGAGGCGGGCCCTTTGTCACCGAGGCTCTGGATGCTGACGGCGAACACATGCAAGTCAAAGGCGCGGAGTTCGGCGCCACCACCGGCCGCAAACGCCGCACCGGCTGGTTGGATATGGTGGTCTTGCGGGATTCGGCCCGCCTCAACGGCCTTACCGGCTTGGCCATCACCAAACTGGATGTCCTGACGGGCCTCGATCCACTGAAAATCTGTGTGGCCTATGATTGTGAAGGCCAACGCTTGACCGTGCCCCCGGCGTCCTTGGCAGCCCTGGAGAAATGTACCCCCATCTATGAGGAACTCCCCGGTTGGCAGGAGGATATTTCCCAGGCCCGCTGTCTGGCCGACCTGCCACCCGCAGCCCAGACCTATTTGCAGAAGATTGCTACGCTCGCCGGCGTGCCCATTCAGATTGTCTCGGTGGGGCCAGGCCGGGAGGAGACCATTGTTTTGGCCAATCCCTTTCAGAATTAAGGGAGCTGGGCCGCTCGAGCGAGGCGTTTGCACAATACCCCGCAATGAGAGAGGCAAAGAGGCGAAAAAGGGGCAAGCCAAAGGCTTGCCCCTTTTTCCTTAGAGCAAAGCTGGGGAAATGGCTGTTTAAGGATTTTTCACTTCATAGAGCAGTTTAAGTTCTTGCCCTTTGGCCCCGGGCACCACCTCCACGGGTAGTTGGACCGTGGCTTCCCGTAGGAAACAGAGGCCCACCTTGTCATCACAGAAGTTGAGCTTAAATTCAGCCTGCAGGGTTGTCTTGCCCGCTTTGGCTGGCACGGTGAGGGTCACCGGCAGTTTGGCTGCGGTGAGCGTGCCGCTCAATTTTTCCTGAACTTGCAGGACCCCTTGATCTTGCGAACTAAGGATCAAACTGGAAGGCGCTTCCTGGTTTAACTTGTGTCCGGCTGGCAAGGCCACATTGACCATCACCTTAACCTGGCCGGGCCCCACGGTCTGTGCCGGTAAAGTAATGATGTCAGCGCTGAAGCCGGGGGTGGCAAGACCACTGGCCGCCAGCCAGAAAATAAAGGCGAGGGTGAGGACCTCGGGCCTGCGGAGCCACGGCCGGGTCTGGATAGGCATGCGCATGGCATTCTCCTCGGTGTCAGGGATATTGCCCTGGGGGCAAATCCGTATTATGATAAATTCTGTCATAAGGTACGCCTAAGGATACTATCCTGTCAAGCGATTCACCAAAATTTCCCGTAGGTGAGGCAGTCGTTGAGTTCTCCGGATAATCCCTTAAATCTGCAATCACTGCGCTTGGAGCGGGGCGAGGCCGAATTGCGCTATCTCCGGGCCCGGCGCCGCCGGCTGTGGATCAGCGGCGGTATCGTCGGCCTGCTAACCCTCATCGGGATATGGCTCTTTTTTTCCGGTTCCTTGTTCGGTCAGGCCGTGCAGGTGACGCCGGTCATTAAGATTTATCCTTCCCAAGCCGTGACCCTCCTCAACGCCAGCGGCTATGTGGTGGCCCAACGCAAGGCCTCGGTATCCTCCAAAAGCACCGGGCGTTTAATTTTCCTGGGAGTGGAAGAGGGCAGCCGGGTAAAAAAGGGTCAGATCATCGCCCGCCTGGAAAATGATGATCTCATAGCGGTGCGGGATCGGGCCGCCGCCAACATCAAGGCGGCCAAGGCTACCCTGCAACAGGCCGAAGCCGAGTTGACCGATGCCCGCCTGCAGTATGACCGCCTTAAGACCTTGTTGGCGCAGAATCTCATCTCCCGCCAGGAATTCGATGTGGCCGAGGCCCGCTACCAGAAGGCCGAGGCTGGGGTGAGAAACAGTCAGGCCAATATCCGAGCCGCCACAGCAGCCTACGAAGAAGCCAGTACTGCGGTGGAATACTCCCTCATCCGGGCCCCCTTTGACGGGGTGGTGTTGACGAAAAATGCCGAAGTGGGAGAGGTGGTGGCTCCCTTTGGCGCTGCAGTGAATGCCCGGGCTGCGGTGGCCACCATGGCGGACATGAGCTCCCTCATGGTGGAGGCGGATGTGGCTGAAGCCAATATTAATCAGGTCCAGCTCGGCCAACCCTGTGAGATCTTGCTGGATGCCCTGCCCGGAGTGCGATTTCCCGGCCATGTCCACATGATCGTTCCCACCGCGGACCGCAGTAAAGCCACCATCATGGTCAAGGTGGCCTTCAACACTCTGGATCCCCGCATCTTGCCGGAGATGAGTGCCAAAGTGTCTTTTCTCTCCCGGTCCCTGCGGCCGGAAGAGGACCATCCCCGGTTGGTGGTCAATTCCGAGGCCCTGGTCCAGAAAAATGGCCAGACCTTGGCCTATGTGGTCCGAGACCAGAGAGTCACGGCGGTGCCGGTGCAGGTGGGGCCACCTCTGGGCGATCTGGTGGAGGTCTTGGCCGGACTGAAAGAAGGGGACCGGGTCGTGGTACGGCCGCCCAAAAGCCTGAAAAACGGGGATCGGGTCACGGTGACGGAAGGGTAAGGCAATGTCGGAGACCCAGCCACCCGTCCTGGTGGAGATTGACAATCTGACGAAGTCATACCGCCGCGGCTTCCAAATCATTCCTGTTCTGCAGCACGTCTGCCTCAAGATTCACGATGGGGAGTTCTTGGCCCTCATGGGGCCTTCCGGCTCCGGCAAGACTACTCTTTTGAACCTCATCGCCGGCATCGATCAGCCCGATGAGGGGACCCTCCGCATTGCCGGGGTGGACATTTCACTCCTCTCGGAGGCCGAACTGGCCCTGTGGCGCCATCGCAACGTGGGGTTTATCTTTCAATTCTATAATCTCGTGCCGGTATTAACGGCTCTGGAAAACGTGGAACTGCCCCTGATGTTGTCGGATCTCCCTCGGCGGGAGCGCCGGGCCCATGCGGAATTGGCCCTGAAACTGGTGGGTATTTACGACCGCAAAGACCACTATCCCCGTCAACTCTCCGGTGGCCAACAACAGCGGGTGGCCATTGCTCGGGCTATTGTCACCGATCCGGTGATCATTGCTGCTGATGAGCCCACCGGCGACCTGGACAAAGTCTCGGCCCAGGAAGTCCTGGACCTCCTCACCCGCCTCAACCAGGAACTCCATAAGACCATCATCATGGTCACCCATGACCCGCGGGCTGCGGAGCGGGCCAGTCGGATCCAACATCTCGATAAAGGGGTGTTGAACGCCTGCGCGCCTTAGAAGAGGTCAAAGGTAAAAAATAAAGGGTTGATGGTCCTGAAGCGTGGGTCAAGAAAAAACCGTTGTTCAGAGCCCCGAGCGTCAGCAAGGGGTCAAATGGCATAACTGCAGCCGGAAAAAATCTGTGCCAAGCCCGGCCCTCAAGATGCCGCCGAGAGCCTCATTGACCAGACTAACAGCTATGCCGAGTGTTCTGAATAACTGCTTATTATTAAAAACATTTTTTCTCTGAGGCCAAGATGCGAGGGCTCTCCTCTCCTGTGAAAAGAGATGCGGCGTGGCCTCTGCCAGCCCCCAGCCAAGGGCAATCAAAAAGAAAAGTTTGTTCTTTAGAAATAGATAGATAGGGGAGTGCAACCCGATATCAGTATGGCAAAAAGGAACCATAAAGCGCCTAACTTAACGGCGCGTTGCTTCACCATGGCCCCCTATGTTTAAACTCATCCTGCGCAATAGTCTGCGGCACCGTTTACGCACTGCCCTGACGGTTTTGGGCATGGCCATTGCCATCCTCTCCTTCGGTCTGCTGCGGACCGTGGTGGATGCCTGGTATTCAGGGGTCGAGGGCGCGGCGGCCGACCGTCTGGTCACCCGGAATGCCATCTCCTTGATCTTCCGGCTACCGTTGGCCTACCTGAATAAAATCAAGGCAGTGCCCGGCATCAAACGGGTGGCCTACGGCTATTGGTTCGGCGGGGTGTATATTGATGAAAGAAACTTCTTCCCCCAATTTGCCGTGGAATTGCAGAATTATCTGGATATTTATCGGGAGTTTATCATCCCGGCGGAGCAGCGCCAGGTTCTCCTCAAGGAGCGCAACGCCTGTGTGGCTGGCCGGAAGTTGGCCGAACGCTTCGGTTGGCGTCTGGGTGATATTATCACCCTGCGGGGCACCATCTTTCCCGGCAACTGGGAGCTCGTGCTCCGGGCCATTTATACCGGGGCAGAGGAGACCACTGATGAAAACAGGTTCTTCTTTCATTGGGATTACGTCAACGAGTCCCTCCGCAAGACGACGCCAGCCATCGCCAACCAGGTGGGCTGGTTTATCTCGCAAGTGGAGGACATCGAGCAGGCCCCCCTCATCGCCAACCAGATTGACGAGATGTTCCGCAATTCTCTGGCCGAGACCTTGACGGAATCCGAGAAGGCTTTTCAGATGGGCTTTGTCTCCATGACCAAGGCCATTGTCATGGCCATCCAAGTGGTTTCTTATGTGGTGATTGCCATTATTCTGATTGTCTTGGCCAACACCATGGCCATGACGGCCCGGGAACGGCAGGAAGAATATGCGGTTTTAAAGACGTTGGGGTTCCAAGGCCGCCACTTAATTACCCTCATCGCCGGGGAATCGGTGGCCATTGCCTTGATGGGCGGGGTGGTAGGGCTCATTGCCATTTTTCCAGCGGCCCACTATTTTCGCACCGCGCTGGGCAACTATTTCCGGGTCTTCCATGTCTCGGACCAGACCCTGCTGACTTGCCTGATCATCGCCCTCCTCGTGGGTCTCATCTCGGCCATCTTCCCGGCTTGGCGGGCGGCCCGTCTGTCCATTGCGGAAGGCCTGCGCCGCATCGGTTAGCTTGGGGTGCTTTAAGGGATGGGCGGGCAGACTGCCCTTTGCCATCCATTAACCATCAACCCCTATTCATTACTCTTGCTATCCTCGAGGCCGATGACGGCGATCTTGGCTTGGTCGGCGGCGGCCAGCATCTCGGCCCGGTCGAACATGAGGGTTTTGCCGGCCTCCAGGGCCAATACGCTGGCCTTGACGGACGCCATGACCTGGATAGTGCCCACCCCCACCGCCGGCACATCGAACCGCAGATCCTGGTTGGGTTTACTGACCTTAACCACCACTGCCTGTTCCCCCGCCAAGAGGCCACCCCGTTGAATGGTGGCATCAGTGCCGTCGATGGCCTCCACGGCCAAGACGGCCTGGCGCCGCACGACGACGCATTGGCCGATATCCAACTTCCCGATTTCCTTGGCGATGTGCCAACCGAAGTGCACGTCCCGCATCTCCTCCGCGCTGGGACGGCGACGGCTCAAGACGCCCGGTGGGGTTACCAGCTCGGTGAGAAAGGGGTTGGGAGAGACAATGGCAATGCCGGAGCTTTCGAACTCGGCCGCCACGCTCCGGAGAATGCCGTCATCGCCGGCATGGCGGGCCCGGCCCAGGAGTTTTAGGGCCCGCAAGTCAGGCCGCAGGTGGGCAAAGAGGCGTCCTTTGGTAATGCCGCCGGCCATGACTGCTTGGGTAACGCCGGCCTGTTGGAAGAATCGGATAATCTTGCCGAGTTGCCCTACATACACCCATTTGACGGCAGCCACTAGGTCGTTGAGAGCTGGATCGGTCTCGCCGTGATGGGCCACGGCCACCACCTCATAGCCTTGCTCCTTGGCAGCTTGGGCAAAGATCAGGGGAAATTTACTCTTTCCCGCGATGAGACCGATTTTCCCGGGCATCAATGGGTGCCAGACCTCGCTCGGAGTGTTCCAGAAAGTGCAGAAGGGTGTTGATGGCCGCGTCCTGGGGGTATTGTTGCCGCAGCTGGGCTATGGCCTCTTTCAGGGTCAGGTCCGAGGCAAAGAGGGTTTCAAAAGCGCTTTTCAGGATATCCAGAGTGGCGGTGCTGAAACCATGGCGTTTCAGCCCCACGATCTTGGCCCGGTTGCCCACGGCCATGCAAAAGGGCGGCACATCCCGGGCTACGGCCGAGGCCCCACCGATAAAGGCATAGGCGCCGATGCGGCAGAATTGATGAATGGCCGATAAGCCCCCGAGGATGGCGAAGTCATCGACGACGATATGCCCCGCCAGGGTAGCGGCATTGGACATGATAATATGGTTGCCCAAACGGCAGTCATGGGCCACGTGGGTATAGGCCATGAGGAGATTGCCATTGCCGATCTGGGTGACGCCCCCGCCCCCAGCGGTGCCCCGATGGAGGGTGGCAAACTCCCGGATGACGTTATCATCACCGATGAGGAGGTGTGACTCTTCCCCTTGAAATTTCAAATCCTGGGGCACTTCCCCGATCACCGCAAACTGAAAAATCTGGCAGCGTTGGCCGATGGTGGTGTAGGGGCGGATGATGACGTGGGGGCCGATCTGGGTGTCCGCACCGATGGTTACCGGCGCATCGATGATACTGTAAGGGCCCACCGTCACATTGGCACCCAATTCCGCTTTGGGATTGACGATGGCGGTGGGGTGAATGTTAGGCATGACTACTGATCTCCTCCTGGGTCAAGGCCGCCATAAACTCGCCTTCGGCTACGACCTGGCCCTCTACCAGGGCTTTGCCGGCCATTTTCCAGACCTTTTTGCCGCTGCGGAGCATGGTCAACTCTAAAATCAATTGATCGCCGGGGACGACGGGCCGGCGGAAACGCACTTTATCCATGCCCATAAAAAGATAAAGCTTTTTCTCCAGATGCCCCTGAGTGGTCATATACGCCAATACGCCACCCACCTGGGCCATGGCCTCAACGATGAGGACCCCCGGCATGACCGGCCGCCCGGGAAAATGGCCAACAAAAAAAGGCTCATTATAGGTCACATTCTTGAGGCCTTTGATGAATTCCCCGGGTCTGATCTCGAGAATCCGATCCACCAGGAGGAATGGGTAGCGGTGGGGTAGATACTGCATGATTTCTTCCACAGACAGATGGGTGGGCAGCGTCATTCTGTCGCCTCCTTCATCATGGCCGCCTGCAAAGCGGCTACCTGCTTTTCCAATGCCTTCAGACGATCATAAAGGTCCGGCAGTCGTCTCTGCACCGCCTGCAGGCGCAAAAATTCCCGATGGGGCAGGGCCGGTGAGCCCGTGACCACACTGCCAGCTGGCACCGAATGGGGGACTCCCGATTTAGCTCCGATGCGCACCCCGTCGCCGATCTCAACGTGCCCGACGATCCCCACCTGGCCCGCCAGCATGACGTTGCGCCCCACCCGGGTTGAGCCAGATATCCCCACCTGGGCCACGATGATGGAGTTTTCCCCCACGACGACGTTGTGAGCTATCATCACCAGATTATCGATTTTGGTTCCCCGGCCGATGCGGGTTTCGCCCAAGGCGCCGCGGTCAATGGTGCAATTGGCGCCGATTTCTACATCGTCTTCAATGACCACGGTGCCTAATTGGGGGATTTTCAGGAAGGTAGCACCATCGGGGGCAAAACCGAAGCCATCGGCCCCGATGACGGTCCCGCTGTGTACGATCACCCGCTCTCCCAGGGTGCAGCCATGGTATACGGTGACGTTGGCATGGAGAATGGTATCGGCGCCGATGACGGTGCCAGACCCCACCACCACCCCGGGCATGAGGGTGACCCGGTCTCCCAACTTGACTTCGTCCCCCAGGCAAACAAAGGGGGCGATGCTGACGTCAGCGCCGAAGGTGCAATTGCGGCCCAACACCGCCTGATTACTGATCCCGGGCCAACGGGCCAGGGGCGGAGCAAATACCGCAGCAATCTTGGCATAAGCCAGATAAGGGTCAGGGGTAACAATCAAAGGCCGCGGCGTCTCCTGGAGTTTGGGAGAAACAATGAACGCGCCCGCCCGACTGGTGGCCAAGAATTTGGCATAGTCTGGCCGGGCCACGAAGGTGATCTCTTCCGGCCCGGCCTCCTGAATGGCCGCCACCCCCCGAATCAGAAGGTCTTGGGGGCCCCGGCAGACGCCGCCCACCAGATCGGCCAATTCCTGCAGGGTCCGCCCGGCTCTTCCCTTATTTTCCAAAGGCTTCCTTCACCTTGGCCGTGATGTCAATGGCCGGATCAAAGCCGATAACCATACGTTTGTCCAAGACCACGGTATACCCATTGTCTTTGGCAATCTGATTCACCACCTTGGCGAACTTATCATAGAGAGGCTTGAATTCCTTTTCCTCCAGCTTGGCCAACTCCTGTTGGGAAGCTCCCACCTGCTTTTGCAGCTCCATCTGCTTCTTATTGAATTCCTCTTCTTTCTTCTTGCGGGCCTCTTCCTTCATGACGACGGCTTGTTTCTGGAAGGCCTCAATTTCTTTGCCGAACTCATCCCGTTTGCGTTCCAGCTCTTTGCCCAATTCCTGGCCTCTCTTTTTTAGGGTCTCCTGGGCTTTTTTCCCTTCCGGCGAGTTAAAGATGATATCCCCCATGTCCACCACAGCGATTTTGACTTCCGCTTGAACCGCAACCGGCAGGAGGAGGCCAACCATTAACAAGCCACACAGCAACCATTTGGTGAAATTCATTATTTCCATCTCCTTCATTAAATTTAGCCTTTGGGTTTAAGTTCCTTACCTACTTGCAATAATTGAAAATGTTTCTATAATTCTCATGCTTAGCTAGGGCCCATCCGAAAACCGTTGGCAAGCCAGCTCCAAACCACATATCAGGTGAAATTTTCCATTGTAGGCCCTGGGTTACCCAGCCCCTACAATCGATCCATCCTCAATATTAGGCCTTGCCGGATGAGAAATAGCTATACCTTTGATTTTCCCCAGGCAGCAGATGTCCAGTTTTCCGCATAGCTGTCAAGTTAGAAATTGCCGCCGATGGAGAAGTCAAAGGCACTCTTGCGGTCCCAGGATTTGGGATTCAAGTTGTAGCCCCATTCCAGGCGAAGCGGCCCCAGAGGAGAGAACCAGCGGATGCCGGTGCCGACACTGGTGCGCATGCTGCTAAAATAGGTCTTGCCGGAGCCGTAGACATCACCGGAATCCACAAAAAAGACTCCCATCAGACCGGCCTTCTTGTAAATGGGGTAACGCCATTCCACGTTGAAAAACTGAAACTTATCACCACCGATACGCTCACCGGTGTTGGGGTCCCGGGGGCTGATTTCGGCGTATTTATAACCGCGGATCGTATCAATGCCACCCAGATAGAAGCGTTCATAGGCCGGCAAAGACCCCCAGGAATTGCGGTTCATGTAGCCGATACGGCCATGCAGCACGCCCACAGTATCCCAGAAGAGCGGGAAAAACCAACCGCTATCGAAGACCAGACGGGTGAAAGCCGCATCTCCGCCCAACCCCGCCAATTCCACTGACAAACTATTATCCGAACCTTTGGTGGGGTTAAAAATGGCATCCCGGGAATCCCGGCGGATGGTCAAGGATGTGGCACTGGTGTTCTTAATCTTGGCTGCCTCAAGCAAGACCGGGGAAGAATAAGGCAGTAGATCCATTAAAGAGGTATTTTCGTAGCGATACATCCACATGAGATAGGTGTATTCCCAGCGGAGGGGATGACCTAATCTGAGGCTGCCCCCAGTGCTGCGGCGGGTATATTCCAGATACTGGCGTTCCCAATTATAGGCATCGATCCCGAAGCTTAAGGGGCGATCGAACAGGTACGGTTCAGTAAAACTGATCCGGTAGCGCCGTGCCAAGGAACCGATGACGCCTTGGGCCCGCAACTGTTGCCCCCGGCCGAACAGGTTGGATTGGGAAATCTCAACCATCCCGATGATGCGATCCTGGGTGCTGTACCCGGCGCCGACGCCGAATTGCCCGGTGGGCCGCTCCTTGACGGTAATTTTGAGATTTACCTTATCCGGGGCGCTGCCTGGACTCGTGCTAAAATTAACGTCCTCAAAAAATTCCAAACGCCGCAGATTCTGCTGGCTTTTCTTAATCTTACTGGCTGAAAACAGGTCCTGTTCATAAACCCGCAGTTCCCGGCGGATGACCTTATCCCGGGTCTTAACATTGCCCACGATCTCGATGCGTTCGAAATAGACCTTTTCCCCCTTCATAATATCGAAGGTAATATCAATGGTCCGGTCTTCGTCATGTTCCTTCAACAGTGGGGTGATATCAGCATTGGCATAGCCTTGATCGGCATAGAGGTCACCCAAGGTGGTCAGGTCTTTCTGAATCACCTCCCGGCTATACACTTTGCCGGTGGTCGTGTCGATTTTTTTGGCGAGAACCGCAGCATCTTCCAACAAATCACCCTGAAACAAGACTCTCCCCACCCTATACTGCGGGCCTTCTTCGATGGGAATCGTTATGTAAATGCCTTTCGCCGTTACCTCTACTTTGGGCTCGCCGATGCGGGCCTTGATGTAGCCGTGGTTAAAATAGAAAGCTGATAATTTTTCCAGATCCCGCTCCAAGGCATCCTGTTTTATAATCCCCCGACCGGTAAAGACACTGATGATATTTTTCGGCTTGAGTTCCATGACCTTACGCAGCTCTTTAGCGCTAAAGGCGGCATTTCCCTCGAAATTAATCCGGCGGACGTAGACCTTCCCTTTTTCGGCGATCTCCAAGACGAGATTTACTTCGGTAGGGGTAAGGGGCTCTAATTGATAAACGATTTCCGCCTCATAAAACCCCTTTTCCCGATACATGGCCTTTACTTTGTTAATGGCCTCTTTGATGGTGGTCTCCGAAGCAATGCTGTAGGGTTTAATGTCCAGGACTTCTTGGATTTTTTTTGTCTTAATTTTGCGGTTGCCCCTGATTACCACATTGGCAATAGACGGTTTTTCGGTGAGGAGGAACGTAACGACCCGTCCTTCGGCCGTATCGGTGACGTCAATCTTGACGTCGGTGAATGACCCCAAGGCGTAGAGGGCCTTCAGGTCGTCCCGCAAGGTGACCGTGTTGGTCAGTTCACCGGGCCGAGTCTGGACGGTGGCCATGAGTGTCTCTTTCTCCACCCGGCGGTTGCCCTTAAATTCAACCCGGGCGATCCGCTCCTGCCCCAAGATCTTGAAGCCAGCGTCTTTGGCCACCTGGCTAGCCAACTGTTCCAGGGAAGCGACCCCGATGCCTTCTTTTTTAAAGATGGTAGGGGGCGTTTTGCCGGTTAGGTCAATTAATTGGGCCTCCAGGACCACTGTAGGACCGATCTTGACGATAGACCCTGCCAGGATGACGTCGGCCCCGAGGCGTTTGCCCAATTCGGCGGCGGCATTGCCGGTGGGTGGCGGCCCGGCCCCGATCTCTTTGGCCAAGTCGTCTTTGCTGATGACCCCAAAGCCCTCTTTTTCCAGGTAGCCGATGATATTCCCCTGGATTTTGTCGATCACTCCCGGGAGGGGCTCTTTACTGAGCAGTTGAAAGGGAAAGACTGCGACCCGTTTCACGGTAATATCCTGAGCCCTGGCCGCCACCCCGGCCAAAAGGCATATAAGCGTCGCCACAAAGATCTTTCTCACCTTCGCCACCTCATCGCTGCACGTTGGAAAGTCTGATGACCTTGCCGTCCCGAATGGTAATCTGATAGGCCAGGAGGGCTGCCAGTTCCAGATTATGGGTCACCACCACCGTTGTCAAGCCTTTTTCCTGATTGAGCCGCACCAGCAAATCGTGCACCTGGCGGCCGATGCGGGGGTCCAGGTTTCCCGTCGGTTCATCGGCCAGGAGCACATCCGGCGCCATGACCAGAGCTCGGGCTACTGCTACCCGCTGCTGCTCCCCCCCAGACAGGGCCCCGATCCGATGATGCAGCCGATCCTGCAGCCCCACTTGCTGCAAGATGGCTTCAGCCCGTTCTTGTGCCTCCGCCCGGGGTAACCGGGCAATCAGGGCCGGCATCATAACGTTTTCTAAAGCGTCGAACTCCGGAAGTAAGTGGTGAAATTGGAAGACAAAACCGATGCGGCGGTTGCGAAAGGCTGCCAGTTGCTCATCATTGAGGGCAAAAACATCGGTGCCATTCCACCAGAGGTTGCCGGCGGTGGGTCGTTCCAGGGTGCCCAGGATATGCAGCAGGGTGGATTTGCCCACCCCCGAGGCCCCCACGATGGCCACGCTGTCACCGGCCTGAATCTCCAGATCGACGCCGTCCAGCACCTCCACTAGGTTGCCGTTGGAGGTGAAGGACTTCCTGATATTCTCGGCCTTGATCAGGGGCTGCACCATCGCCGCCTCATCAGCCATACCGGATAGCCTCCACTGGATCCAGACGGGAGGCCTGCCAAGAGGGATACAAGGTCGCCAGAAAACTGATCAACATGGTGGCCCCGGCAATGAGGGCCACATCCAAGACCTCGATCTGCACCGGCAGCGTGGAAATATAATAGACATCACTGGGCAACTTAATAAACTCATACTGTCTCAGGAGGCTGGTCAAGAGAAACCCCAAGGCCAAGCCGATCACGGTGCCGATGGCCCCCACAATAACCCCTTGGAGCATGAAGATCTGCATGATGCTCCGCCGCGTCGCCCCCATGGAAATGAGGATAGCGATATCTTTGGTCTTCTCCATGACCAGCATGATTAAGGAACTGGTGATATTGAAGGCCGCCACCAGGACGATGAGGGTGAGGATGATGAACATGGCGATCTTTTCCAGCTTCAGGGCCGCAAAAAGGCTGCGGTTAAGCTGCATCCAATCCCGGGTGTCATAAGCTGGGCCCAATTTGGCCTTAATGGCTGCGGCCACCTTATCTGCGGCATAGATATCCTGTACCTGAATTTCTAGGCCGGTCACCTTGCCCTCGAGGCCCAGATAATCCTGCACTGCGGGGATGCTGGCATAAACCAGGGTGTTGTCAAATTCAAACATCCCGGAATGAAAGATGGCCCCGACCTGAAAGTTCTTGATGCGAGGCATGCGCCCCATAGGGGTAAGGGTGCCCAGAGGGGAGATGACCTTGATCTGACTGCCCACGTTAGCGCCGATATGCTTGGCCAGCTCATTGCCCAAGGCCACGGCGGGGAATTCTCCAGGCGCATCCTGGGTCAGCATCTGAAAGGTGCCAGCCCGGACTTCCAGGGCCGGTGGGCCACCCCGCTCGATGGTGGGTAGATCCAAAGCCCGGAGGACGCCCCCGGAGATACTCCCTGGGCCGGAAACCATGACCTGGGTATAAATGAACGGCTTGGCCGACACCACCCCTGGAACCGTCTCCACTTCCCGCGCCAGAGAGTCATAATCTTCCAGACTATAGCCCGGTTTGAGCAGGATCACGTGGGCGTTGACGCTGAGGATTTTTTTCTTGAGATCCTGGTCAAAACCCGTCATCACTCCGATGACCACCAGCAGGGCCATAACGCCCACCGCCACCCCGGCGATGGAGATGAAAGAGATCAAGGAGATAAATTTCTCCTTGCGTTTGGCCCGTAGATACCGGAAGGCCACTAACTGTTCAAAGGCCATGCCGCTCACCCTCGGGACGGAGGAGGGGAAAGAGAATAACGTCACGGATGGAGGGAGAATCGGTCAGCAGCATCACCAGGCGGTCAATGCCGATGCCAGCCCCGGCCGCCGGAGGCATGCCGTATTCCAGGGCCAAAACAAAGTCTTCATCCATGAAGTGGGCTTCTTCATTGCCGGCAGCCCGGGCCGCCACCTGCTTGAGAAACCGTTGGCGCTGGTCTTCTGGATCATTTAATTCAGAAAAACCATTGGCAATCTCCTTGCCGGCAATGAACAATTCAAACCGGTCGGCTTTATCCGGATCAGCTTCGTTGCGTCGGGACAGCGGCGAGATCTCCACAGGAAATCCAGTGATAAAAGTAGGCTGGATGAGCTGCGGCTCCACGTGTTGATCAAAGAGCTTGGCCATGGCCCGGCCATAACCCTCGCCCGGCCGCAGCATTACTCCTTGGGAGAGGGCCAATTGCACCAACGCCTCCCGATCCTGCACGATTTCAGGGGGGAGCTTCCCCACCGTCACCAGGGATTCGGCCATTTCCAAGCGCCGCCACGGCGGGGTTAGATCGATGGTCTCACCTTGGTAAGAGAGCTGTTGGCTGCCAAGCACCCTTTGGGCCAAAGCAGCAAACATCTCCTCTATAAGTTGCATCAGGTCTTCATAACATGCATAGGCCTGATAAAATTCCATCATGGTAAATTCCGGGTTATGTTGCGTGGAGATGCCTTCATTGCGGAAGTTGCGGTTAATCTCATAAACCCGCTGAAACCCGCCCACCAGGAGCCGTTTGAGATACAGCTCCGGCGCGATGCGCAGATATAAAGGCATGGCCAGGACATTGTGGTAGGTCTCAAAAGGCCGGGCAGTGGCGCCACCGGGGATAGGCTGCATCATGGGGGTCTCCACTTCCAGGAAACCCCGCTGCTCCATGAAATCCCGGAGGAATTTGATGATCTGGGAGCGTCGGCGGAAAACTTCCCGCACCTCGGGGTTGACCATGAGATCCAGATAGCGCCGCCGGTAACGGATTTCCACATCCGTCAGACCGTGATATTTCTCAGGCAAGGGCTGTATGGCTTTGGTCAGCAGGACAAAGTGCTGCACGTTCAGGGTCAGTTCCCCGGTTTTAGTACGGAACAATCGGCCCTGGAGGCCCAAGATATCCCCCAGATCCAATTGCTTGAACAGATTATACGCTTCCGCCCCTACCTCTTGTTTTTGGATAAAGCCCTGTAGCCGGCCGGTATCGTCCTGAAAATGAAAAAAGGAGGCTTTGCCGAACTGGCGCAGCAGCATTAAACGGCCAGCCAGCCTGAAGGTCTCGGGCAGCACCTCTAGTTCTGCGGCGCTGAGCTGGCCATACTGGGCCACAATTTCTCCCACCGTGTGTTGAGGGCAAAACGTGTTGGCAAAGGGTTCAATGCCAGCAGCCCGCAATTTCTGAATTTTTTCACGGCGCTGCCGGATAATGGTCGGTTCGTCTGACATGCTTATTCCTCGCCGGGAGGCCCTCAGGGGCCGCAGCACCAAGGGCAGCAAGCTGACAAATCCTGAGCGGAGCAAGGGACAGGATAATCGGCAGTGGTGGCTGCACGTCCCGGGGTTGACTTCCTGATGATGTGGCAATAACGTATGAAATTTAGAATATCGCCGCCATTTAGTCAAGCGAATTCCCCGACGCCGGCACCAGGTCCCTCCCTCCAGAGCAAAGCCAGGAGGAAAATCGCGCCAGGGCTTTCCATACCTCTAGCCTTTCTGAGATAATATCAGAAGGGCTTGCTGACGCCACCCTGTTCTGATCCTGAGGCCAAGGGCAGGCCCGATGACTCGAGGGGCCACCCCCAGCCGGGGTGAGAGAATTCAGATCAAGGCTGTTGGCTGAAACAAGCGTCCTGAGATTGGTCATGCTGTGGGCAGGGAAGAATCTCGATTAGCCTGACCGGCTAGATCCTGCGCCGCCTCAAGATGATAAGGCGTCAAACCCCGCAAGGCGCCAACTGTTTTATGGTGGGGACAGGAAAGCATAGTATCTTGCTGGCACCTTAAAAGTAAAACCCATTTCCGCCCAGGCACTCGTAAAGCAATCGAGAATCGACCAAGGAACCCAACAACCCTCTATGACTGCTCCCATCCGCATTTTAGGCCTTGATCTGGGGGAAAAACGCATCGGCGTGGCGTTGAGCGATGCCTTGGGTCTGACGGCCCAGGGTATGATGGTTCTGGCACGCCAAGGCTTGGCGGCGGATCTGGACCGGATAGTCCAGCTGGCTCAGGAACATCAGGTGCAGGAAATTGTCATCGGTCTGCCCCGGCATATGGACGGCCATTTGGGGGAGGGGGCAGCAGTAGTCCTGGAGTGGGCGGCGGAGCTCCAACGCCGCCTCGGCGTGCCTGTCCATACCTGGGACGAACGCCTGACCACTCTGCAGGCGGAGAAGGTCCTGCTCAGCGCCGACGTCAGCCGCCGGAAACGCCGCCAGGTTATTGATAAGATGGCCGCCAGCCTGATCCTCCAGGCCTTTCTGGATCAGCGGCGCCAGCGTTTGCCGCACGCCGGCCAGCATCCTTGAGGCGTGGTGGCCAGGGCTGCCTTCTCATCCCTATCCCTCATCCTTAACAGTTAATGCGGCACACCCCAGAGGGCGAATTCCAGCAGTTGGTCCCGGACCAGCCAGGGGAATTTTGTCTCTAACCCATGGAGGCGTTTGCGGAGATACGCCACCTTGGCCGTCAACTCGACGTCGCCGGCTCTGGCCGCTAACCCCTCTTCCGCGGCCTGCAGTAGTTGCCGTAACTCTTCGTACTCCCGCTCCACGGTCTGGGCATATTGGCGGAAATTTCGGTATTCGGGGGGGAGGTCGTCAAAAAACCAGGTCACCGTCAGGTCTTTTTCCTGGTCAGCGGGGATGTAATTCAGGCCTTTTTTCATGTCTGCGTCCCTTCTAATAATTGCTCCCTTTCCCCTTCTCCCCTTTCCCTTTTACTGACCCCCCAAGACCCGCAGGATATCCTGGTAGAAGACAATGAACATCAAGGCTAAGAGGGCAGTCAGGCCGATGGCTTGGGCAATCTCCCGATGTCTCACCGGCACGGGTTTGCCCCGCACCGCCTCCACCAGGAAAAACAGCAAGTGGCCGCCATCCAGCATGGGGATGGGCAGGATGTTGAGGAGTGCCAAGTTAATACTGAGTACCGCCATGAAGTGCACCAGGTGGGAGACCCCCTGTTCTGCCTGTTTCCCGGCCACCTGGGCGATCATGATGGGGCCGCCCAGGGAATTGAGGGGCACCTTTTGGGTGATCAACTTGCCGATACTGACTACTGTGACTTCCAGGATGCGATAGGAATAGGTCAAGCCATGCCACCAGGCGCTGAGGGGATCGACATGCTCAATTTCATAGCGCTCTGGTGCAGTGACGCCGATGAGCTTGGCATAAACCTTCTCGCCGAAGATATTGGGGGTCTCCATGATCCGGGGTTGCAGGGTGATCTGCCTCTCTTCCTCACCCCGCCGGAAGGTGATTTGGAGAGGACCATCGCCACTGCCCCGGATGAGCCGGGAAAGGTCTTCCCAGCGGGATACGGGCTGGCCGTTGATGCTCAGCACCAGATCGCCTTTCTGCAAACCGGCCTCAGCCGCGGGCGAGTCGGGCTGCACTCCGCCGATCTCTGCTTTAAAATAGGGGATCCCCGAAAAGGTGAAGATCAGGGAGAGGGCAATGACGGCAAAGAGCAGGTTGAACAACGGCCCCGCCGCCACGATGGCTGTCCGCTGTTTTAGGGGCCGGTGGCTAAAAGACCGAGCCACGGCCTCGGGCGGGATTTCCTCATAGGGATTCTCTCCCACTAGTTTGACATAGCCACCCAAAGGTATGATCGAAATGCGATAATCGGTTTCGCCGATCTTCTTGCTGATGAGTTTAGGGGGGAAGCCCAGGGAAAAGGCCTCCACGCCGACCCCATAGTATTTGGCCACCAAAAAATGACCCAACTCATGCACGAAGATCAGGACGCCGATGACCACTAACGTGGCCAGGATGGTTTCCATGTGTTCTCTTACTCCATCAGGTGTGTGACGATCGTTTGGGCCAGCCGCCGGGTCTCTTGGTCCACGGCCAAGACCTGTTCCAGGGACGTTAAGGGTTGGACCGTATGGGCGGCCATGGCCCGGGAGATGACCTCAGGGATGGCCAGGAAAGGTATGGCGCCCTGCAAAAAGGCCGCCACCGCCACTTCGTTGGCCGCGTTCAGGACGGCCGGCAGGTCGCCGCCGGCAGCCAAGGCCTGGAAGGCCAATCCTAAACAAGGGAAGCGCTCCAGATCCGGGGGTTCAAAGGTGAGTTTTCCTACTTGAAAAAGATCCAGGGCTGGCAGCTCTAAGGGGAGCCGCTCAGGATAGGCCAAGGCATAGCTGATGGGCACCCGCATATCGGGAATGCCCAATTGGGCGATGACCGAGCCGTCAATGTACTCCACCAGTGAATGGACGATGCTCTCGGGATGAACATGGACTTGGATGCGTTCAGGCGGCAGGTCAAAAAGGACGCTGGCCTCAATCACCTCCAGCCCTTTGTTCATCAAAGTTGCCGAGTCGATGGTAATCTTCGGCCCCATGCTCCAATTCGGGTGCTGCAAAGCGGCCGCAGCCGTGACCGTCGCCAACTCCTCGCGGCTGTAGCGCCGGAATGGCCCCCCTGAGGCCGTGATCCACAGACGGCGGATATCTTTCTGACGGTTGCCCTGGATTGCCTGGAAGATGGCACTGTGTTCGCTGTCAATGGGCAAAATCGGCACCTGGCGTTGCCGGGCCGCCGCCATGACCAAGGCGCCGGCCACCACCAAGGTTTCTTTATTGGCCAAGGCCACGGCATGGCCTTGCTGAATGGCAGCCAAGGTGGGCTCCAGGCCCACTGCCCCCACCATCGCCGCAATCACAAGATCAGGGCCGGTGGCGGTTACGACTTCCTTAGCGCCAGCTATGCCTGTGATGATGCGACAGGAATTAACACCCCCCAGGAGACGCCGCAATTCTCCCGCGACGGTATCATCCTGCACCGAGGCCAACTGGGGCTGAAATTCCTGAATCTGTTGGGCCAGGAGGGCCGCATTGCGCCCGGCGGCCAGCCCCACTACCTGAAAGCGCTCCGGGAACTGTCGCACCACCTCCAGGACATTGCGGCCAATGGAGCCTGTGGACCCTAAGATGGCCAATCGCTTCACGCCTACCCCTCGCTGGCTTGCCCGCTCCCAGCCTATCTGCTGCCCCGTCATGGTCGGACTTTCCTGCTGCTCTTTTCCTCAGCGGCGGCGGCCAATCCTGGCCTCGGCCGGGGGCCTGCCAAATTCATACTTATGGTTAATTTAATCCTTATTTTTCAAGAAAAAAAGTGTCGGGCGTAAAAAAGCAGGGCCACGGTAAAGCAGAGGCTGTCTAATCGGTCCAGAAAACCGCCATGGCCCGGAAGCAGGGTCGAGGCATCTTTAACCTGGGCCCGCCGCTTTACCATGGACTCAAAAAGGTCACCCAACTGGCC
Organism: uncultured Desulfobacca sp.; assembly: GCA_964487625.1. GTDB lineage: Bacteria > Desulfobacterota > Desulfobaccia > Desulfobaccales > Desulfobaccaceae > Desulfobacca. The sequence goes on from CAZARS010000037.1 coordinate 18,898, forward strand.
GATGACGGCGGCCATCAGGGCCAGAACCACCAGGGCCAGGAAACTTACTTGGAGGGACAGGGCTATGCCTGCGCCAAAGCCGACCGTCAAACTGGCCAGCAGGCCGCCCACAGCCCCCGCCACAGTCTTGCCCGGACTTACTTGGGGATAGAGTTTGGTCTGCCCGAACCACCGGCCGCTATAAAATGCCCCGGTATCCCCGGCAAAGATGACTAATAACAGCCACAGGACCCAGAAACGGCCCTGGGGCATCTGCCAGACCCAGAAAAAGTGGCCCATTAAAAAGGGCACATAAAACAGCCCCAGGCAGCTGAGTGCTAAGGCCGGCAAGAGGTTGGGATACTCCTCATACCACCACAGATAAAAGGCAAAATGAGCCAACATCCCCAACAACAAAAAGAGAACCGGCGCGGCGGGGCGGCCCGTGGAAAAACTCAACAACAGGGCCAAGCCGGTGGCCAGCCCCAGGACCTTCTCTCCCGCGGTGCGCCCCAGACCACTCAACGCCAAAAATTCCCAGTGGGCGGCCGTACTCACCAGGGCCAGCAGCACCGTGAAACTTAGCACCGAGCCTTGCAGCAAGACATAGAGCAGAATGGGCAAGGCCACCAGACTGGTAAGCCATCGCTGCAGATGACTGGAAGCCATTATAAAACCCTCAGCAACTATGATACCAAACTGCCCGCAAAATACTCTCTGTTCCTGGTGTCCTTCTTACCCCTTGCCTAGTCAACCCACTTGTGACCAATATATCGATATTTTCCATCATGAGTGTCCGGCAGGCTTCTTGCAGGGCGTGACCAAGGACGCCGCAAGCCAATAAAAGCCTTCCATCATTGGCCTCTTTTCTCTTGTCATCCTTAACGAAGCGAAGGATCTGAGATTTTGCGGTCGCGACGCTCCTTCAGAATGACCACATGAGACGAATATAATAAGAGATACGAAGGCACTCTTAACCTTATATAAAAACCTTGCCGGACAGTAGTGATTTGCCGTAATTCCCTCTCCTCGCCTTACTGCGGGGAGAGGGTTGGGGTGAGGGACAATTTATTTTATTAATCAATCCGTTATGGTTATCAGACTATCAGTCTCTATCCCGCCTCTTTCTGGGTAGAGCTTCGCGAGCATAAGCGGGAGGTGGCAAGTTGCCCAGGCGGCATCTGGCCTGAGACAAGTGGGGAGCTCCCCTCTAACCATTGGCCGATGACCACTGACCACTCTTCTTGGCGGCGTACCACCGCCCATAAAGAAAAATAGCTGATCCGATGGCTAGGGCCAGGGCGATCACCTGGGTGCTGACCATGCCCAGCACGAGGACCGGCCCCCGGGGATCCCCTCGCCAGAACTCCACGAGGAAACGTACCGTGCCAGCCAGCATGAGGTACACCCCCAAAATTTGGCCGGGGAAGCGCTGCCGGTGGCGCAGCCAGAGGAGAAACAGGAAAACGCCCAGCATAAGGAAAGATTCGTATAATTGGGTGGGGTGCAGCGCCACATTGGGAGGGGCCAGGGTCTGGGGGTGCGTGAAGGTCACGGCCCAAGGCAGGGTACATTCTTTGCCGTAACAGCAGCCTGCCATGAAGCAGCCCAACCGGCCAATAAACTGTCCCACCGGCACACCCAAAGCCATGATATCCATGGTGGCCCACAGGGGCAGTTGGTAGCGGTAGAGGAGATAGATGACGCTGACCAGGCCAAAAATAAGACCTCCCTGAAAGGCCAGGCCCCCTTTCCACATGGCCAAGATCTCCCACGGATGGATACTGAAGTAGTCCCATTCCAGGAGGACATGGAGCAAGCGGGAGCCGACAATGGCCATGAGGATGCTATAAAAACTCAGGTCATAGAACTTTTTGGGATCAAATCCCCGCCGCTTGGCTTCCTGGCCCACCACATACATGGCCACGATAAAGGCCAGGGCTAGCATAAAGCCATAAGTGAAGACCCTAACGGGGCCGACCTCCAACAGAACCGGATACATGCGTTTCTCCTTCGGCCCGCCACATGGCCAGAACCAATAGACCGGCGCCGATACAGATAAGGCTGTCAGCCACATTAAAAGCCGGCCAATGGTGCCGGCCCAGGTAAAAGTCCAGGAAATCCACAACGGCCCCCAGCCGCAGTCGATCGCTGAGATTGCCGAGCGCCCCGGCGATAATAAGACTATAAGCCCATAAAAAGAGGGGATAATCTGGAGAGGTACGCCAGTAGAGATAACCCAACACGCCGAGAATCAGGCAATTTACCACGATAAAGAAAAGCCAGACGCCGAAGGGGGGCCAGGTGGAGAGGAGTCCGAAGGCTGCCCCTTTATTATACACGTGGACCAGATTGAACAGACCCGGGATGACGGGAATAACCTCATGCAGTGCAATAGCTTGCACCACCCACCATTTAGTCAGCTGATCCAGCGCTACCCCCAGGACCACGATGAGGCTGAGGAGAAGCCATTTCCGCCTTCCTCCCCGATGTCTCAAGGCCTTTTCACTATCGTGGGGCAAAACTCTTTTATCTCCTCTTTAATTCTCTCATTATGCCTCTCATTCCGCTGCCAGGATGTGTCGGCATCGTTCACATAGATCCGGTTGCTCGGCATCGGCCCCGACGCTGGGCAAACGGAACCAACAGCGCTGGCATTTATCCCCCACGGCTCGGCGCACGGTGATGGTCAAGCCCGGCAGCAGGTCGCTTGCCAGTCCGTCGGTGGGCTCAGGTTGTACCTCGAGCTGCGAGACCATGGTGAGGGTCAGCAGATCATCCTGCCGGTCTTGCAACTGCGTATAGAGGCTGCCGGTGGCCCCCAGGGTAACCTGGGCCTCCAGGGCGTTGCCGATGAGCTTATCCCGGCGGGCCGCCTCCAGGGCCCGATTCACCTCGGTGCGGACGTTGAGGAGCACCTCCCAGGTGGCCAGCAGTTCGGCGTCTGGGAAACCGGCCGGCGGGTCCGGGAAGGCAGCCAGATGGACGCTGGCCGGCTCACCTTTCTTGGGCAGATACTCCCAGATTTCCTCGGCCGTGAAGGAAAGGATGGGCGCCATCAGCTTTACTAAGCTCAGGAGCAAGTCATAAAGGGTGCTTTGGGCGCTGCGCCGGGCCGGTGACTCGGCCCGACTCACATAGAGCCGGTCTTTAAGGACATCCAGATACAGGGAGGAGAGCTCCACTGCACAGAACTGGTGCAGGCTGTGATATACCGTATGGAACTCATACCGCTCGTAGGCGCTGCGCACCCGCACGATGAGGTTGGCCAGCCAGGATAAAGCCAAGCGATCCAACTCCAGGCGCTCTTGGGGCGGGACGTAATGTTGCGCCGGGTCAAAATCATAGAGGTTCCCCAGGAGGAAGCGGGCGGTATTGCGCAGGCGACGGTAGGCATCGG
>CAZARS010000038.1:0-242 GCA_964487625.1 uncultured Desulfobacca sp.
AAGTGGATGTGCGTATCATTGCTGCCACCCACCGGGACCTGGAGGGGCTGTTGGCCACCGGCGCGTTCAGGGAAGATTTGTATTATCGGCTCAATGTTTTTCCCATCTATCTGCCGCCGCTGCGGGAGCGGCAGTCGGATATCATCCTGCTGGCCGAACATTTCCTGCAAAAGTTCAGTCAAGAGAACAACAAGAATATCAAGAGGATTTCGGCCCCGGCCATTGACCTCCTCATGCAGTAC
>CAZARS010000038.1:252-7794 GCA_964487625.1 uncultured Desulfobacca sp.
GCCCGGCAATGTCCGGGAACTGGAAAACGTCATCGAACGGGCCATGCTGGTCTGCGATGAGGATACCATCCGCACCATCCACCTGCCGGCCAGTTTGCAGACCTTGGACCGGCAGGATGGCAAGAAAGCCGTTTCCCTGGCCGCAGCCGTGGAGAATCTGGAAAAAGAGATGATCATCGAGGCGCTGCGGGCCACTCGGGGCAACCAGACCTTGGCGGCCGAGTACCTGGATACGAGCCTGCGGATCCTGGGATACAAGATTAAAAATTATCAGATTAACCCGCGGCAATATAAAACCCCAGGAGAAAACGTCCAGAATGCTGTCCCGCTGCGGGCCCGCAGGGCATAGGGGGCGAAGGGTTTGCCGCCCCCGGCCATTTTGACTGGGCCCAGAAGAAGGTCCAGGCAATAGCGACACAAGGCAAACAAGCAGAGCCGCGAGCGTCGGGGAGTGGGCTCAAATCGAGGTTCCCTTAAGCGGGTGTTAATCCTTATCTGCCCTCTTCCCCTGCAGGCAGGGGGAGAGGGCAAAGGGGCGAAACTACTTACCCTTTGGTGTGCGGTGCCTTACTGTACCCTCTGCCCCATACCCCTCACCCCTTTTCACACTGCCCCCTGCTGGACCAACCGTTGGACCGCGCCGGCTTTCCCGGCCACGATGAGGCGATCGCCGGCTTGGAGGCGCTCCTGGCCGGTAAGAGCCAGGAGTCTGGAGTCCTGCCGCTCAATACCCATCACCGTTACATGATAGTGCTCTCGGAAATTGGCCTGGGCAAGGGTTTGGTTGACCAGGGGGGAATCCGCCGCCACCGGCACGGTGGCCAGGTCGAAATGCTCTTCCGTGGTTTCGGCTTCTGACAGCAGGTTGGCATCGGGTTGTTGCAGGAGGGCCGCAGCGGTGGCCAGATTGGGTGCCTCGCCCGCCAACACCAGGTGATCGGCTGGATAGAGGATAAAATCGGGCTCTGGGTCCAGGATCGTCTGGCCAGCCCGGTTGACTGCCACAATGGAAACCCCGGCCTCTTGCCGCAAAGGGATATCTCGGATGGGATGGCCAGCAAAGCGGGAGGCCGGCCCTAAACGGATAAGGCGCAGCGCCACCGGCCAGTCCGGCGCCGCAGCTAACACGTCCAGGGTCGCGGTGAGGATTTCCGCGGCCTGTTCAGCCGCATCGGTAAAGGGGCGGAGAATGATATCAGCTCCGGCGGTCTGGAAAAGGCGGGCCTCATCCTCCTGCCGGGCGGTCAGGGCGATCTTCCCATGGAACTGCTGGGCCCGCAGACTTCGCAGAAGGCTCAGGTTAAGGTCGGTATCCCGCACCGTGACCACTACCAGCCGGGCGGTGGTTAAGGGCAGATGCTGCCAGAGTTCCGGATCACCCACATCGCCGTAAAAGACCGGTAAGCCGTAACGACGCCACTCCTCCAGGACCTCGGGATCAAAATCCACCCCCACCATCTTAGTGCGGCGGTCCCAAAGATGGCAAGCGATCCCCCCACCGAAATTGCCGAGCCCGATGAGGATGATATCTGCCGCCGGCATCTTGCTGGCGCTGTCTTGCTTCGTCTCCCGATGGGGTGTCCGGCGTTCAAACACGGTCAGCCAGGGGGCTAAAAATTGGTATAAACTGCCGGAATAGAGGATCAGATAAGTGGAACCAGCAATGGTCACCAGACCCACCAAGGTGATGAGTCCCAAGATAGTATCGTTGATATGCCCCAGACTTACGCCTAAGGCCCCTAATATCAGTGAAAATTCGCTGATCTGGGCCACTGTCAAGCCGGCCAGCAGCCCGGTGCGTTTGCGATATCCCAGATATCCCATGATGACCATAACGATCATGGGATTGCCGATGAGCACAAAGAGGGACAGCACCAAGGCGGGAATAACTTGCAACCCCAGCATCGACAGATTGAGCCGGGACCCCAGATCAATGAAAAAGAAGACCAAGAGAAAGTCCCGGAGGGTGACCAGGCGAGAGCTAATAGCCTCCCGATAGGGAGTGGAGGCGAGGGAGACGCCTCCCAAAAAGGCCCCTACCTCTTTACTAAACCCCAAAGCATCCCCCAAGGTAGCCAGGGTAATGGCCCAGGCAATGGCGAATAACAGCAATAGTTCCTGGCTCCGGGCCAGATAGCGAAGCAGCCAAGGTAGCAAGTACCGCATCATGAGCGCAATGACGGCCAGGAAACCAACCCCCGCCACCCCGACTTGGACCACCTGCCACCAGAGGTTCTTGCCGGCGGCTCCGCCTGGACCGCTGATCGCAGAGAGGCCGATCATCACCAGGATAACGACGATATCCTGGACGATGAGGAAACCGATGGCAATGCGGCCATGGAGGGCATCAATCTCACCTTTATCCGACAGCAGCTTGACGATAATAATGGTGCTGGAAAAGGTCAGGGCCACGGCCACATATAGGGCTTCTACAGGTGTCAGACCGAGAGCTAAGGCGATGAAAAAGCCGACAATAGAGGTGAACAGGACCTGCCCCAGACCGGTGGCCAGGGCCACGGTCCCCATGGTGCGGATCAGATGCAGGTCCAGCTTCAGGCCCACCACAAAGAGGAGCAGGGCTATGCCGAAATGGGCCAAGAGCTCGATTTCGGCATGGCTGCTGATTAGACTGAGGCCCGAGGGCCCCACCAGAATCCCGGCGGCCAACAGGGAGACAATGAGGGGTTGGCGCAGCCAGAGGCCGATGGCCCCCAAAACCGCGGCGATGGCCAAAATGGCCGTCATTTCCTGGAAAACATCCGTAAATAGCATGATCTGAGCCCTCTCTGGGCAGGCACTGTAAAGGACCTCGTTGCCCCGCTGGCCAGCCACCAGTCAGGGGCGGCGCTGGGCAAGTACCTGCTGTCGGATGGTTGCGTGGGCCGATTTAACTTGACCAGAGCCGAGCAGAATGGTAAAATTCGTCAATTGTTTTCATACGTTGTTTGATCACCCGTGAGTTTTTCCAAAAATCCCACGCCGACTCCACAGTCTCTTGGCCCCACCGTTTCCCCATCGCCACGGCTGCTGTCTGCCGCCTCTGGGGGGTGGAAACAATGAGGGGGCGAGCTTTGCCGTCTTAGATTAAGGGGGAGAGGTCGGATTGCCCAATCCCTGGGATGGGCGTTTTCTGGTTAAACCCCTGCCCGGCTGAGCATGATGTAATAAGGATACCAAACGGCCTGCCCATGACAATCCCTATTCTCACTGACTTAGTCATCATCTTTGGCCTATCTCTGGTGGTCTTGTTCCTTTGCCACCAATTCCGCGTGCCGGTGACGGTGGGATTTATTTTCACGGGCATTCTGGCCGGTCCCCATGTCCTGGCCTTGGTCCGGGCCGTGCACGAAGTGGAGATTTTGGCGGAAATCGGGGTCATTCTTTTGTTATTTACCATCGGGGTGGAATTTTCCTTTGCCAATTTATTGCAGATCCGGCAATCGGTCTTGGTGGCCGGGCCGGTACAGGTGGGGGCCACGGTGGTGGCCGGGTTGGCTTTTGGCCGCCATCTGGGCCTGACGTGGCCTGAGGCCATATTCATCGGCTTCCTCATCTCCTTAAGCAGCACCGCCATCGTCCTGAAGCTCCTCCAGGAGCGGGCCGAGGTGGATACCCCCCATGGCCGCACCAGCCTGGGGATTTTGATCTTTCAGGATATGATCATTGTGCCCATGATGGTCTTTGTGCCGCTTCTGGCCGGGGCCACGGACAATCTGGGGGCTTCCTTTCTGCTTCTGCTGGTTAAGGGGTTGGCCATCGTTTTGTTGGTCATCGTCAGCGCCAAATATGTGGTGCCCCAGGTGCTATTTCAGATGGCGCGCACCGGCAACCGGGAAATATTCCTGCTTTCCATCGTGTTGATCTGTACCGCCGTGGCCTGGCTGACGGCCCAGGCCGGGTTGTCTCTGGCCCTGGGAGCTTTCTTAGCGGGACTGATCGTCTCGGAGACAGAGTATAGCCATCAGGCCCTGGGGAATATCCTCCCTTTCCGGGATGTCTTTGCCAGCTTCTTTTTCATTTCCATCGGCATGCTCTTGGACATTAACTTCCTCCTCAACAACCCCATAAGCATTGCCTTGCTCACCGGTGGCGTCCTCCTAGTAAAGGCCTTGCTGGCCGGCGGGGCCGGTCTGATCCTGAAGTTTCCCATCCGGACGGCAATCCTCATCGGACTGGCCCTCTGCCAAGTGGGGGAGTTTTCTTTTATTCTCTCAAAAGTGGGGATGTCTCAGAACTTATTGGGTGAGCATGCCTATCAGCTCTTTTTGGATGTCACTATTCTCACTATGGTGGTGACGCCGTTATTGATGGCGGTGGCCCCCAAGGTAGCGTCTTCTGTGGCCCAATGGCCGTGGCCGGCCCGGCTGAAATATGGGGCGCATGTGGTGCCCATGACCGGGGAGCAAGTTCCCCAGAATCACCTCATCATCGTCGGTTTCGGGGTGAATGGCCGCAATCTGGCCCTGGCCGCTAAAAATGCCGGGATTCCTTATGTGATCATCGAAATGAATCCCGAAACGGTCCGGCGGGAGCGGGAGAGGGGGGAACCCATTTTTTATGGGGATGCCACCCATGAAGAAATCCTGCGCCATGCTGGGATCAGCCAGGCCAGGATCATTGTCGTAGTCATTAATGACCCGGCCGCGGTGCGGCGCATCACGACCCTGGCCCATCGCCTGAACCCTCGGGCCCACATCATCGTCCGAACCCGCTACGTCACCGAGTTGCCGGCCCTCTTTGAACTGGGAGCCGATGATGTAGTCCCGGAAGAGTTCGAAACCTCTGTGGAAATTTTTACCTTGGTCCTGAAAAAATACCTGATTCCCCGGGAGGAGATTGAGCGGCTCACTTCTGAAGTGCGGGCCAACTGCTATATGCTCTTCCGGGGGCTGGGCAAGGAATTGGCGCCTTTCAGCCGCCTGCGGCAGGAGCTCCATAATGTGGAGATCAGCACGTTTCGCCTGATCGATGGGGCTCCGGCAGTGGGCCAATCTCTGGCTCAACTGGAGCTGCGGAAAAAACACGGTGTCACGGTTTTGGCCATCGGTCGGCAGGGGCAGATCTTGCACAATCCCGATCCCCACATGGTCCTCCAGGCCGGGGACCTCTTGATAACCATGGGCACCCCGGAACTCCTGGCCAAGGCGGCCAACCTCTTTACCGTGGTTGCGGGCCAGGATGGCACGGCAGCGGCAACTAGTCAGATCCCATCAGAAAACCGTTGGCAAGGCAGCTCCGGACCACATATCAGGTGAAATTTTTCATTGCAGGGGCTGTGTTACCCAGCTCCTATAATCGATTTATCCTCAATATTAGGCCTAACCGGATGAGAACTAACTTAACGACGCGGCGGTAAGCGAAGGAAGCTGTATGAATTGGTACCAGTTGGATGTGGATAAAATTTTTGCGGAATTGAAAACCTCTGAGCAGGGCTTGACAACGGCGGAGGCCCAAGAGCGTCTCCGCCTCTATGGTCCCAACCGTTTGGCCAGCGAGGGCAAGATCGGTTGGCTGCGTATTTTCCTCAATCAATTTAAGAGTCCGTTGATCTATATCCTCATGATCGCTGCCTTGGTCACGGTGTTTCTGGAAGAGTACAAAGACGCCGGGGTAATTGCGGCGATTCTCCTCCTCAATGCCCTGGTGGGGTTCATCCAAGAATATAAAGCGGAGAAGAATGTCCAGGCCTTGAAAAAGATGGTGGTGGCCAAGGCCCGGGTCCTGCGGGACGGCGACGAGGTGGAAATTAACAGCGAGCATCTGGTGCCTGGGGATATCATCTTTCTGACGTCCGGCTCTCGGGTGCCGGCGGATGTCCGGTTGCTGAAGACCATTGAAGTGCGGATTGATGAAGCGGTCTTGACCGGGGAGTCGGTGGCCACGGAAAAAACTGCAGCCCAACTCGCCGAAGATAATCTCATCCCCGGTGATCAGACCAATATGGCATTTATGGGCACGGCGGTTATTAACGGCCGGGCCAAAGGGGTGGTGGTGGCTACCGGCACCCAGACGGTACTGGGCCAGATTGCCAAGGATGTGCAGGAAATCACCATAACCCGGGCCCCGCTGCAGGAAAAGATTGACCGCTTTGCGCAGGTTATCGGGATCATTGTCTTGGCAGCCTCGGCCCTCCTCTTCCTCATCGGTATCTTGGTGGGCATAAGTGCCGCGGATATGTTCTTAACCGCGGTCGCCGCGGCGGTGGCCACCATTCCGGAGGGGTTGCCCATCGTGGTGACCATCACCCTGGCGGTGGGCACGACCCGCATGGCCCAACGGCAGGCCATTATCCGGCGCCTCCCGGCCGTGGAAACCCTGGGCAGCACCACCGTCATCTGCACAGATAAGACGGGGACCCTGACCAAGAATGAAATGACCGTCACCCGGATCTTTGACGGACGCCGGATTTTTGAAGTGACCGGCAGCGGTTATGATCCCCATGGAGAAATCTTGGAGGACGGCCGTCGGATTCACGCCGAGGCTGATGCTGACCTGGCCATGGTTTTTCGCATCGGCCTGTTGTGCAATGAATCCGACGTTTATCAGGAAGATGGCCATTATAAGGTGGATGGCGATCCCACCGAAGGCGCTTTGATTATTGCTGCCATGAAAGCCGGTCTCCACCCCGAAGCAGAACGGGACAAATACCCCCAATTGTTTCTTATCCCCTTTGAATCGGAGCGGGGTTATATGTCTTCCCTGCATCGCTTCGGCGACCGGAACATTATCCTGGTCAAGGGCGCGCCGGAAAAGCTGCTGGACATCTGTGCGGCCTGCCGTTTCGAGGCCTGGGAGGAGGTCCCCCGGGTAGCCACCCAATTTGCCCGGGAGGGCTTAAGGGTCCTAGGTATGGCTTATAAAGAGGTGCCCGCCGATAAGACCGAGATAACCAATAGAGATCTGGAGAGCGGCTTGGTCTTTGCCGGCCTGCAGGGCATGATTGATCCCCCGCGGCCGGAGGCCATCGAAGCGGTGGCCGGTTGTAAACAGGCGGGCATCCGGGTGGTCATGATCACTGGCGATCATGCGGTCACCGCCGAGGCCATTGCCCGGCAACTGGGTCTGGTGGAAGAGGGTGATGGGATTGAAGATCTGGCGGCCAAGCCCGTGGAGTCCCTCAATGATGATGAACTCTTGGCCCTGACCCAAGAGGTGGCGGCAGTCCTGGCCCGCCGGGCCGGGCTGGAAACCCGTCCGGCCCTGACGGTCACCGGTCGCCATGTGCAGGCCATGGAGGATATGGAGTTTTTCGCCTTACTCAAGGACATCGTCGCCAACCTGGTGAAGCGGGCCGGGCCGGAGGGCGCGGTCCGCACCGTTCTCACCGGCCGGGAATTGGAGACCCTCAGCGATGCCACTTTATACCATCTGGTCAAAAAGGTGTCGGTTTACGCCCGGGTGTCGCCCCACCATAAATTGCGCATCACGCAACAACTGATTGCTCATGGCGAGATTGTGGCCATGACCGGCGACGGCGTCAACGATGCCCCGGCCCTCAAGGCCGCTCATATCGGGGTGGCCATGGGCCGGACCGGCACCGAT
>CAZARS010000038.1:7804-9453 GCA_964487625.1 uncultured Desulfobacca sp.
AGGCTTCAGATATGGTGATCGCCGATGATAACTTTGCCAGTATTTATCGGGCGGTGGAATTGGGACGGGTGGTCTTTGATAATATCCGCAAAGTTACCTTTTTTCTCATCCCTACTGGGATTGCGGCCATCATCTCCATTCTGGGGACCCTCATGTTGAGTCTGCCGTTGCCCTACCTGCCGGCTCAGTTGCTCTGGATCAACCTGGTCACCAACGGCCTGCAAGTCCTGGCCCTGGCCTTTGAACCGGGGGAGAAGGATGTCTTGCTGCGGCCCCCGCGGCCGCCCCAGGAGGGGATTATGTCCCGTCTCCTCATCCAGCGCACCATTTTAGTGAGTCTGATTATCTCGGCGGGCGTGGTGTATGAATTTGTCCATGCCCTCAATCAAGGGCTTAATATTGACAAGGCCCGGACCATTGCTGTCACCACCATGGTTTTTTTCCAATTCTTCCAGGCCTTTAACAGCCGGTCCGAGACCTCTTCCCTGTTTACCATGAACCCGTTAGGCAATCCGTTTCTTTTCTTCGGGGTTATCGCCTCGATCCTGGCCCACCTGGCAGCTATCTATCTGCCCGCCATGCAATGGCTCTTCCGCATGGAGCCCATCAGCGCCTTGGAATGGGTGCGCATCGGCGTGGCGTCCTTTACCGTGATCATCTTGGTGGAGATAGACAAGTGGCTGCGGCGGCGGCATATCCTGGGTATGTAGGGACAAAAGCCCTTCGGCCCAGCCATCGGGACGCAAAAATTGCTGCCTATGCAAAAATCACTGCGGGCTGGGGGGCTCTCATTGACGACCGAAGTTCGGTGCTCGGCATGGCTGCCGGCCGGGAGCACTGACCACCAAGGAATCCAGAGGTATCCTTGCTGGTGGGCATGGCAGATCACTAATGACCGGCAACGTTTTGGCATAGGGTTGAAGGCACCTTCGTACCTCTTATATTGGACTCATTTTGTCATTCTGAAAGAGCGAAGCGACTGAAGAATCTCAGATCCTGCGCGTCGCTCAGGATGACCAGAGAAAAGCAGCCATTTGTGCCGGGCTTCTTAGGCTGTTGGCGTCTTTTTAAGCTCTGCAAGAAGCCTATTGAACCCTATTAAGGGCAGATATTTTTAACCACTGGCTGAGGTTCAAGGCTCTGGTTATAGTGCTTATTTTGGGGAGCTGCATATTAAGGGAGGCGGCGAGAAACCCGGCGGTTGGGTTAGCTCAATCCGAGCCACGACCGTCAAAGAGTGGTTTGTGGGGTGGCGGGGCGAAGGTTAGGCCAAGACGCAACCAAGCAGATAGCCTGCCCCCTCTATCACCTAAATCTCCTTCCAGAAGAAGGACTAAAGAGCCTTGGTCGCGCCGCGGCGTTTTCTTATGGGAGTATTCAGTTTACGGCGCGCCACGGATGATTTTTCCATAACCGAGAAAGAACAGAGAAGGGGACCAACATGATCCTGCCTGCCAACTTGGCCGCCGGCGCGGTGGCTTATTTTTCCATGGAGATCGGCCTGCAACCGGAAATCCCCACCTACAGTGGTGGGTTGGGGGTCTTGGCAGGGGATACCCTGCGCTCCGCAGCGGACTTAGGGGTGCCCATGGTGGGGGTTACCCTTTTGCACCGCCGGGGATATATGCGGCAGCATCTGGATCCCCAGG
>CAZARS010000038.1:9463-12646 GCA_964487625.1 uncultured Desulfobacca sp.
TCAGACAGAAAGTCCGGAAGACTGGCGCCCGGAAGAGATTCTGGAGGAGTTGCCCCCCCGGGTGTACGTTACCCTCGAGGATCGGCAGGTGCTGGTGCGAGGTTGGCGCTATGTCCTTACGGGCATCAATGGCCAAACCGTGCCGGTCTATTTCCTGGATACGGCCCTTCCCGAGAACAGCCCGTTTGATCAGACCATTACCGATTACCTCTATGGGGGCGATCAGTACTATCGTCTCTGCCAGGAGATCGTGTTGGGCTTAGGGGGCGTGGCCTTCCTGCAAGCGCTGGGCTATCGGGACCACCTTATTTATCACATGAATGAGGGCCATTCTGCCCTGCTCACCATCCCGTTATTGGAAGCCCAGGAGCAGCAGACCGGCGACTTTCCCCAGGAGGGGCATTTTGAAGCGGTGCGGCGGCAATGCGTCTTTACCACCCATACGCCGGTGCCGGCCGGACATGATAAATTTCCCTGGGAGTTGGTGCGTCAGGTCCTCGGTCCCCGGCGCACGGGATTGTTGGAGGCGGCCAACTGCTGCATGCAAGGGCAACTGAACATGACCTATTTGGCCCTACGTTTTTCCCGCTATATCAACGGGGTGGCCATGCGCCACGGCGAGATTTCCACCGGTATGTTTCCCGGCTATCCGGTGAACGCCATTACCAATGGGGTGCATGCCACTACCTGGACAGCCCCTTCTTTAGCCCGCCTGTATGACCGGTATATCCCGGAATGGCGCCAGGATAATTTCTACCTCCGGTATGCCATCGGCATCCCCCTCAGTGACATCCAACAGGCCCACCTGGAGGCCAAACAGGCCTTATTGGCAGCCGTGCAGGAGCGGACCGGTATTGCCTTGCCCGAGAAAAATCTCACCATCGGGTTTGCCCGCCGAGCCACAGCCTACAAACGCCAAGACCTGCTCTTCACAGATATAGAGCGATTGCGGTATCTGGGGCAGCAAGTGGGGCCTATTCAGGTAATTTATGGCGGGAAAGCCCACCCCCAAGATCAGAGTGGAAAAGAGATGATCCGGCGGGTTTTTGCTGCGGCCCAAGCCCTGGGCGGGGCGGTGCCGGTGGTTTACCTGGAAAATTATGATATGGGCCTGGGGAAGCTCATCTGCTCCGGGGTTGATTTATGGCTGAATACGCCCCTGCGCCCCCAGGAGGCTTCGGGAACCAGTGGGATGAAGGCGGCCCTGAATGGCGTCCCCAGCTTCAGTATCCTGGATGGCTGGTGGATCGAAGGACATGTGGAGCACGTCACCGGTTGGTCCATCGGCAATAACTCCGCCAGCCCCGATGATCCCAGCCATGATGCAGCTTCTTTATATGATAAGCTGGAGCGCCTCATCCTGCCCCTATTCTATGGTCGGCCGGAGCGCTACAATCAGGTCAGGCGCTCCACCATTGCCCTAAACGGGTCGTTTTTCAATACCCAACGGATGCTGGCCCAATATGTCAGAAATGCCTATGCCAGTCAAGAAGAAGGGCCAAATACAGCCTCCTGAAGGGGCGGACCTGGACCACCGGGCAGACAACTGCCACCGTCTGGCTAAGAGAAGGAGCACCCATGAATGCAGCAGGCGATGCCCCTGAGAACAGCATACCGTCCGTCCGCCGCCAAATGGCCTCGCTGGAGCCGACGTTAGGGCCTTATGCCAATGAACCCCTCATTGCCTTCCTACAACGCATCATCCATTGGGCCGTGCGCCTCCTGGCCATTCTGATGACCGTGGTCATCCTCTGGGGTATCGGTGATGTGGTCTGGATGTTGTATCGCCAGCTCATGGCTCCACCTTTCATGCTCATGAATATTAACGATATCCTGGCCACCTTCGGGGCCTTCATGGCGGTGCTGATTGCCATTGAAATATTTATTAATATAACCCTTTACTTGCGGGATGATGCCATCCATGTCCGGCTGGTCATGGCCACAGCCCTCATGGCCATTGCCCGGAAGGTGATTATCTTTGATTATGATAAACTTGCCCCGGATTATGTCTATGCCACCGGAGCCGTCATTTTGGCTTTGAGTGTGGGGTATTGGCTCATCACCAGAAAGGGCAGGCCAGAAGATAGAGACTTTCCCTGTATCCGAGAGGATTAAGGCCGCTCAGCAATACTATTCCGGCGCAGGCGCTCAGGTAGGAGGCACGTATGTTTGGTAAGCGGGTGAAGCTTTTTAGTTTGTTCGGTTTTGAGGTCCGCCTGGACGCCAGTTGGCTGATCATCGCTATCTTGGTAACCTGGTCATTGGCCGCTGGCCTCTTTCCTTATCTTTATCCGGGTCTGGACCGGCAGACCTACTGGACCATGGCCGGGGTGGGCGCTTTAGGCCTCTTTCTCTCCATTATCGTCCACGAGTTCAGCCATTCTTTGGTGGCCCGGCGGTTCGGCATGACCATGAAGGGCATCACCCTCTTCATTTTTGGGGGGGTGGCCGAAATGGGGGATGAGCCGCCGTCGGCGCGGGCTGAGTTTTTTATGGCCATTGCTGGACCGTTGGCCAGCTTGGCCATTGCCGCCGTGTTCTATCTCATCTACCGCAGCGGGGAGCAAGTCGGCTGGGCCGCCCCGATAAATGCCGTCCTCTATTACATTGCCTCCATCAACACCCTCCTGGCGGTTTTTAATCTCTTGCCGGCCTTTCCGCTGGACGGTGGGCGTGTCCTGCGGGCTATCTTGTGGGGGTTCAAAGGCGACCTGCGCTGGGCGACGCAAATTTCCAGCACCGTGGGCTCGGCCTTTGCCTTCGGGCTGATGTTGGTGGGCGTCCTGCAATTCATCGGCGGCAATCTCATCGGTGGGATGTGGCTGGTGCTCATCGGCATCTTTCTCCGAAATGCCGCCCAGACGTCCTTTCAGCAGCTGATGGTACGCAAGGCCCTGGAAGGGGTGCCGGTGCGGCGCTTCATGGTGGCCAACCCCATTACCGTCCCGCCCCACCTCACGGTGCAGCAATTGGTGGATGATTATATCCTCACCTATCACCACCGCCTGTATCCGGTCATGGAGGGGGAAAGATTGGTGGGTCTGGTTTCGACCCGGCAGGTGCGGGGGGTGCCGCGGGAGGACTGGCAGCGGCGGACAGTGGGGGAGATTGCCTTGCCCCTCTCGCCGGAAAATAGCATTGCTCCGTCCCTGGACGCGGTCCAGGCTTTGGCCACCATGACGC
>CAZARS010000038.1:12664-18596 GCA_964487625.1 uncultured Desulfobacca sp.
TTGCTGGTGGTGGAACAGGGCCGCCTGGCGGGCTTGCTCACCCTCAAGGATTTGTTAAACTTCTTTTCCCTGAAGGTGGAATTAAGTTAACCTCACCCCAGCCGCCACACTGGCGGGAGAAGGTTAGGATCAATCCTCTTGACTTAGCGGAGAAATCCGAATTTTGTCATTCTGCGCGACGCGAAACGTCGCAACCATCATGATACGATAGGTCCTTTGCCGCCTGCGGCGGCCCTGGCTGACAAGACGGAGAGTCCTTGCCATCAACCACAATGCTGGTCAGGGTGACGGCAAGGGATCAGACGCTACGGAGCATTCCGGGGCGCCGTTGCGGAACAGCACGGCAAGCCCCCTTGCGGCGGGGTGATCAGCCGGTAATCTGATATTTTTTCAGCTTATACTGCAGGAGGCTCTTGGTGATCCCCAGAAGTTCGGCGGCCCGTACTTGGACATAGCCGGACTGGTGGAGGGCCCGCCGGATCATTAATTCCTCTATTTTATCAAGGGCTTCCGGCAAAGGAATGTGGGAGGGGACCAGCTGGTCAATATCCAGGTCAGCCTTGGGGGAATCGGCGATCTGGGGCGGCAGGTCTTGCGGGGTAATGGTATTCTGGCTGCAGAGGATGACGGCTCGCTCGATGACGTTTTCCAATTCCCGGACGTTGCCTGGCCAGGAGTAATTGAGCAGGATCTTCATGACGGCAGGATCAAGTTTGATATCCCCCTTCTGATTGGCCGCGGCGTACTTCTGGATAAAATGCATGACCAGCAGGGGGATATCTTCCCGGCGTTGGCGCAACGGCGGCATCTGCAGGTGCACCACATTGAGGCGATAGAAAAGGTCTTCCCGGAAGTTGCCGGCCTCCACTTCGGCCTGCAGTTCCCGATTGGAGGCGGCCACGACCCGCACATCCACGCGGATAGTTTTGGTGCCGCCGACCCGTTCAAACTCCATTTCCTGGAGGACCCGCAGCAACTTGACCTGAAGGGCCGGGGACATTTCGGCCACTTCATCCAGGAAGAGAGTCCCGCCCTCAGCCAGTTCAAAGCGTCCTTTGCGCATGGCCAGGGCATGGGTAAAAGCCCCCTTTTCGTGGCCGAACAGTTCGCTCTCCAGCAGGGTCTCAGTCAAGGCGCCGCAGTTGACCGAAATGAAGGGACCTTGACTGCGGGGGCTGCGGAAATGGATGGCCCGAGCGATTAATTCCTTGCCGGTGCCGCTCTCCCCGGAAATCAGGACGGTGGCCCGGGTCTGAGCCACTTTTTCCACCATGGCAAAAATGCTCTGCATGGCCTTGCTGTTGCCGATGATGTTTTCAAAACGGTAACGCTGTTCCAAGTCCTGTTTGAGGCGGCGGTTTTCTGTGAGGAGGTGGCGCAATTCCAGGGCCTTGGCCACGGTGAGAAGCATTTCCTCATTTTTGAAGGGCTTGAGGATATAATCAAAGGCCCCCTTTTTCATGGCCTCCACGGCCTTTTCCACCGTGCCATAAGCAGTCATCATAATGACCGGCAGATCGGGGTAGACCTGTTTGATCTGCTCCATGAGTTCGATACCACTGAGGCGGGGCATCTTCATATCGGTGATAACCAGGTCCAGGTCGTTCCGGCGGACGATCTCCAGGGCCTCCTCCCCACCTTCGGCCGTCAGGACTTCGTATCCTGCCCCGGCCAGGAGGGCTTCCATCACCAACAGGTAATTTTTTTCGTCGTCAACAACTAAAACGGTATCCATATCATACTCAGAAGGGCAGGTCGGCGCGTGGCCCCTGGGGGCTGCGGTTAGGGCTCGATTTCCGGCAGGATGATGCTCACCTTGGCCCCTTGCCCCACATTGCTGTCAATACTGATCTGTCCTTGATGGCTTTCGATGATGCCTTTGACGATGGACAATCCCAGGCCACTGCCATGGTCTTTGGTGGTGAAGAAGGGATTGAAAATCTTCTTGGCGTTTTCCGGCAAGATGCCTTCTCCGGTATCCTGAAAGATAATCTTCCGGCCGCGGCCTTGAGGACCAGGTTGAGTGGCCACCAGGAGCTCGCCTCCATTGGGCATAGCCTGAATGGCGTTGATTAAGATATTGAGGAACGCCCGGTATAGGAGGTCGGGATCGACCCACAGGGGGCGGCCATTGCCATCGTACTGGCGATGCAACACGATGTGATTACGGGCGATTTCCGGTTGCAGGAATTCTAAGCTCCGTTCCAGAATATCCTCCACGGTGGCTGGCTGCAGATTGGGCTCCCGGGGTCTGGCAAAATCCAGGAATTCCGTGACCGTCTGGTTTAACCGATTGACCTCTTCCTCGATGATGGTAGCCAAGCGGTTGTTGGTGGGATCTGACTCCAGACGCTTCCGCAAGAGTTCTGCCGTGGAGCTGATGATGCCCAAGGGGTTGCGGATTTCATGGGCCACCCCGGCCACCATCTCCCCGAGGGCGGCCAAGCGCTCTGCCAATTCCAGTTGGGCTTGGAGTTCCTTCTGCTCCTCCTGGCGCCGTTCCAGGATGGATTCGGCCTTTTTGACGATCTGACGCAGCACCATGAACAGCAGGCCCATCAGGAACACCAGGGTGGCGATGAGCATGAGTTGAAACTTGCCGATTTCCGCCATGTCCCGGGAGATATCCTGGGTTATCTCAAAAACGCCGATGACCGGCCCCAACTCCGGCGTCAAGCGGATTTCCACGCTCTCTAGGCGCAGGGGATTAAAGGTCTTGAGGTAGTTGTTCTTGGTGGCCCGGGTTAACAGGGCCACCAGCATGGATTTGGGGGCCTGGAGATCGACGCTGCGCTCGCCGGCCTCCAACGCCTGGCGCACCGCCGGGACATGGAGAAAATTCCCCCCGAGTTCGATGGCGTCAGTGCTGTAGGCCAAGTCACCCCGTTGATCGTAGATGTTGACCTGCTGCACATGAAACCCGTGGATGGTATTGCGCACCACGGTATCCAACAGCTCGTATTGGGCCGGATCACTGATCTGAATCCGCCCCTGGAAGCGGATCGCCACCGGCAAGACAAATTGTTGGAAAACCTGGTGATTAAGATTGGCCGCCAACAGCGCGGCATAGTCTTCGCTCTTCTTCAGGGCCATCTCCTGGAGGCGGTCTGCCACAAATAACGTCAGGAAGACGGTGAACAAGGCGATGACGATAAAGCCGGTCAGGGTAAAAAATTTTACCAACCGGAAGGTTTCCAGGTCCTGGCGGTCGGGCCGCCAGGTATGTTTAAAACGGCGCAACATGCAGGCGGCAGAACTCTCGGCTTACACGATACAGGTTTGCTTGGGCGCGCCCGTTTGCGTTCCGGCCGACGCGGCAGCAGCGTGACCGGGGTGCCCCAACAGACCGCAGGTCGTTTCCAGTATATCTTGGCCCGGAGACTGGGCCAAGGTATCGACCCCCAGCAGCTCCCCCAGAGCCACCACCGACATTTCCAGGAGATAAATCAACTGCCCGATGGTAAAGGCATTCACTTCGGGAAGTCTGATGGTGAGGTTGGGACAACCGACTTCGGCCAGGCGGCAGGCTGCTGCTTGTTTGGCCGCGGTCAGGACAGCGGCCAGAGGTTGCCCGCCCAGATACGCCTCCTCTGCCTCTTGAGGGAAAAGAGCCGGGACGCTGATATTCTGATGAAACTTTTCTACTTCCCAGAAGGTCACGATATGCTGGGAGTTGGCCCGGCACAATCTAGCCACTGTCGTATATTGTTCAGCTGGCCCGCGCCCCCATGCCGAGGTCAGTCCCGGCTCGGCTTGCCCCAAACGCATGTCCCAGAGCTGACTCCCCCATGCCGCCAGGCCGGGGAGGCTGTCGGCATACGGCAGGATAAGGTGGAAGGTTCGCCCCTTGAGACGATGCAGGAGATAGTAACAGGCCGCCAGGCGGTAGGCAGCGTGGTCCTGAAGAGGCGCTTCCTGGAGACGCTGATCCATATAGCGGGCTCCTGCCAGGAGGCCGTCGATATCAATACCCGCCAGAGCCGCAGGGAATAAGCCCGAGGCCGCCAGGATACCTTCACAGCCCGTCACCGCGGCGGGAACAGTGAGGTATGGAAAGCCTTCTCGGACCGCCAGGCGGCTGAGGCTGCTCGGCGTCTCGGGGAGAATGAGAAGACAACTCTCTTTCGCCTGGGCCGGCCCCAGACGATTTTCCAAGATCTGATAAATAAAGGCAAAGAGCGCTAGGAGCTCCGGCTCTTCCCCTGATTTGGATATAACATTTACTGCCAGGCGCTTCAACTCCAGGCCATCCAAGAAGCCGTAGAGGCTGTCTGGCTCAACACTGGCGGCGATAAACAGCCGGGAGTGGTAATGGCGACGGCCCAGGGGGAAGAGGTTGTGGGAGGGATGGAGCAGGGCCTGGCGCAGGGCTTGGGCGCTGAGGGCTGCTTCCCCCAGCCCTACCACCAAGGCATCTCGACACCATTCTTTCAATTGTTTGGCCCGGGATTTAATCTCTTTGACTAAGGCGGTATCATACGGCAGGGTCCAGAAGCCTGGCCTACCGCTCTGGCGCCAGCCCTTGATCTTGGCATCGATTCCCTGTAATTGATGCTCCACTTGCCGCAGCTCGGCGTCGCTCAGGCCATTGGCGGCGCCGACGTATTCGGCCATGGCCAGGGTATGGTCGACCTGAATGGGGGTTTCTGCGTAGCGTTGACGGTGCTCGTGTTGACCGCGTTCTCGGTGTAAGGACATGGTGGCTCCAATATGAAAGTAATAACTTAAGTTAATTATTGACGAAGTTCATGACAAGGGGCATACTGAGCGTATGGGTTACTGGTCAGAACTCTGGCGGCGTCTATGGGGCCGCCCCAAACAAGAACCCCAGCCGCCCGATCATGTGGGGGGCCGGGGCATCCCGAACCTCCTGGGAATCTGCGAAGGCTGTGGTGCTGTGGTGGTGGAGGGCTGGCATGAAGTTACCCCGACGGGTTACCTCTGCCAACGCTGTGCCCAGGCTCGTCGCCGCGCTGCCCGGTGAGGCCTTATTTGGGAGGCAGTCCCGGGATAAATTCTTTACACTCGCCCAGACCCCGCTCCCGGGCCAATTCCAAAACAGCCAGGGCCAGGGAGAGGTCCTGGATGATGAGGCCCGTGGAGTCAAAGAGGGTAATTTCCTCGGGATTTTCCCGTCCGGGTTTTTTTCCTGCCACGATTTCCCCCAGACAAGCATATATTTGATCCACGTGGAATAAACCTTGGGCCAAAGCCACATTGATTTCCCCGGAGTGCCGGGCTTGGGCCAGATCATCCACTACGACCTTGGCTTGGGAGAGGATAGCCGGGTCCAATTCTTGTTTCCCCGCGGCGTCGGCCCCGATGGCATTAATGTGGGTGCCCGGACTAAGCCAGGCAGCATTCACCAGGGGCGCAGTACTGGCCGTGGTGGTGACGACGATGTCTTTGCCCTCCACTGCGTCTCTAGGATGTTCCACCACCGTGACCTGCAGGTCGTAGCGGGAAGCCAGGTCCTCCATGAGACTCTGGGCTCGGGCAGGGGTACGGTTATAGATGAAAACCTGGCGGATATCCCGCACCTTGCAGAGGGCGGCCAGTTGCATGCGGGCCTGGACGCCGGCGCCGATGAGCCCCACCGTGGTCGCATCTGGCCGGGCCAGATAGCGGGCGGCCAAACCGCCGGCTGCCCCGGTGCGGTAGTTGGTGATATAGGTGCCGTCCATATCCGCCAACTCGAGGGCCGTTTCCGGATCGTTGAGGATAATCTTAGCCATGACCGTGGGTAGCCCGCGCTGGGGGTTATGGGGATGCACATTCACCCATTTGAGGCCGCAGATCTCGTGCTCCAGGGTCAAGGCGCCGTACATGGCCCGGAAATCCCCTTTGGCCAGCGAGAGATAGGATTTGGGCGGCATATTGACCCTGCCCTCACCATAGGCCCGAAAAGCTGTTTCCGCGGCCGTCAAGGCCA
>CAZARS010000038.1:18607-22193 GCA_964487625.1 uncultured Desulfobacca sp.
TGTCCAAAACCTGAAGAACTTCGGCCCCGGTTAAGATCCTACTCATGGTCATTATCCCTCAGCAAGAAGAGTTTGACACGGGGCTACACCGGCCGCCGCGGCTTTGCCCCTACTTCTGTGGTATTGTATGCTTATGGCTGCCAAAATTCAAACTTTTCTTGACGTTCGCCATCATGAGTGTCCGGCAGGTTTCATGCCAAGCTTGAAAAAGGACGTCGAAAGCCAAAAAAGCCTTCCCCCCTGGCTTCTTTTCTCTTGTCATCCTGACTGCAGCAAGGGATCTGAGATTCTTCGTCGCTCCGCTCCCGCAGAGTGACAAAATGAGACGAGGATAAGGGATACCAAGGCACCGTTTTATGCAAAAACGTTGCCGGACAGCAGTGATTCGCCATCATCTTATCCCTTCCAAGGAGGATTGAAATAGCCGAAACGGAGATGGGGAAAGTTCTGCTGCAACTTGGCCACGAGGCGGCGGATCCCCAGTGGTCGGGGGCCTGGGGCAATTTTCAGGTTTTTTAAATAATAATCCGGATCAATATTCAGATTGCGCAACTGCACCAGATCGACACCGGTCGCCTCGATGAGGGCGCGCAGTGCCTCGATCTCGGCCGGCAGATCGCTGAAGCCGGGGAAGATGAAATAATTCAGAGCCACTTTGGCGCCGGCGGCTTTGGCGGTTTTAAGGCTCGCCACCACGTCCGCAAAATCATAGCCGCGGGGGCGGAAATAGGCGGCATAATACTCCGGACGGGCGCTGTTCAGACTCACCCGGAGGCTATCGAGACCGGCCTCCACCAGAGCGGCGATCACCTCAGGTTTGCTGGCGTTGGTATTGACATTCAGGGTGCCCCGGGAAACCTGGCGGCGGATCAGGCGCACCGCGGCCAGCAGGGTCGGGCCTTGCAGTAAGGGTTCCCCTTCACACCCTTGACCGAAACTGGCCACTGCCTGGGGCACCTGGAGGAGATGAGGCACCGCCACCTCGGCGATTTCCTCGGGACTGGGCACAAAGGTGAGACGCTGCATGGGCGCGGGGAAATGCCGCTCCGGTTGTGCTGATAAACACCCCAAACAGCGGGCATTGCAGACCGGGGAGGTGGGGAGGGGGGCCTCAAACCGCTCCAGAAAAAGATTACGGGCTGCCGGGCAGCCATAGGTGAGGGCACAATGGGACAGATGGCGCAAGAGGCGATTTTCAGGGGCTCCCCGCAGCCTCTCTTGCACCCGCGAGGCCACCGCCTGACAATCCATAAGGGGGAGGTCCTGCCGCACATCGGGATCACTGCGCCAACCAGCCACCCAGAACTGGCCAGCCCGCCAGCCAACGGCGGTATAGGCGAACAGGGGAAGCACCGGAGCCTTCGGGCGGGGCACGCCGGCCGCCAGATAAGACATGGTATGGGCGGGGGCCATGAACGCAGCCACGGCCTGGGCCTCTGCGGGCAGGTCCCGGCTTTCGCCAGCCATCACTAACCGCCGGCGCCGGGTATCATACCCCACTGCCCGGCGTCTCGGCAGGACAAACAGATCACTCCCCGGGGGCAGGGGGATCAATTCTGCCTCCGGCACCCGGCAAAACCTGTGGCCACTCCGCCCCACCATCTCCAGGTAAGGGTGGTCGTAAATCTGGCCGCAAGCATCGGCATAGACGAGTCGGGTGGACATGGCGCCTCACCTGCCAACCGGCGAGCTTTGCCCCCCTGGCAGCCTTGGAGCAAGCCCCATGAGGTTCCTAAAAGACTTACGCAAAAATATTGCTCCCCCTCCCGTCATGTTGTGGTCTTAAGGCAGGCGCCTGCCCTGGTGGGCTCGCAGCGCAACAAACCAGGTCCGTTTTCGTCTCGCCGGATGACGCCGGTTCCACGGTGCGGCGTTTTGCCCCCTATGACCCTTGGGCCTCCTCAATCCGCAAAGAGCGGCACGATAGCGAAGCGGTCCACGTCCACCAGACCCTGGTCGGTTAATTTCAAGTGGGGGATCACCGGCAAGGCCAAAAAGGAAAGGGCCATGAAGGGGTCAGCCAGGGGGGTCCCCAAGGATTGCCAAGCCTGCTTGAGGGCCTGGCGCTGGGCGATGACTTCGTATAGAGAAGCTGAGGTCATGAGGCCGCCCACGGGTAAGGGCAAGTCTGCCAGGACCTGACCACCGGCGGCCACCGCCAAACCGCCGCCCAGGCGAATCAGGTGTTGGGCCGCTGCCAGCATGTCGTGATCCGTGACGCCGACTATGATGAGGTTATGGGAGTCGTGGGCCACGGTGGAGGCCAAAGCCCCCCGCTGTAGGCCAAAGCCATGGACCAAGCCCAAGCCGATGTTGCCAGTGCCGCGATGACGTTCCACCACCGCCAATTTAAGGATATCCCGCTGAATATCGGCCTGCACCAGCCCATCTTGAACTGGCGTGGGGAGAACGAGTTTATCCGTGACTATCTGACCAGGGATTAGACCGATGACTCTGACCCGCTCACCGGCCACCGGGATCGCGAAAGCTTGGGCGGTCAGATTTTTGACCTGAAGTGGCGAGGTAAGCCTGGTCCCGACCGGGGGGAGGTCAGGCTGAAGGAGGTAGCCGTCCTGGGCCACGAGCTGGCCATTCTTCAACACCAGGTTGACTTGCCAGGTTTCCAGACTAGACACGACGACCAGATCCGCGCGGTAGCCAGGGGCGACAGCCCCCCGGTCCCGCAGGCGGAAATATTCCGCAGGGTTAAGGGTCACCAAGGTCAGGGCCGTGAGGGGCTCAAGCCCGAGAGCGATGGCTCGCTTCAGAAGGCCGGGAATGTGGCCTCGCTGCACCAGGTCTTCTGGATGAAGGTCATCGCTGACCAACAGGAGGCGGCGCTGGGAGGCGGCCGTGAGGGCCGGCAGGAGGGCGGCCATATTCTTGGCCGTGCTCCCTTCCCGGATCATGACATAAAAGCCCCGACTGAGGCGCTCCTGCGCTTCGGCTAAGGTGGTGCATTCGTGATCGGAGCCGATGCCGGCTAGGCGGTAGGTGTTTAACTCGCGACCGGCCAAAAAGGGGGCATGCCCATCTATTACGGCATCCTGAAACAGGGCAATTTTTTCTAATAACTGCGGCTCGCCCTGCACCACGCCGGGGAAATTCATGACCTCGGCCAGGCCCAAAACGGCGGGGTGGGTTCGCAAGCGAGCCAGGTCCGCTACGGTGAAATCGGCGCCATTGGTCTCAAAGGGTGAGGCCGGGATACAGGAGGGGAGCATAACCATCAGATCCAGGGGCAACTGGCCAAAATAATCCAGCATAAAAGAAAGCCCTGCAGCCCCCGCCACGTTGACGATTTCATGGGGGTCGATGACGACGGTGGTCGGCCACACGTGGACGCCGAGGTTGCCGGAGGTGGTGTAGTCGGGATCGAGCACCACGGGGCCGGTCCAGTGCTGAGCCTTGGTGATCTGATCGATCTGGTCAGCGCCGGGACTCCCGTTGAGCACCACGAACGCCTGCACCGGATAGCCGGCGAGGATTTTCTGAGCCTGCGCCAGCGCCTCCTGGCTCTGCTTCTGGTCGGCGCGGACGAAGAGAATGACCGAAGCGCGGTCCTTGGCCGGAACCGAGAGCGTGG
>CAZARS010000039.1:0-13614 GCA_964487625.1 uncultured Desulfobacca sp.
GCCAACTAGCGGGCGGGAGGTTGGGGAGGCCTGTTAGCCCCTTCAGGAAGGTTCGGACCCCTCCAAGAGATTCTGGCCCAGCGGTTGTGAGCCCCAAAAGTCCCGGTCAGCCGGGAATACCATCGTGGCCGCGGTTTCTGCCATGAAGGCCACGGTCTTGAGGCAGGTTTTAAGGCGGTCCCGGTCAAACCAGTTGCCATGCCAGGGCCGAGTGATCTCCCGGCAGAGGGTGGTGCCGAATTGCTCCTGAAAGGCATTGAACAGGCGGTTATAGATGCGATAAAGCCCAGGCTTGCCGTACAGCTGCGCTTTTTTTTCTTCCACCGTGCCGGTGGGGGGCTGACGCCGGCCATATACCAGGCCCAGCGCAGCGATGGCGCCGTTGAGGGAGCCACAGGTTCCCCCGAAAAGGCCGCCGCCCGAGCCGAAGCCGGTGACCAAGCACATTGTGGCCGCAGGCAGATCGCTGTGCAGTTCCTCATGGATGGCCAAAAAGACGCTTTCCGCGCAATTGAGGCCGGATTTAAAATGGTCAACGGCCCGTTTTTTAACCCTGGCGATACTTTCGTCATGGGGCACGGAGCTACTCCCTTCCACTAGAGTTTTGTTCCAGGAAAGCCAGGACCTCGGCCAGAACCGCCTCAACGGGCTGATCGGTGGCTACCGTCAGGAATGGCAGCCCTGCCAAGTCGGTGACAGGCTCAAAACGAGCCTGTTGGGCTGTGAGGATCTCTTCCCGACCATCGGATACGGCTTGCTGATTGGCCGCCCGATGGTGTAGGCGTCGCCTGGTCTCGGCTTCGCTGCACTGACAGAGGAGAAAAAAAATCTGAGCCCCGTTTTGCTGGGCTACATCCCGGGCCTGTTGGCGATCGGCGGCCCGCATGAAGGATCCGTCCAGGATCACGCTCTGACCCTGTTGCAGATACGTTTGGGCCTGACGGAACATCTCAGCATAGGTGCGGCCCGACATTTCCGGGGCATAGAGCCCCTGTCCGAAGGGCACCTGAACTCGCTGGGTAGCGGGAATCCCGGCCAAGGCTTTGCGCACCTGATCGCTGTGAATGGCTGGCCAGCCCAACCGTTCCTGGAGGCGCCGCGCCAACGTGGTTTTGCCCGAGGCGATCAGACCGAAGATCACTACCAGGCGGGGAGGCACCGGGTTACCTGCTTTCCTGCGTGTATTGCCAAGCCAGGGCAAAATAACGGCGGGCTGTGTCCGCCAGCGCCGCTTGGACGGCGGGCGTCGTCCCCTCTGCTTGACTGGCTAAGGCGTTGATCTTGCCCCGCACCGCAGCCCGGTAACTCTTGTAAAATGGCAGGAGCAACAGGAGTTGGGCATCGGCTGCCTGGACCGTGTACGTTTCAGAGAAATAGCGGCTCAGGGCTTCATACCCATAAAAGTCCAGGTCCATAGCCAGGAAGGCAATATCGGCGGCTATGTCCCCATAGCGGAAACGGGGGTTAAATTCGATACAATCGAATATATAGACGCTGTTGGCAAGGCAGATGTTTTTCATGTGCAAATCGCCATGGCAGTCCCTGATCTTGCCGGTCTTAAGGCGTGCCGTCAAAAGTTCGGCTTGGTGGGTCAGAAACTCCTCCACATACCTTACCATATCGCGGAAATGTTGCCTTGACAAGAGTGAGCCCACAAAGGGTTCGATCTGCTGAAAATTTTCTTCGTGATTGTAGCGGATAACCGCACTATGGCCGAACTTATTGATGCGGCCGCCGCTGGCCGCCCGGCGATAAAAGGGTACCAGGCGGTCCACGATCTTGGCGATCATCTCCTTTGTCAGTTCCCCTCGCGCCGCCACTTCATCCATCATCAGGTGCTGTGGTAGGCGCAGCATCTGCAAGGCATAATCAATGACCTGGCCTTTGTCGCCGCCGATGCGGAGCCGTCCCCGGTGCTGCACCACCGGCAGGACCGCCAGATACATTTCGGGCGCCAGACGGCGATTCAGGATCAATTCCTGCTCTATATAATAATGTCGCTTGCGCAGGGTGGTAAAATCCAGGTAACCGAAATTGACCGGCTTTTTGATCTTATAGGCATGTTTGGCCGTCAGAAAAATATAGGAAATATAGGTTTGCAGAAATTCTACCTGGGGGGTGGGGTCGGGATAGGCGTCGGGCTGTAGGAGGGCGGTGACCAAATCCATAATACCCTTGAGTATACCAGCAACTGCGAGATTTTCCAAAGCCGCCGAGGGCGGCCCCCTTTTCTTAGTTGCACGGCTCTTTGGGTATTATTATATTAGTATTATCGAAGATTTTTCTGAGGCAGATCCTGGTGGTAGCCTGATTGCTATCCAAAGAGACCAACCTGTGATAAACTAAAAAGATATATGTTGGTGGCGACCCAATTGCGACGTCTGCCTCAAAGGAGCCCGAATGCCTGAAACCTATAAGCCTCCTCAGCCTGATCCTGAGAATGACGACTCTCCCGAAATAGCTATCCCGAAAGAGCTGCCGTTGTTGGCAGTACGGGATATTGTAGTTTTTCCCAATATGATCTTGCCGCTCTTCGTGGGTCGGGAGTCCTCCATCCTGGCCATCGAAGCGGCGTTGGCTCAGGACCGCTTGCTTTTTTTAGTCACCCAACGCGATCCCGACATTGACGATCCCCGGCCGGCCGATGTGTACACCGTGGGCACGGTCTGCCTCATCATGCGTATGTTGAAGCTGCCGGACGGCCGGTTAAAGATACTGGTCCAAGGTCTCTCCAAGGCCAAGATTGTTGCCTTTCTCCAGGAAAAGCCCTTCATGCGGGTCAACCTGGAACTTTTGCCGGAACCGGCCCTGGAGGAGCTGTCCATTGAGGCCGAGGCCCTGATGCGCAATGCCCGGGAGATGACGGAAAAGATTCTCTCCCTCAAGGGCATCCTTTCCCCAGAGATGAGCTCCATCCTTGAGTCCATCGAAGAGCCTGGGCGTCTGGCTAATCTCATTGCCTCCAATCTGCACCTCAAGATCGAAGAGGCTCAGGAGATTTTGGAACAGCAAGAACCCATGCACCGGCTCATCCGCATCAATGATTATCTGCGCCGGGAATTGGAAGTCTCCACCATGCAGGCCAAAATCCAGTCCGAGGCCAAGGAGGAGATTGACCGCAGCCAGCGGGAGTATTTCCTCCGGGAACAGCTCCGGGCCATCAAAAAAGAATTGGGCGATTACGATGAGCGCCCCGACGAAATCGAGGAATATCAGCAAAAAATCGCCAAGGCGCGGATGCCCAAGGCCGTCGAAGAGGAGGCCGTGCTTCAACTTTCCCGGTTGGAACAGATGCACCCGGATGCCGCTGAAGCTACTATGGTGCGCACCTACCTGGATTGGCTGGTGGAACTGCCCTGGTCCAAGCATACCCGGGATAAATTGGACCTGAAGGAGGCCAAAGCGGTCCTGGATGCCGATCACTATAATCTGGAAAAAGTCAAAGACCGTATCTTGGAGTACCTCAGCGTCCGCAAACTCAATAAAAAAATGAAGGGGCCCATCCTGTGTTTTGTGGGGCCGCCGGGCGTAGGCAAAACCTCCTTGGGCAAATCCATCGCTCGGGCCATGGGCCGCAAGTTCACCCGCATTTCCCTGGGGGGCATGCGGGATGAGGCTGAAATCCGTGGCCACCGCCGCACTTATATCGGCGCCCTGCCCGGCCGCATTATTCAGGGGTTGAAAAACGCCGGGGTCAATAACCCAGTCTTCATGATGGATGAGATCGACAAAATCGGCCAGGATTTTCGGGGTGATCCCGCTGCCGCCCTCCTGGAGGTCCTGGACCCGGAACAGAATGCGGCCTTCAGCGACCACTACCTGAACGTTCCCTTTGACCTCTCCAGGGTCATGTTTATCCTGACCGCCAACGTGGTGGACCCCATCCCCTCGGCCCTCCTGGACCGGATGGAGATCATCCGTTTGGCTGGCTATACGGAAGAGGAAAAACTGGAAATCGCCCAGAAATACCTGCTCCCCCGGCAACTCCAGGAAAACGGCCTGAAACCCTCTGACCTGACCATCAGTGCCGCTACCCTGCGGGAACTCATCTGCCATTATACTCAGGAAGCCGGTCTGCGCAACCTGGAACGGGAGATCGGCAGCCTCTGCCGCAAGGTTGCCCGGCGTATTGCCGAAGGCGAGAAGGGGCCCTACACCATTACCCGGGCCAACTTGCACCGTTATCTGGGTCCACCCCGTTATCTGCCCGAGGCCGAGCAAGAAAAAGACGAAACCGGGGTGGCCACCGGCCTGGCCTGGACAGAATTCGGCGGGGAAATCCTCCATGTGGAGGCCAGTCTGATGCGGGGCAAAGGGCAGTTGACCCTCACTGGCCATCTTGGCGAGGTCATGAAAGAATCCGCCCAGGCGGCCCTGAGCTATAGCCGGTCCCGGTCCCATATTTTCAAGTTGCCGGAAGACTTTTACGAAAAACTCGATATCCACCTCCATGTTCCGGCTGGCGCCATACCCAAAGACGGGCCCTCCGCCGGAGTCACCATGGCCACGGCCCTCATTTCGGCCCTCACCAAGATACCGGTGCGCAAAGACGTGGCCATGACCGGGGAGATTACCCTGCGGGGCAAGGTCCTCCCCATCGGGGGCCTGAAGGAGAAAGCCTTGGCGGCCCTGCGGGCTCGCATTAAAAAGGTGATCATCCCTGAGGCCAATAAGAAAGACCTCATCGAGATTCCGAAGCACATCAAACGGCGTCTGAAATTCCTGCCGGTGCAGAATATGGATGAAGTCTTGCAAATTGCCCTGGTCCGACCGCCCGGCCTAGAGGATACCCCGCAGGCGACCAAAAGGTTGCGGCGCCGGACAACCCAGCCCCTGACTTCCCAGCCGTCGTGAGCAGCCCGGCGCAGGTCTGGCACAAGCCCCATTAGGGGGAGCAGGAGAGGCGAGCTCCACCTGTCCGGGCGGGGCGGGGATTGAGCAGCCAACCTTAGCTTGAAAGGGTAGGGTGGCACAGGCTGGAACCCCTGTGCCACTAGATATCCTCAAAAACACGGCAAAGCCTCATCGGGGGAGGGCAGGTAGCGCCACGCCTGCCACCCAAGAAATGGCCTGATAAAGCAGGAAAAAAACGGGGGAAGGGGCCTTGGCCCGCTTCCCCCCTCTCTGCCAATACACAGCGCAACCTGAACAAAGCTTAATCTAATCCCTGCTACCTTTGGATGCCCAACTCTGGATATATTGGACGGCCCTGGCCTGTCTGTTGGTGTGCTATAGCTTTTTTGCTGCGGCCGAAACTTCGCTGTTTTCCCTCAGCCCCCTGGCGCGTCTCAAGTTAAAGAGCCGTTCCCCCAAAGTGGGTGAGCGTTTGGAGCGGCTCCTTTCCCGACCGCAACGGCTCCTCACCTCCATCATCATCGGCAATGAAGTGGCCGTTATCATTGCCACCGTGTTGGCCACCTCCATTTCTTTGACCATCTGGGGAGAGAAGGGCAAATGGGTAGCGATGATCGTCATGGCCCCGGCTCTGCTGCTCTTCGGGGAAATTATTCCCAAGTCTTTGGCGCTTCGCTCCCCGGAGCGCTGGGCCCGTCTGTTGGCACCGCCCTTGGCGGCTCTCCTGCCGCTGCTCTCGCCTTTGCGGTTTGTCCTACTCCATCTAAGCAAGGCCATCATGAAGCTGCTGCGTATCCGTCCCAAGGCCCCGGAGCCTTTGCTGCAAGAGGATGATTTCTTGCGTCTGGTGGAGGACAGCCATAAAGGTGGCCTCATTGCGCCTATTGAGAAGGACCTCATTGTCAACCTCATGCATCTGGGTGACACCACCGTGGCCCAGATCATGGTGCCCAAGCCGGATATCTTTGCCCTGCCCATTAGTTTGTCAACTGCTGACTTACTCCGGGCCGTCAAGAAGGCTCGGTTTTCCCGCCTGCCTATATATGGCAAGGATCTGGACGATATCCTGGGCATCCTGCACGCCAAAGACCTTTTGAATCTCTCCCCGGCTACGCTGTGTGATACCAGTTGCCTCAAAAAACTGCTGCGTCCCCCTTATTATGTACCGGAAAATAAGCGAGCCTTTGACCTCTTGCAGGAATTGCAGGCCCGCAAGATCCGCTTGGCCCTGGTGGTGGATGAATATGGCAGCTTGACCGGGCTGATTTCCGTAGAAGATATCCTGGCGGAACTGTTTGGCGAATTCCAAGAGGAATTGGAGACGGTGGACCGCCCCTTGGAACAGATGGCCCCTGGCGTTTATCTGGTCAAGGGCTGGATGTCCCTGCAAGATCTGAATGAAGCCCTCGAGCTTAATCTGCCCAGCGATGAGTTTGAGACCGTGGGCGGCTTTGTCTTCAATCGCTTCGGGGAGTTGCCCCGGGAAGGGGACAGCATTGCTTATGACGGTTTACAGTTTGAAGTACTCCACATGAAAGGCACCCGCATCTTAGAAGTGATTATTTCCTTGGCTGGAATATGATTATCGCCGCCTATCTCATCCTTTTCCTGCTCTTGCTGCTGCTGGAAGGATTTTTCACCTGTTCCGAAATCGCCTTGGTCTCGGCGGATCACCGCCAACTGCAGCACGAGGCGGAGGCGGGCCAGCGCCCGGCCCAATGGGCCACGAAACTGCTGTTGTTTCCGGAAAAACTCTTCGCCACCACCCTGTTGGGCTCCAACCTGGCCGAGACCGTGAATACGGTGCTTGTCAGCGCCCTTCTCATCGACCTCTACGGTCCCACAGGGGAGGTCATGGCCATGCTCCTCCTGCCCCCCATTATCATCTTATTTGCCGAAATCCTGCCCAAATCCATCGGCCGCCTACGGCCCAATCGGACCGCCCGGCGGGTCAGCCTGGCCGTCTACGTGGCCTCCTGGATCCTGGCCCCCATCACCTGGATTTTTGCTTTGTTGAGCCGTTTGACCCTGCGCCTCACCGGTTCCCGCGGCACCAGTCTGGTGCCCTTCGTGACCCGGGAAGAATTGCAGCTCGTGGTCAAAGCCGGGGGGACAGAAGTGGATCTGGAGACGGAGGAGCGCATGATTATCCAACGGATCCTCCACTTCAGCCAGACCCTGGTCAGGGACGCCATGGTGCCCCTCATCGAGGTGGTGGCCGTGCCGGAAACCTATCTGGTCTCCCAAGCCCTGGCAGAGTTTCAACGGAGTCGCTTCTCCCGCCTGCCCGTGTATCGACGCCGGATCGACAACCTCATCGGGGTCCTGGACAGCTTTGATCTCCTGGGGGAACCGAACCTAAGCCAACCTATTGACAAATTCATCCAGCCGGTGCGCTATATTCCGGAAACCAAGCGGGCTGACCATCTCCTGTTGGAAATGCAGCAGCAGGGTATCCACCTGGCCGTGGTGGTTGATGAATTCGGCGGGGCCGTGGGTATCGTCACCTTGGAGGATCTCCTGGAAGAGGTGGTGGGCGAGATCGCTGATGAGTTTGACCGGGAGGTCAGCCAGTATAAAGAAATCCGGGCAGGAGTTTATTTAGTCAACGCCCGCATGGAAATCG
This sequence comes from uncultured Desulfobacca sp., assembly GCA_964487625.1. Taxonomy (GTDB): domain Bacteria; phylum Desulfobacterota; class Desulfobaccia; order Desulfobaccales; family Desulfobaccaceae; genus Desulfobacca. The sequence goes on from CAZARS010000039.1 coordinate 7,481, forward strand.
AGGCCCTGAACGAGGCCCTGCATCTCAACCTCCCCGCTGGGAATTATACAACCCTGGGAGGATTCCTCATTAAACAAGTGGGAGATATTCCTCGGGTAGGAGAACATATCCGCTACCGCAACCTCTTGTTTATAATTCGTCATGCCGATCTGCGGGCCCTCAAAGAAGTGGAGATACGTGTGGAGGACAGCAGTGCCCCCAGCTGAAAGATACCTGTATTTCGACTGTTTCTCCGGCATCAGCGGGGATATGACCTTGGGCGCCCTTCTGGATCTGGGACTTGATCCTGAGGAGCTCTGGCGGGGGTTGGCCAGGCTCAACCTGGCGGGCTATCAGGCCTCGGTCAGAAAAATCCAGAAACAGGCGTTGCAGGGCACCCAGGTGCGCTTTACCCTCACCGGCCCTCAGCCTCCCCGAACCTATCGGAACATCCTTCGCCTCTTGGAGGAGGCCGACCTGCCCCCGGCAGTCCGGGAGCTGAGTGGCAACATGTTTCGCCTGTTGGCCGAGGCTGAGGCTCAGGTGCATGGCGTTCCCCTTGAGCAGGTCCACTTCCATGAAGTGGGGGCGGTGGACTCCATCCTGGATATGGTGGGAGCGGCTTGGGGGTGCCACCTCTTGGATATTCACCAGGTCTTTGCCTCCCCCTTGCCGTGGTCCTTTGGCACCATCACTACTGCTCACGGGGTCCTGCCCAATCCAGCGCCAGCCACTGCCCTGCTGCTGGAGGGGGTACCGGTCTATGGCATTGATATCCCTTATGAATTGGTCACCCCCACCGGAGCGGCCATCTTGCGGGGGCTGTCGGCCCAATTCCTGCCCCTGCCGCCGTGTGTCATGGAAGGCGTTGGTTATGGCGCCGGCACCTTGGACTTACCCGGTCGGCCCAATCTCTTGCGTCTGATCCTGGGCCGTGCCAGCCTGCCCCTGGGCCGCACAGAACGCATCCTGGTCCTGGAAACCCACCTGGATGATATGCTGCCTGAATGGTACGAGTACCTCATGGAGGCTCTCTTTCAGGCCGGTGCTCTGGATGTGGCCTACTATCCCTTGCAGATGAAAAAGAACCGGCCAGGGGTGGGCTTGACCATCGTGGCCCCGGTGTTCTGCCGGGAGGCTATCCTGGAAGTCCTGTTTGCCGAATCCACCACCCTGGGGGTTCGAATGCAAGAAATGGACCGCATTGCGGTCAACCGTTGGCAAGAGAACATCGACACCCCCTATGGCCCTCTGCAGGTCAAAGTGGCCGAGATTCGGGGGCGGCGCCGCCTCCTGCCAGAATACGAAGCCTGCCGGGCCTTGGCCAAAAAGCATAGGCTGCCCCTCCTGGAGGTCTACCGCCTGGTCCCCCGGGAATAAAGCAGGGGTTTATGGGCAGGGGTGGTCAGGGGTTCGGGATTTACTCTTGCTTTCAGCCGAAAGACCTGCAAGTTCCTCGGGTGGTTGCTCCCGTGAGGCCGGCAATGGCTGTTTCCACCCACAAGATGATCATCTGGGTCTCCATAGCCGACAGGTTTGCAGTCAGCCGCTCTTCCGAAAATTATTCTTGTAGTTGCCGGGCGGGCCAGAGGCTGCGGTGCTGGAGAGAAATAACCGTCCTGGTTCGGCAAGCAGCCAATGGCTCTAGCGTTTTCCACAACTTCGGTGGTCGACAGCTTTTTTCTGGCTGACCACGAAGTTCCTCTCCTGAGGGAGCAGTCCATGCTCAAAAAGATTTTGCGGCATCGGCAATGGCCATCTTGGCTTCTCTTCGTAACAACCGTGTCAGTAGTTTTATTGGGCGACATGGTGGCCAGTCTCTTTTACGACGCTTTGAACCTATGGTGGCAAGGCCAACCAGTGAGCCTGCATTGGCCCGGACTGCTCCTGTCCGGCATTTTTTTCACCCTGGCATTTTTTCTGTACAGACAAGGAACCGTCCTTTTCCGACCCCGAACCCGACATCTGAAAGATGAACCCGCCAGACCCAGCAAGCACCTTGTCCTGTTTTTATCATATCTACCTGGCGAGCTGAGGGACCTGGAGAAGACCGGAGGCGTGCCGGCGCAGCTGCCCTTGATGTTTCAGGATGTCGCTGCAGATTTGGCTATCATGGAAGCAAACAAAAAGAGGAAGGTCTATTGGTCCTGGGAAATGCCGTTGCGGGCTATATGGGAACATGCCAAATCGCGCACGCTGGAGGATGTCACCCTCATCTGCTCTACCAAGTCGTTGGCGCAACTCCCCCTTTTTATTGAGATCTGTCAGAAGTATCCACAGTTTGTCGACCTCCGGTATTACGTTCTTGTTTGTATGAACAATAATGGTCAATTGATTGATCTAAAGAATTTCGACCCGTCCATACGGGATTACCAGGGCTGGGATTTTGAGAGATTTGATCATCTTTCCGAAGCTCTCTGGGATCTCTTGGACGAATTCGACCGCCGGGGTTTTCGCGAATCTGATATTATGATCGATTTTACCGGGGGGAAGAAGGTTACCAGCGTAGTGGCTGCCCTGATCACCTATAATCGGCAGGTCAAAGCCCAATATGTCGACACGGAGACCTGCCAAGTGCTCAGCTATGATATCGTTATCCCGCCCCCTGCCAAAGGGATGGATTTCTGATGGTCTTGCTCGTAACTTACTCAAACAGGTCTGCCCTCCTGGAACCAGCCTTTTAACCCTGCGGTGAGGTGGCTCGGCTCCTTCCAACGTTAAGACCAAGGGTTTGCAACAATTCTGGGCAAGGCGGGGACAGCCCAGGTCCTGGAAGCCATCCTCCAACGCAACCCAGAACCTTGACCTCTGCCTGGACAATACAATCCTCCCAAATACCTCACACTCTCTGCCCTTGACCCTTCCGGATGCGAAAGCAAAAACTAGGATTTCCGTAGGCCAATATTAGGGATTGGTGAATAGACAGGTTATTGGCCTGGCGTTAGGATAAGGGCAAAGCACTGCCAAGGATTTTGCCGTTCTGCCCAGGAAGAGGAAATGTCTGCTGTTGCCACCCCCAGACCGATTACCATTTTATTGGCCGGGCCTCATGAGCCCCTGCGGCGGAGTTTGAGGTCCCTCCTGGCGGGACAGGCCGACCTGGAGATCGTAGCCGAGGCCACTGATGTGGTTGGTATCATGGCTGCGGCGGCGCCCGTAACTCCTGATCTCTTACTCTTGGATATGGAGATGCCGGCCGGTTCTGGTCTGGAAATCCTGCGGCAGGTCAAAGCAGCCTTGCCCGATCTGAAAATCATGGCTTTGGCCATCCATTCAGATAAACGGTTCGTCCGAGAGACTTTGAAGGCCGGAGCCGACGGCTACCTGCTGAAATATCTGGCCCATGAAGAGCTGGTCACGGCCGTGCAGCACATGGCCAGCCATGGCCGCTACCTCAGTCCCTCCCTGGTTGCCAACCTCAGCGAGGCCGCCGGCAGAGATGATATACTGGCAGTTAAAAATCGAGCCCTACAAAAGGAGGTCGTTATGCCATACACCAAAAAAGTCAAGGATCTCATGATCCCCTTGGAGGATTATCCTCACATCCCTTATTGGTTCACCCTGCGGCAGGCCATGGCCATTGTCCGGGAGGCGGCCATCAAGTTCGAGGGCACCTTTGAGCCCCGGGCCGTCTTGGTGTTCGATGAAAAATATCAGCTCATGGGCATGTTGACCCTGCGGGACGTGGTCCGGGGCCTGGAGCCCAAATTTGCTGAAGATAAGGGGTTGATCAAATCTGACCCCTCCCTGGCCGTCCTGGTGGGGGATATGTTCGGCCCTGGTATGAAGGAAGCCTCCCAACGGCCGGTGAGCGATGTCATGAGCCCCATCAAGGTGACGGTGAACGGCGATGATCCCATCACCAAGGCCCTGTTCCTGATGATCAAGGAGAACGTCGGCATGATGCCGGTGCTCCAGGACAACAAGGTGGTGGGCATGGTGCGCATGAATGAGCTCTTTAAAGAGATTTCCGACGTCGTTCTGGGTGACTAAGCCACGCGGCGGCTGATTCTGTGATGCTGAGAGGTTAACTGACATGGCTGATGAAACCAAAAAGGCACCGTTGAGCGCCGGGCTGCCGGAGATGCCCGATGAAATCGTTCTGGCACCCCCGAAGCGAGTTATTGACTGGCGGCGCATCTTTTTTATTATCTTGGGCTTGGCATTCTTTGCCCTTTTCTATTTTATCCCCGGTCTGCCGGATGCCAAGGATCCGGCCGGCAAGGTTTTTCACCTCTCCTGGGAAGGCAAGATGTCCATCGGCCTCTTTCTCATGGCCGGCATCTGGTGGGTCTTTGAGGTGATGCCCATCGGCGCCACCTCCATTGCCATCGGGCTCTTCCAGGTGTTGTTTCAAATCCGCTCTGCCAATGAGGCCCTGCGTGACTTCTTTGATCCTTCGGTCTGGTTTATTTTCGGTTCGGTGGTCATCGGCCTGTCATTCACCGCCACCGGCTTGACCAAACGCATGGCCTATAAGATGTTGGGCATTGTGGGCGAACAGACCAAATATATCCTTTTGGGCACCTTTCTGGTGGTGGGCGCCATGACTCTGATTATGGCCCACACCGCCGTGGCAGCAGCCACCTTCCCGCTGCTCATGGCCATCAATGCCCTCTATGACGATTCCGGTAAGCCCACCCGGTTCGGCAAAGGCTTGTTTATCGGCATGGCCTGGGCGGCCGGGGCCGGTTCCATTATCACCTTCCTGGGCGCGGCCCGGGGCGTGGCCGCGGCCGGCATGTTTAAAAAGTTCACCGGCCAGGATGTGGGCTTCTTTGAATTGATCTGGTATATGGCCCCCATCGGCCTCCTGATGATCTTTCTGATCTGGCTCATCATCATTGTCTGTTTCAAGCCGGAGCGGGATACCATTCCCGGACTGCGCCAAAAAGCCGCAGAGCTGACCAAAGAGCTGGGGCCCATGAGCAACAAGGAAAAATTTGTGGTGGCCACCGTCATCGCCATCGTGCTGCTCTTTGTTCTCAAGGCCTTTCCACCTTCCAAGGCGTTTGCGGACCTGGACCGGGCCGGCATCATGCTGGTGGGCACGCTGCTCTTCTTCCTTTCCAAGACCCTGACGGTTGAGGACCTGGAGACCATTCCCTGGAATATCATCCTGCTCTTCGGCGGGGCTATGTCCATCGGCTTCTGCCTGTGGCAGACCAAAGCGGCGGAATGGATCGCCATCCATTGGCTCTCCATGTTCGTCAATGCCCATTGGCTGGTCTTCGTCCTGGGCATCGCCTTCTTTGTCCTGATGATGACCAATTTCATCATGAACGTGGCGGCCATCGCCATCTCCCTGCCGGTGTCCCTGGTTATTGCCCCCTATCTGCACGTGGCGCCCCATGTCATACTCTTCGCCTCCCTGGTGACCGCCGGGATGCCTTTCATCCTGCTCATCGGCGCGGCGCCCAACGCCATTGCCTATGAGAGTAAGCAGTTTACTACCGGGGAGTTTTTCGGCTACGGCTGGATCGCCAATGTAGTGTTAATGGTGGTGTTGGCGGTCTTTGTCTATGTGATCTGGCCGCTGCAGGGCATGCCGGTGTTGCTGAAATAAAAACTTGGAGCCCCATAGGGGCGGTTCCCGAACCGGGCGGTTTCCGAACCGCCCCTACCGAACGATACACGAGGGAATGACGCAGATGCGAGCTAAGTTATACCAATCAGTGATACTTATTTTCCTGATCCTTCTGTTGGGTCATCTGGGCGCCCCGGCCTGGGCCGCCCCGGCCCCCTCGGCCGGCGACCGCCTCAGCGTGGCCGGGGTGATCAACAATCCCCAGGGGAAGGGTGTCAAGGAAGTGGAAGTGGAGGTGTTGGTCAACGGCCAGCACGTCAAGAGCGTCAAGGGCGAAGAACTTGTGACCGGCAAGTCCGGGAGCTTCTTGGCGGAATTCATCCTGCCGGCCGGGACCCTGCCAGCAGCCAAGGTGGAGGTGGCGGCCAGCAAACCGTCCTGGCGGCCCCTGGCGCCCACGGCCGTCCAGGTCTATGAGACCGGCGTGGATCAAGACGGCAACAAGCTCTTCCAGGCCCAGGGGAATTTCACCCTGAACCGGGCCATCACCCCGGCCTTCTGGATCGCCACCATCATCCTGCTGCTGGTCTATGTCATCATTGCGGCGGAGATCATGCACCGGACCCTG
>CAZARS010000039.1:13624-22171 GCA_964487625.1 uncultured Desulfobacca sp.
CTCATCCTCTTCATCAGCTATACGGCGGGAACGTTCAACAAGGGATATTTCATCCTCTCCTTTGAGGACGCCATCGGCGCCATTGACATGAACGTCATCTTCCTCCTCATGGGCATGATGATCATCGTCGGCGTCCTGAAAAAGACGGGCATGTTTCAGTGGCTGGCCTATAAATCCTACGCCCTGGCCCGGGGCAATATTTATATTCTCTCCATTATTCTCATGTGGGTCACGGCGGTCACCTCGGCCTTTCTAGATAACGTCACCACCATGCTGTTGATGATTCCGGTGACCATCGAGATTGCCGTCACCCTGAAGGTCAACCCCATGAGTTTCCTCATCCCTGAGGTCTTTGCCTCCAACGTCGGCGGCACCGCCACCCTCATCGGCGATCCGCCCAACATCCTCATCGGCTCCTATGCCAACCTGACCTTTGCCGATTTTGTCATCAACCTGACGCCGGTCATCGTGGTCATTATGGTCTTTACGGGGGTCTATTATGTCTATTGGTACAAAAAGTCGTACCTCAAGGCCGAAGTCAAGGACGTGGACCGGACCATTGCTTACCTGAAGGAGGAATACCGCATCACCAACGTCAAGCTGACGGTCATGGGCTTGGCTCTGTTGGCTTTTACCATCTTTTTGTTTATCATCCATGGGGTGCTGCACATGGAGCCCTCCATTGCCGCCCTGACCGGGGCCATGTTCCTGCTGGTCATCTCCCGGGTGGATATTGTGGAGATGCTGGAACATGAAGTGGAGTGGCCCACCCTGATCTTTTTCATCGCCCTGTTCATGGTCATCGCCGGGGCGGAAGAGACCGGCCTCATCCAGATCATCGCCGAATGGGTGCGGGACGTCTCCCGGGGCAATCTGACCATCGCGGTCATCATGGTCCTGTGGGTGAGCGCCATTGCCAGCGCCTTTATTGACAACATCCCCTTTACCGCCACCATGCTGCCCATCGTCGCCTTTTTGAATACCACCATCCCGGGCGCCGAAACCGGCATCTTATGGTGGTCCCTGGCCCTGGGGGCGTGCTTGGGCGGCAACGGCACCATGATCGGCGCCTCGGCCAACGTGGTCACCGTGGGTCTGGCAGAAAAAGCCGGGTATCACATTTCCTTTATGGGCTATATCAAGGCCTGTTTCATCCCCATGCTCATCACCGTGGCCCTGTGTAATGCCTATCTGCTCATGGTGACCTTTGTGCGGCCGTTGGCCATGAGCCGGTGAGTTAGGGGCCAGGGACCAGGGGCCAGAGGCCAAAAGGTGGTAACGGAGGTCCTGATAACACCGGTCAAGGTTGGGTAGCGCCGGTCTCCAGACCGGCAAAGCAAGGCGTTGGGTGAAAATTGCGGCCGATCAGGAGGTCGGCTCTACCATAAGTATTGATTATTGATTATTGATTATCATTCATAGCTGGTCTGAGGGCGCCAAAAACGTGGCGGCAGCGCCAGACCAGTGGCCGAAAGCGAAGGCCTCCCGGTGGAGACTGTCACAGGGGAGGCCTTTGTCTTTATACAGGAATAATCAATCCAGATAGCTAAGGAGGCTGATTATGGAAAGAGCTCGTTTCCCGTCTGTGATTGTCATGTTAACGGTAATCTTGAGCCTTTCGGGGGGCATGGACCTGTCCTCGGCGGTCGCCGCCGACGGCCAGCGTCTGAGTGTAGCTGGGGTCATGAAAAACCCCCAGGGTCAGGGGGTGAAAGAGGTGGCCGTCACGGTGCTGGTCAACGGCCAGCCGGTCACGCCGATCCATGGCGAAGAGATCATGACTGATAAATCCGGTAGTTTCCTGGCTGAATTTCTCCTGCCGGCCCAGACCCTACCCACTGCCCAAGTGGCAGTGACGGCCGCCAAACCCTCCTGGCAATCCTTGGCCCCCACTCCTTTGGCCCTCCTGGCCGCGAGCCAGGACCAAGAGGGGCGTCCCCTATACCAGGCGCAGGGGCAATTTACCCTGCACCGGGCCATCACTCCCGCCTTCTGGCTAGCCACTGCCATTCTCCTCCTGGTGTATTTCCTCATTGCCGCAGAACTCATGCACCGCACTTTGGCCGCCATGCTGGGCGCAGTCCTGGTCCTGTTCATCAGCTACACAGCCGGAACTTTCAACAAGGAATATTTCATCCTTTCTTTTGAGGACGCCATCCATGCCATCGATATGAATGTTATCTTCCTGCTCATGGGCATGATGATCATCGTGGGGGTGCTGAAAAAGACGGGCATGTTCCAATGGCTGGCCTATAAGTCCTATGCCCTGGCCCGGGGCAATATTTTTATCCTTGCAGCCATCCTCATGGTGGTGACCGCGGTCTGCTCCGCCTTTCTGGACAACGTCACCACCATGCTCCTGATGATCCCGGTGACCATCGAGATCGCGGTGACCCTGAAAGTCAATCCCCTCAGCCTGCTCATCCCCGAGGTTTTTGCCTCCAATGTCGGCGGGACTGCCACCTTGATCGGGGACCCGCCCAACATCCTCATCGGCTCCTATGCCAACCTGACTTTTATGGACTTTGTAGTCAACTTAACGATTATTGTGATCATCTGTATGGTCCTTACCGTTATCTACTATCTCTTCTGGTATAAAAAGGGTTATCAACAGGCCGAGGTCAAGGACGTGGAGCGCACCATTGCCTTTATGTCTGTCCAATATCGCCTCAAGGACAAACGGCTGGCCCTCCTGGGCCTAGCCCTTCTGATCTTCACCATCTTTCTCTTTATTATCCATGGGGTGCTGCACATGGAGCCGGCCATCGCCGCCCTCACCGGCGCCATGTTCCTGCTGGCCATCTCCCGGGTGGATATTGTGGAGATGCTGGAACATGAGGTGGAGTGGCCGACCCTGATTTTTTTCATTGCCTTGTTTATGGTCATTGCTGGCGCGGAGGAGACGGGGCTGATCCAGATTATTGCCGAGTGGGTCCGGGATGTCTCTGGTGGTAATCTGACCGTTGCGGTCATCATGATCCTGTGGGTCAGCGCCCTGGCCAGCGCCGTCATTGACAATATTCCCTTCACAGCCACCATGCTCCCCATCGTGGCCTTTTTGAATGCCTCTATCCCCGGCGCCGAAACCGGCATCTTGTGGTGGTCCCTGGCCCTGGGCGCCTGTCTGGGGGGCAACGGCACCATGATCGGCGCCAGCGCCAACGTGGTGACGGTGGGTTTGGCGGAAAAGGCAGGTTACCATATCAGCTTTTTAGGTTATATAAAGGCCTGCTTTATCCCCATGCTCATCACCGTGGCGTTGGCCAACGCCTTCCTGCTCCTGGTCACCTTTATACGGCCTCTGACCATGAGCCGGTAGCCAGAGGGCAATGGCCGTTGGTCTCGGCGAGGCAGAAATGTCTTGACCGGGCAAGCTTGGCGCAGGTACCTTACCAATACGCAGTTATTCATTTCCCTTAACGAAGAACTCATGCGGACTGGCAATCCTCAGGCTAGCCCTGGCCCGGACGAAACCTTGGAGCCGTTTGGCCACGGACGGCTATGGGTCCTGCAGAAACAGCGGGGCTATCGCTTCTCCATTGATGCCGTATTATTGGCTGGGCTGACGGAGTTGAGGCCCGGGGACCGGGTGGTGGATCTGGGCACTGGCTGTGGCATCCTTACTCTGATCCTGGCCTGCCGCTACCCCCAGGCCTCATTCGTGGGCGTGGAGAGCCAACCAACGCTGGCGGATCTGGCCAGGCGCAACGTCCACCTCAATGGCTTGGACGACCGCATAACCATTCTCCCTGCTCCCATGCAGGAGGTAGCCCAGCACCTGCCCCCAGCCTCCTGCCAGGTGGTGGTGAGTAATCCACCTTACCGACCTTTAGGGGCCGGCCGTCTGAATCCCCAGAGCGAGAAGGCCTTGGCCCGCCATGAAGTACAGGGGTCGCTGGCCGCAGTGGCCCAAGCGGCCCGCTATCTTTTGCCTGAAAAGGGCCGGCTCTTTGTCATCTACCCGGCCTGGCGGACGGTGCATCTCCTCACCCTGTTGCGGGCTCACCGCTTGGAGCCGAAAACGCTGCGCTTTATTCAAGCCCGGGCCCACTCGCCCGCCTGCCTGGTGTGGGTGGAGGCCCGCCATGGCGGCCGCGAAGAGGTCCAGATCCCCCCGCCGCTGATCATTTACGAGGAAAAAGCCCGATACACGGCCCAGATGGCGACCTTGTTCGCTTTGCCCCCCGCTGACCAGCAGGCCGGGGAGGACCCCCTTGTTGGCCCAGGGGTTTTTTGATACAATAGCGGGCAGCAGACAATCCAGGCCAAGGGGGGACGGTCATGCTGGCCAACCATTTCTCAGCATTGGTGAATCCGAACCAAAACAACAGTTTGGATAAGAAAAAAGGACGGATCCTCATCATCGATCAGGATGAATTGACCTGCGATTTTCTCTCCTCCATTATTAAACTCATCGGCTTTGAATGTGCCATGGCCAAAACCATTGAGCAGGCCATGGAGTTGCTGGAACAAACCGTCTTTGACCTCCTGATTACCGATTGGCATCTGCCCCAAACGCGGGAGTTCCTGCAGCAGAGCCTGGAGAAACATCCCCACCTGCAGACCATTCTCATGGTCAACCGCCGCCAGCTCTTTTTTGAAGCCATGCACCTGCCCGGCGCCACTGTCATTCAGAAGCCCTTCAATTTTGATGATATTGTCCAGAAAATTCATCAAGCCTTTCATGCCCGCAATGTCCAGCAGATGGAAAATCAGATCCAACGGCTGCGGCATGAGATCTTCCGATTTTAACTGAGTCTCGCCCCTCCCCACGGTAGTAGTTACCGCCCTGCAGCAGAGGCGTGAGTTCTCCCGTACTTTTATGGCCGAGGAGATGCCAAAATGAGCTTGTTGAGGAATTTGCTGCTGATAATCTCTGGAAGTCTGCTGCTGGCAGGGGTACTACCGGGGGCGGCCGTGGCCTATGAACCGGTGCATTTCAAAAAGCTCTTGCCGATCCTGGAGGTAGCCGTGCCAGGTTGGCAAAAGGACGGTAACCCCATCGGCACTACCGTAAAAAATCAGGGCATCGTTTTCACCGAAGTGGAAGCCCGCTATAAGAAGGGGGAGCAGAGTTTCCAGATCAAGATCTTGGACAATCCCATGGTTCCCATGGGGTTCCTGGGGCTGGGCTATACCCAGGGTTTCATCATGGAATCCACTGAAGAGTCGGTGCAGGGCACCAAGATTTTCGGGTATCCAACCATGGAAACCATGCGTCCCCAGGACAAAGAAGCCAAGATCGAAATGTTGGCAGCCAACCACTTCCTGGTGGTGGTGGAAGGCCAGGGTTTTCAGAACATGCAAGAGTTAAAGGATGTCCTGGCCCACTTCGATATTCCCAAGTTGGCGGAGTTGGCCAACTAATGGGTCGCACCGGGATCTGCTGGCTGTTGTGGGTTCGTTAAGGTATGTTAGCGCGGGTTACTAGTGGGGCCTTACGGGGCGTCGACGGTTTTTTAGTGGAAGTAGAGGTGGACATTGCCGCCGGGATGTCGGCTTTTACCACCGTGGGCCTGCCCGAGACTGCGGTGAAAGAAAGCAAGGATCGGGTCAAGGCCGCCATCAAAAATTCCGGCTATCGATTCCCTGCCACGCGGATTACCATCAATCTGGCGCCGGCCGACGTCCGGAAAGAAGGCACCGGTTTTGACCTGCCTATCGCCCTGGGCTTGTTGGCTGCCCAGGGTCTGGTGCCCCAAGACAGATTGGATAAGTATCTGGTTTTTGGGGAGCTGTCCTTGGATGGCCGTCTGAAGGCCAGTCGCGGGGTTTTGCCCATTGCCTTGGCCTGCCGTCAAGCCGGCTTGGCCGGGCTCATTATCCCCAAAGAAAACGCCGGGGAAGCCGCGGTGGTCCAGGATCTGCCGGTGTATGCGGTGCAAAGCCTGCCCGAAGTAGTGGAGTTCCTCCGGGGGGCCGTGGAGTTAAACCCAGAGCCACCGCCCACGGTGAAGCTGTGGGCCCAACGAGGCGATGAGGTTGATTTTGCCGAGGTCAAAGGACAGGAACAGGTCAAGCGGGCCCTGGTTATAGCTGCCGCCGGCGGCCACAACGTCCTCATGTTGGGGGCCCCGGGGGCCGGCAAAACCATGCTGGCCCGGCGTCTGTCGACCATCCTGCCCCCCTTGACCTTTGAGGAAGCCCTGGAAACCTCCAAAATCTACAGCATCATGGGGTTATTGCCTCCCGGCCAAGCCCTCTTGACGACGCGCCCCTTCCGGCCGCCCCATCATACTGTCTCGGATGCCGGGCTCATTGGCGGGGGGCGGGTGCCTCGTCCCGGCGAGGTCAGTCTGGCCCACAATGGCGTCCTGTTCCTGGATGAATTGCCGGAATTCAAACGCCAAGTCCTGGAGGTCCTGCGGCAACCCTTGGAAGATGGCTATGTCACCATTTCCCGGGCCAGTTCTTCCCTGACCTATCCGGCCCGCTTTATGCTGGTGGCGGCCATGAACCCCTGCCCCTGCGGCTTTCTGGGTGACCCGAAACATCCTTGCCAATGCAGCCCCACGCAGATCCGCACCTATCAGAACCGCATCTCCGGCCCCTTGTTGGACCGGATCGATCTGCATATCACGGCCGTGCCGTTCCGGGAGTTAACGGCCGCGCCAGACGGCGACACCTCGGCTCGCCTGCAACAACAAGTGGTCGCGGCCCGGGCCATCCAAACAAAACGGTTTGCCGGGACCTCGATCCACTGTAATGCGCAAATGCCCCCCCGCCTGGTAAAAAAGTATTGCGCCTTAACATCAGAACCTCGCCAGCTCCTGGAACGCGCCATGGAGCGGCTGGGCTTCTCTGCCCGGGCCTATAACCGCATCCTGAAAATCGCCCGCACCATCGCCGATCTGGCCGGGGAGGCAGAGATCAGGACGCCGCATTTGGCAGAGGCCATCCAATACCGCAGCCTGGACCGCAAGCTTGGGTGAGTAAACCATGGGAACAGGGAATAGGGAAACGGGAAGAGGGAAAAGTGGATGATACGTTCAGGTATGGCATCAAGACTGCTGACTTCAAACCCGTTTTCAATCGGGTGCTATCTGGAGCAGATAAGAGGATAAACAATGGCTGCCTTGATAATGGCATCGCCCCCCCGACAGTATGTGCTGTTTCCTTTAGTTATCTCCTGGCAACCATGGTATGCCTGCTTGCCTCACTATTTACCCAACCTGCGGGCCGGTCTGGTGACCGGTGCCCCAGAGGCAACAGGCTTGCAGACTTGCCTGACTCCCCCCAAACACCAGGTCTGGCAGGCTTTTGCCAAACATTTTCAGCCGGGCGAATTGAGTCAATGGCAGGCGTACCTCAATTACTTGGCTGCTCAGGAGGATCAGGATGAACAGGACCTGCAGGCAGCCATCCGCGGCAAGCTGGCCCCCGTGTTGCCGGCCCAGTTAGATCGAGAGGCCCTCTGGAGCCTAGCCTATCAGCTCGAGGCTACGCTGGCGGAAAAGTTTGCCGTCTTGCAGCAGGTAGCTGCTCAGGAAAGGATATTGGGGGAAATTTTCGGTGAGGCCGATGCCCCGGACCAGGAGGCCTTGCCCGTGGATGTGGCCTTTAGCCCGCCCTTAGTCTTAGGGCCGCCTGACCTGCCCCTGGCCCGTCTGCGCCTACAATTCTGGCAAGAGATCATGACCCCCCACCTGGAGGAACCCTGGACCATGGTGGTCCTCGAACCTGCAGCCGGGGAAAGCTCGCCGCGCTTCCTCTGGGAAACGGCCCAAGAAGAGGGTCAGGCGATCTGGCAGGCCGGGTTTACCCTCCCGACTGTGGTGCCGCCAGCCGGTCAAACCCAGCCAGCTTGGGAAGACCTTGATATCAGGGTCCGGTTTCAGAAGGCCTTGGCAAAGCTGTTGGAGACCTTAGTAAAGGCTCCCCAGGAGGTAGGGGCTATACAAGAGGAATTGACCACTCTCGTGGCGGCGCGCCTGGGGACGGGGGTGGCCCACCCCCAGGCGCCGGCGGTGCGCTTGGAGGTCTATGCTCGACAGCCGGGAGCGAGCGAGCCGGCAGCTATTCCTGCTCCGATGCTGGTGGTGTCTCAGGTAGGCTGAGCTTAGGCTTTTTGGGCAAAGCGGTTTTGGGCTTGGCGGCCCCGATCTTGCCCGCGGCGATCTCCCGTAACGCCACAACGATTTCCTTGTTTTTGACGCGCTCATTTAAGAGCACCGGCGCCCCTTTATAGAGCTGGCGGACACGTTTGGCCGCCAGATGGACCAACTCAAACCGATTTTCTACATTCTTCAAGCAATCTTCAATTGTTACCCGTGCCATAGATTTCCTCCAGTCAACGCCGGAAATTACAATGTCAGCGGCTGGCCGCCAAGGGGGTGGCGCCGCTTGTTCACTGCCGAGAATTTAGGGTGAGCTGAGGGTGGCGTATGCCGTGCACTGTCGCCCTGTCCTCCCGTCGCCCCTTGGCTGGCAGCGTTGCGGTCAGGTGCCTATGAGTCATTTTAACTCACAAGCGCCCACTTCGGCAACTTGTTCGGCGACCTGGGGCTGGCCAGCGGCTTGGGCGATGATGGTACGCATTTCTTCATA
>CAZARS010000040.1:0-19077 GCA_964487625.1 uncultured Desulfobacca sp.
AGACTGAGAAACGGCACGCCGGCTTCACCGGCCACGGCCCGGCCCAAGAGGGTCTTGCCGGTTCCGGGCGGCCCCACCAGGAGCACGCCTTTGGGAATCTTACCCCCCAGGGACTGGAATTTTCCGGGATTCTGCAGAAATTCAATGATTTCCCGCAGTTCTTCGATGGCCTCGTCCACCCCGGCCACATCTTTAAAGGTGACCTTGGTTTCATCCTCCACATAAAATTTGGCCTTACTCTTCCCGATGGACATGAGCCCGCCACCGGCTCCGGCTCCGATTTTCCGGATAAAATAAACCCAGACGCCGATCAAGATCAGCATGGGCACCAGCCAGGAGAGGAGCGAGGTCAGCCAGGTCCGATCCAACCGGGCAGTATACGAAATGCCCTGACTGTCCAAGCGGCTCAGGAGATCCTTGTCTTCCAGGCGAATGGTGGTGAAATGAGGTTCAATGCCCTCTTGCTGTTTCATCAGGGCGGCCAACTCTGGATTGCGGTTATTCTTAATCAAAAACTCCACCCCCGCCGGGGTCAATTTGCCGGAGATCAGATCCGTGGAGATCACCAGATCCCGCACGCCCTTCAGCTCAATAAGTTGGCGGAAATCACTGTAGCTGACATTCTGGAGATGGCGCAATTCCAGATAATTCTGGGCCACGAGAACGGCGAGGAAAAACAACACCACATACCAAAGGGAAAAGCGAGTCCAGGTATTTTTATCTTTCATGATGGCAACCTCTTGATTCCCTGGAAGGAAATGACCTGAGGGGCAAGGTCTGCACTGATCATCGGGGGTTTCGCACCAATGTCCTCATTTAACTCCTGTAAACATAATGTGTCTGACCGGTTTTTGCAAGCAGATTACGCTCCCTGTCAGGACTGTCTTCTGGAGCCACCCCATCGTCACAGTCTCCCCTGCCTCCTATACTCATTGGATTTGACTTTTGGCCGCAAGTATGGTATGGATGGGCTGTTTTGGCGATATGGTTAATGAATTATGAAAGTTACAGCATACCCCGAGAGCATTGGCAGGACCAGCCCCCTCATGGCAGTCTACGGCCCCGATCCTCGCCCGAGCCAAAGACTTGCTGGCGGCATTGGTATTACCGAGGAGGAGCAATGAAGTACAGAGGTAAAGTAAAATTTTTTAACGAAAGCAAAGGTTGGGGTTTCATCAAACAGGAGGACGGGCCGGAAGTTTTTGTGCACTACTCCAACATCCAAGCCCAAGGATTCCGCACCTTAAAGGAAAATGACGAAGTGGAATTCGAACTGAGCCAAGGAGCCAAAGGGCCGCAGGCCACCAACGTGGTGAAACTGTAAGGAGCTTGCTTGTCGCCAGAACATGGGGCGCCGTCTGGCGCCCTTTGCTTTTTGGCAGGCTTGGCCAAACCGCGGTTTTTAACCGGAGGGAGCCACCCAACCCAGCTGGCGACTTTTCCTGGGCCCTTACTTCTGCCATGGCCAGATGGTGGCCAGATACCGCAAAGACGGGGTCACGCTGTTTTCCTGATGGGGTTCCAAGGTCACCAAGGGCGGCTCGCCCCGACTGGCAAAGTAAGCCAGGACCTCCTGAAGGGGGATCGTCCCTTGCCCCAGGGCCAGATGGTCGTCGTGCTGCCCATGATTATCGTGCAGATGCAATTGCCCCACCAGATCGCCGATCTCCTTGAGCCAGGTGGCGAAATCCCCTCCACCGAAGGCTTGGAGATGGCCCACATCTAGACAGAGCCGGATATTGGTCTCCTGCCAATGGGAGAACAGCCGCCGGATGAGGGTTGTTTCCGTTTCGTAGACATTCTCCAGGGTCACTAAACAGGAAAAGCGGGCCGCCTGGGCCGCCAAAGGTTCCCAGGTGGCCAAGCTGTTCTCCAGCCAGCGTTCTTCCACGCCTGTATAATGCCTGGCCTCAAACCCCAGGTGGCAGACAATGCTCCGGGGCTGAAAAATTTCCACCAGGGCAAAGGCCTCGTGTAACCGCGCTCGGGTGGCGCCCAGAATATAGCGATCCGATGCCCCGGGCAACAGATCTTGGAAGGGGGCATGGAGGGTAATGGTGAGACCGGCCCGGTGGAACTTGGCTGCCACCTGACTGAAGTCCTGACGGGAAAAGCGGTCCAGACTCGGTCCGTCTAGGCCGATCTCGGGATTCAGACGCTGCTCCAGAAAGAGGGGGAGGTAGCGTTCCCACAACAGGCCAAAGGGCACGTTAATCTGCACCTGGGCTGCTAGGGCGGGTAGCGCTCCCGCCCCCTCGGACATGGCACCGTTTGCGGCTGGGGTTAATGGCCTTTGGCGTGCTGACATAATTCGATAAGCACCCCATGGGTGGATTTGGGATGAATGAAGGCGATGCGGGCGCCATGGGCCCCTTCCCGGGGTTTTTCGTCTATCATCCGCACCCCGGCGGCCTTGAGCTCCTCCACCGCCGCATCGATGTCCTCCACCTCAAAGGCAATGTGGTGGATGCCTTCCCCTTTACTCTCCACAAACTTGGCCACCGGACTATCGGGGCTGGTGGCCAGCAGCAGCTCGATATTGGTCTCCCCGACCTGGAAAAAACTGACCTTTACTTTCTGGGATTCCACCACTTCTTCATGATGGCCATGCAGTTGCAGGGCTTCCCCATAGAGTTTTTTTACCGGTTCCAGTTCTTTCACGGCAATGCCGAGATGGGCAATGCGGGTAATCTTCATGGATTGCTTCCTCCTGTAAAGATAGTTGCGGTCGTGGCAATGGCTAAAGAAGACCCTGCCCTGGACGCGCTCGGCGCGCCCCTCTCACCACGTTGGCAGGGTCTTGCTTTTTCTTGCCAATCACCTTATTTTCATTGTACAATTGTGATTATTGGGCAACGCCCAATCTGGCAGGGTGGCCGCTGCCCCTCTTAGGCAGGGATTATATACAAAAAGGGGGAAGGTTTCAGTACTAAAAAGTTATCAGCGTTTTATCCTTCCTGCCCCATTATCTAATCTATGTCATCTCCCTTTCGAACGATTGCTGACCTGGCCGACACCATCAGGCGCGGGACAGAGCGGGTGGAGGTTTTTGGCCTGACACCAGCGGCGTTAGCCTGGACTTTGGCCCGCTTGCAACCGATGTTTCGGCGCCCCATATTGGTGCTGACCCCCACTGCCAGCCAGCAGACCAATCTTTATCGGGACCTGAGGTTTTTCCTGGAGGCCGCCACGGACGCTGAGCAACGGGGCGATTCTCCTACCGTCTGCGTCTTCCCTAGTTATGAAAACCTGCCGTTTGTGGAACTGACTCCGGATCTCCAGACTGCCAGCGCCCGCCTGGAAGTTGCCTATACTTTGTCCAGCCGCCTTGGGTCACCGGTTGTTGTGACGACGCCCTTGGCCTTGGCCCAACCTTTGCCACCCCGGGACCGATTGGCGGCCATGGTGGAGTATTTGGTAGTGGGACAGGAATTGGACCGGGACAAATTCCTGGCCCATCTTCAGGCCGGGGGATACACGCGCCAGCCCTTGGTGGAAGAGCGGGGTGATTATAGTGTCCGGGGAGGGGTCATTGATTTTTTTCCACCCTTAAGTCCTAATCCCATCAGATTGGAGTTCTGGGGAGATACCCTGGAGTCCATCCGCTATTTCAACCCCACCAGCCAACGGTCCGCCAAGCATCTGGAAGAGGTGGTGGTCCTGCCGGTCAGTGAAGTCTTCTTGGACGCCCAAGCTCAAAAGTTGGCCAGCCACCGCCTGCGCCCGGTCAAGAATGCCAAGGTCTTGGAATACTTACAGCGGCGGGAGCATTTCCCGGGGATTGAACGGTATCTGCCGTATTTTTATGAAAAAATTGAGACCTTGGCCGACTATCTGCCCGACGCCGCTTTGCTGGTGTGGTGGGATCCAGGGGCCTGCCAGCAGGAGCTGGCCGCCGCCCTGTCCCAGATAGATTTAAATAACCGTGGGGTAGAGATGCCCCTAGTGGATTGGCGGCCAACCTTGGCTACCCGCCAGGCCATCTACTGCCAGGCCACGCCTTTCACGGTGCCTGACAGTGCTGGGGCTGAGGTTATCACCTACACGATCAAAGATAACGCTGCCCTGGCCACCTCCTTGGCCGCGGCGTCCTCTGAGACCGGCCACCTCCTCCGGCCTTTAGCCCAGCAGCTCCAGGACTGGCTGCAAGAGGGTTTCCAGGTCGTCATGGTCTGCCGGAGCCGCTCCCAGGCAGAACGCCTTCGTCTCCTCCTGGCTGACCGCCAGGTGGAGGGCGAACTGACCGCCACCTGGCGCTGGCACCGCCCCGGCAAGCTCTCCATTACCTGGGACGGCCTGTCCGCCGGCTTTCAATGGCTGGCGGAAGCCGTGATCATTATCACGGAAGAGGAGGTCCTGGGCGCCGCCAAAGAGGCTCCCAAACGCAAGGCCAGCCGGCCCCGGGAATTTTTTACCTCCCTCAATGACCTCCAAGTCGGTGACCCCATCGTCCATGTGGATCATGGCATCGGACTCTACAGGGGCCTGGTAAAGTTAAGTCATGGGGCTGAGGTGAACGAGTTCCTGGCCTTGGAGTATCTGGGCGGGGACAAACTCTATCTGCCGGTGGATCGTCTCCATCTGGTCCAGAAATACCTGGGGAGTGGCGAGGGCATGCCGCCCCTGGACCGTTTGGGAGGCAAAAATTGGGAGCGCACCAAGAAACGGGTCCGCAAGGCAGTGGAGAAGATCGCCCGGGAATTGGTGGAATTGTATGCAGCCCGTCAGGTGGTACCAGGCTATCAATATTCTCCACCTGATGCCATGGTCCGGGAATTTGAAGCCACCTTTGAATTTGAAGAGACGCCGGACCAACTAAACGCCATCCAAGACGTCTATGCCGATATGAGCGCTCCTCGCCCCATGGACCGGCTGATCTGTGGGGATGTGGGCTATGGCAAGACCGAGGTGGCCTTGCGGGCGGCCTTCCGGGCCGCCATGGACGGCCGGCAGGTGGCCTTTCTCGTCCCCACCACCATCTTGGCGGAGCAGCACTTTGCCACCTTTCAGAAACGACTGCAACCTTATCCCCTCACGGTCCAAGTCCTCAGTCGCTTCAAGACCCCGAAGGAGCAGAAAAAAATCCTCGCAGAGCTGGCCGCCGGTAAAATTGATATCATCATCGGCACCCATCGCCTGCTCCAGAAAGATGTCCACTTCAAGGAGTTGGGCCTCCTCATCATTGATGAAGAACAGCGCTTCGGTGTCAGCCATAAAGAAAAACTTAAGCAGTTGCGGCAACATATTGATGTCTTGACTCTCACTGCGACCCCTATCCCCCGGACGTTGCAGATGTCCATGACCGGCATCCGGGAGATGAGCATCATCAATACCCCTCCGGCGGATCGCTTGGCCATCCGCACCTATCTCTGCCGCCCTGATGATCGGATCATCCGGGAGGCCATCCAGCGGGAGTTGAGCCGGGGCGGGCAGGTCTTTTTTGTGCATAACCGGGTAGAGAATCTAGCCTCATATGCCGCTTATCTCCAACGCCTGGTCCCCACGGCCCGCATCGCTTTAGCCCACGGCCAGATGCCGGAGAAAGACCTGGAAGAGGTGATGTACCGGTTCTGGCGCCAGGAAGTGGATGTTCTGGTCTGCACCGCCATCATCGAAGCCGGTCTGGACATTCCTGCGGCTAATACCATCATCATCAATCGGGCCCATACCCTGGGTCTGGCCCAGATCTACCAGTTGCGGGGGCGGGTCGGCCGGGGCCAAGAGCAGGCCTATGCCTATCTCCTGGTGCCGGAGGAGGAGCACCTGAGACCTGAAGCGCAGAAGAGGCTCAAGGCCTTGATGGAATTCACCGAACTAGGCTCCGGCTTTCAGATCGCCCTCCATGACTTGCAGATCCGGGGGGCCGGTAATCTCTTGGGCGCGGCCCAGTCAGGTCATATTGCCGATGTGGGCTATGAGTTTTATCTGCAGCTCCTGGAAGAGGAAATTAATCGCCTGAAAGGGGAACCCGTGGACCTCACGCCCGATCCCGAACTCCACCTGCCCCTGGCCGCCTACCTGCCCGAGAGCTACATCCCGGATATCGACCAACGCCTCTATCTCTACCGGCGACTCAGCGGCCGCTTGGCCCAAGAAGAGGTCGATGCCATCGGGGAGGAGCTCTTGGATCGTTACGGCCCCTTGGCCCCGGAAGCCAGCAACCTGCTGGAAGTGGTCCGGGCCAAAGGTGTCCTGCGTGATCTGGGCATCAAACGCCTGGATATGATGAATGGCATTATCAGTATAAAATTGGCCGAAAGCCATAAATTGGATCAACAGCGTCTCGTCGCCGAAGTATTGAAACGCCCCCAACGTTATCAATTAACCCCGGATAATCAACTCCGGATCCGTTTTCCGGAGGACGGCCAGCCCCTCCAGCGCCTGAAAAATTTCTTGAAAGAACTGCATATATTTGTTATGGGGGAGAAGACAACCTCCAGCCGGGGCCCGATACCGCCCCAAGGGTTACACTCATGAAAAGTTGCCTGATGTATTGCCTTGCCTTGCTCCTGGCTATTTGCTGGCCCTTGGCCGGGAGTGCCAAAATTGTTGATAAGATTGTGGCCCAAGTCAATGACGAGATCATCACCCTCTCTGAACTCGAACAGGCCATGAAATACCAACGGTCGGCCGCCAGTGATGAGGCTAAGCCCGATAATGAAGCCTACCGTCGCCAGACCTTGGATCTACT
The DNA here is from genome assembly GCA_964487625.1 of uncultured Desulfobacca sp. Taxonomy (GTDB): domain Bacteria; phylum Desulfobacterota; class Desulfobaccia; order Desulfobaccales; family Desulfobaccaceae; genus Desulfobacca. The sequence continues at coordinate 6,692 of CAZARS010000040.1, forward strand.
CATTGATCGCAAATTGGCCAAGGAGGAGGCCAAGCGGTATGGCATGACGGTCTCGGAAAAAGACCTGCGCAAGGCCATTGACGACATCAAACTCCGCAACGGCTTCCCTGACGATGAAGCCTTGAAAAAGGCCTTGGCCAAAGACGGCATGACCCTGGAACAACTGCGCCAGCAATTGACTGAGCAGATCCAGCTAGACCGGCTCATGGCAGTGATGGTCAAGGATAAGCCCAAGGTCACGGAGGCCGAGATTAAGCGCTTCTATGAAGCTAACTATAAGACCCCTGAGAACCGCTTGCATATTAAGGTGATCGCCCTGCCGGTGCCCCCAGATGCCACCCCGGAACAGCAGGAAGAAATCCGCGCCCTGGCCGAAAAGGCCCTGAACGAAGCCCTGAAAGGCGAGGACTTCGATAAACTCATCCAACAATACTCCCGGCCCAATCCCACTATGCCGGGCGGTGACCTGGGGTTAATCCGCCAAGCCGATCTTGACCCCAAATTTTTTGAATTCTTAGTCAATCTCAAGCCCGGCGAAGTCGTACCTTTAAAGACTCCCCAGGGCTTTCAGATCATCAAGTTAGTGGAAGCCAAGATGAATCAGGTGGTGGGATTGGAAGAAGTGCGCCCCCAGATTACCCAGATCCTGGAGCGGGAAAAGCTGCTGAAGATGTTCTCGGAACAGATGAAAGACGCGCGCAAACGGGCCCTCATTAAGATCATGTTGTAATGAGGTCACGGGTCAGAGGTGAGGGGTTTGCAGCAATACCCCGGCAGGGGAATCATGACGAGAAAGCGCCATGCTTGCACCATCATCATATTTATTTAGTGCCCATCCAGCAGGTCATCAGCTTTTTCCCCGCCACGCGGGGAGAGGTTTGGGGTGAGGGGAATAATTAGTGTTCCTCCGGAAAATATTGGCAAGCAAGTTCAGGGCCGCATACCAGGTAAAAATTTCCATTGTAAGGGCTGGGTTACCCAGTCCTTACAACTAATCCAACCTCAATATCAGGCTTTTCCAGATAGTAATACCCAATAATGAACTTGTATTATATAGTCATTATTGACCAATGCATGCTTTTCTGCCGGTCATGCTGGTTTCCAGATGGTCAAGAATTCGTAAATGTCCAGCAGGCTGCTTGCCAAGCTTGAACAAGGACGCCAAAAGCCAAAAAAGCCCTCCACCAATGGCTTCTTTTCTCTTGTCATCCTGAGCGCAGCGAATGATCAAAGATTCTTCAAACGCGACGCTCCCTCAGAATGACAAACGGATATGAAAGATACTAAGGCACCGTCAATTTTATGCAAAAACGTGGCCGAACAGTAGTGACAAGAATTAACAACCATAAGCTAAGTTTCGCATCTCTATGTCCCAAGAAAACCCTCCATATATTAGTATCGCCGATCTGCCCCTGTACATCGGCCAGGAAGTAACCCTCCGGGGCTGGCTGTATAACAAGCGCTCCAGCGGGAAGGTGCGTTTCCTGATCCTGCGGGATGGCACGGGTTTGGTCCAGGGAGTCATGGTGAAAAACCGGATTCCGGAAGAGGACTTTGCCGCTTATGATCGTCTGACCCAGGAGTCGTCCCTGCTGGTTGCCGGGGTAGTCCGGGCCGAGCCGCGGGCTCCAGGGGGCTATGAATTGGATCTGACGGCCGTCAAGCCCTTGCAGGTGGCCGAGCCCTACCCCATCGCCCCCAAAGAACACGGCATTGATTTCCTCCTGCAGCACCGCCATCTATGGTTGCGCAGTCCCCGGCAGCAGGCCATCCTGAGAGTCCGGGACGAGATCAGCCGGGCTTGCCGGGATTTTTTTGCCCAACGCCGTTTTGTCTTGGTGGACACCCCCATTTTTACTCCCACCGCCTGTGAAGGCACCACGACCCTCTTTCCGGTGGATTATTTTGGCGAACGCACCGCTTACTTGACCCAGAGTGGCCAACTCTATCTGGAGGCCGCAGCCATGGCCCTGGGGCGAGTCTACTGTTTCGGCCCCACCTTTCGGGCCGAAAAATCCAAGACCCGCCGGCATTTGACGGAATTCTGGATGCTGGAGACAGAAATTGCCTTTGCCACCCTGGAGGATATTCTGGAGCTGGCCGAGGCCCTCATCTGTCATCTGGTGGCCAGAGTCCTGGCCAACCGTCGGGCTGAGCTCACGCTCCTGGAGCGGCCCCAGGCGCCTCTGGAAGCGATCCAACCGCCGTTTCCCCGCCTTACCTATACGGAGGCCTTGCAGCGCCTGGCCGCCGGCGGCTACGACGTGGCCTGGGGCGATGATCTGGGCGCCCCGGAAGAAACTTTCCTCTCCCAGGCCTTTGACCGGCCCGTCATGATCACCCACTATCCCAAAGAGTGCAAGGCTTTTTACATGAAGCCCGACCCTCTTGACCCCCGCACTGTCCTCTGTGTGGATGTTCTGGCCCCCGAAGGGGTGGGCGAGATCATCGGCGGCTCCCAGCGGGAGGATGATCTGGCAGCCCTGGTGGCCAGAATCCGGGAGCATAACCTGCCCCAAGAACCCCTAGAGTGGTATCTGGACCTGCGACGGTATGGCAGTGTGCCCCACAGCGGCTTCGGCTTGGGGCTGGAGCGCCTGGTGGCCTGGATCTGCGGCCTGCACCACGTCCGGGAGGCCATTCCCTTCCCTCGCCTCATGGACCGCCTCGCTCCCTGATTAAGAGATTATAAGGTCAAGGGTCGCACGTTGAGGGGTTGAGGCAGGCTAACTGCTTCCTGGCGTTTCACCCCCAAGGTTAGAAAGGCCAAATCTTGCGGCTTAGCTTGGTCCCTGGGGCTGCAGGCGGAGGGATATGCCGCTGGGGAGGGTGATAAAACCTCCTTTGGGGCGGCTGGGTTGGGCAATGGGTTTGGGGGGGACAGGCAGGCCGATGGGACCGCCGACGATTACCTTCGGGGCAGGAATTTTAAAGATGAGCTGCGGGCGGGGCTGGGTTAGACTGGCGGCAAAGGGGCGATTGGCTACCTGCAGCCATCTCTCACGGGGGCGGCCAGTTGCCTTGGCCAAGTGGACCTGGCGCCGCTGGCCGAGATCAGCCACACCCACCCCTCGGCTAAGTTGCACCAGGAAGTCGTACGGATTGACCAGGCTGTCTTTTGAGAAGCGGTGGTCGGGGTAAACCTCGAAATGCAGGTGTGGCGCCGAATTCTGGGTGCCGGTCCGGCCCACATAACCGATGAGTTCCCCGGTTTTAACCGCCTTGCCGACCGTGAGGCCCGGCGCAAAAGCTAGGAGATGCATATAGGCGTAACCTCGACCATCCTGGCCGCGGAGGATGACGGTGTTGCCAGCTCGGTTGAAGGTGCCCAGGGCGTGAATCACGCCGTGAGTAACGGCATAGACCTCGGTGCCTTCTGGAGCACCGATATCCGTGGCCTTGTGATAGCGTCCACCCTCCCGGGGATCACCCCAGCTATCTCGGAAGCCGAACGGTTGGGCCACCGGAAAGCAATAAGCCCCCACCTGTGGCACCTTGGAGTTGCCTGGAGGAGGGAGGGGCGGTCGGGCGCCATGCTCTCCACTCCCTGGCGTTGGCCAGAGGCGGCGGCTACCTGGATTGAGGATAATCTCTCGCCCCAGCCAGGAATCTGTCTCACTGCCAGCAGCCCAGGCGACCATCGCCTGATCCGGCTCCCCTGGATCCCACTCAGAGTCGGATCCGGTCTCCCTCTTAGCCATGCTTGTAGCCACGTTTTCACTGGCCGGCAGTTGGGGCGGCAGGAAAAAACCCAGAACCGTCAGCAGCCGACGATACGACAACCGCAGCCACTCCCGGGGGCTGGAGCTGCTGGCAGTCCGGAGGGTCGGCATAAGCTGCCAGACCAACAACGGCTCCATCTCTGGGGCCTCTGCCGTTGGTCGGGCCGCAGGGGGATTAGTTTGGGCTCGAACGCCAACCGGCGAGGCAATTTTTACCATCTGTCCTGCGGCGGGGGAGGGTGGGCCAGGCGAGGCGACCTTCTGCTTGGCTACCATCGTCTGCACCGGCTTGGCCAGCAACGACCCAGGACCCAGGCAGAGGCAACAGAGAACCACGATCAGTTGGAGAAACGCCGGACGCATGCAGCCTCACGGGTTGGACGGACAGGGACGATGGCAAACTCCGGGCTTAAAGGGCAAAATTATGGAGAATACTAACATAAGATCGCAAAAAAGTCAAACGCTGCCCAGGGGTGCCGGCCCATAAAGCCCGAGGCGGCGGAAAACGCTCTTGCCAACCGATAATTCTTTGCCACTTGCTCTCGTTTAGGTTATGCTTACCATATACAAAATAATCCGGAAAACTCCGTTATCTGCAATTATCTCGAGAGAACCGTGCTATTTCATTTTTTATCCGGGAAAGTCAGCTGGTGTGCGATGAGTTGGCTGGGATGGCGGATTTTCGTGTCATTGCTGCTCATGGCCATGCTCGCTGGTTGTCATCATCAGGCCCGAGGATTGGGAGGAACGGCCCCCGATAAATCAACGACCCCGCCCAGCAACCAGGCACCAGTCCAAGCCTATCGCCTTTACCTCACGGCACAGTATCACCTCTTCCGGGGCGAGCTGAACGAGGCTGTTGAGGCCTATAAAGCCACCTGTGAATTGGATCCCACCTCCGTGCAGTTGGCTACAGAGCTGGCCGCGCTGCTCATCCGGCAAGGAGAGGTAAAAGAGGCCCTTTCTCATCTGGAAAGGGCTATCAGCCTTGATCCCAATTACCTGGAAGCCCATCAACTTCTAGCCGGTTTACATGCCGGCCTTAATCAGCTCCAAGAAGCCATCGCCCAATACGAAAAAGTCATCGTCCTGGATCCGAACAATCATGAGGCCCTGGTCTTTCTGGCCACCCTCCATGCCCAACAGAAAAATTATGTCAGGGCCATGACTCTCCTGACCAATCTCCTGAAAAAAGAGCCAGGCCAGTTTATTGCCAGATTTTATCTGGGAAAATTCCATCTGGAGCAGGGCCAGACCGCTGAGGCCCGGCGGGAATTTCGGCAGGTCCTGGAGCAGCGGGCTGATTTCCTGCCCGCCATGTTGGAGATGGGGGCGGCTTTTGAGCAGGAAAAACAATTTTCCCGAGCCCTCTCCTGGTACCGGAAAGTCTTGCAATTTGATCCACAAAATCTGCGCGCCTTGGCCTGCCAAGGGCGGATTTATCTCCTCACTCGGCGTCTAGCCGAGGCTGTCAGAGTTTTTGAGGAAATCAAAAAAATCGGCAAGAGCGAGCCGGATACGCCCTTTAAGATCGGCTTGCTCTATCTGGAACAGGGCTATTTTGACGAGGCCATTCGGGAATTCCGGGAAGTCCTCATTGCCCAACGCAATCCGGATCATGTGCGCTTTTTCTTGGCTGTAGCCTTGGAGGAAAAGGGCGATCTGGCGGCGGCTCAACGGGAGTATGAGCGGGTCAGTCGCCAAGCCGACAGTTATGTCCCGGCCCGCCTGCGGTTGGCGCTTCTTTTGGCCAGACAGAAAAAGTTTGCTGCTGGCAGCAAGGTCCTCCAGGAGGCCCTGGCACAGTTCCCCCAGCAGAGCGAACTGCACCTGACCCTTGCAGCCCTCTATGAGGAACAGCAGGATTATACCAGGGCTATTGCCGCCTTACAGCAGGCCTTGACCCAGGGAGTGAACCCGGTGGAGGTATACTTCCGCCTGGCCATCATCGCTGAAAAGCAGAAAGACCTGGAGGCCAGCCAGCATTATATTACCAAGGTGTTGGAACTTGAGCCGCAGAACCCGGATGCCCTGAATTTTCTCGGTTACATGTATGCCACCCAGGGCCGAAATTTAGTGGAAGCTGAACGCCTGATCCAGGCCGCGTTGGCCCTCAAACCCGATGCAGGCTATATCATTGATAGCCTAGGCTGGGTATATTATAAGAAGGCTTTATATGATCAGGCCATTGTCTACCTGGAACAGGCCCATGCCAAGATGCCCAACGATGCCACCATCGCCGAGCACCTGGGGGATGCCTATCTGAAAAAATTCCGCTTTCAGGACGCCTTGCGGCTGTATCGCCTGGCCTTAACCTTGCCCAACGCTAATGTCGTGGAACTGCGCCGGAAAATTCAATACCTGGAAGGGTTGTTACGAGGTACGCCATTGTGAAATCTATTCTCCGTTATCGGACCCCTTGGATATTGACCCTCCTTGTTGGCGTGCTGGGCTGTGCCCGCTTGCCCGGTCCAGCTGTGACCGCCTATCCCCAGATCAGTTCGGCCGGCGAGCTCTATCAGCAGGTGCAAGGTCAGGCCGCCGCTTTGCAGAGCCTGAAGGCCCGGGGCAGTGTGGCCGTAGCCTCGCCGCAACGCAGTTTCACGGGCAATATCTTGCTGACGGTGGCCAAGCCGCAACAGTTGCGGGTGGATATCCTCAGTTTCTGGGGCCAGTCCATGGTCAGTTTGGTCAGTAACGGCCAGGAAATGAAGGTCCTGCAGCATGGCGAGGGGAAATTATATCGGGGCCCGGCCACGCCAGGGAATGTCAGCCGTTTTCTGCCCATCGTGATTTCCCAAGAAGACTTTGTGGCCATCCTCACCGGCAGCCTGGCCTGGGTGCATTATGAAAAGCCGGTGCTTTTGGACAGCCCCGATCCTGCCGTCTATCTCCTGGAACTCACTTCCCGGGAGAGCCAGGGCAAAGTCAAGCTCACCATTGACCGCGCCACTTTGCAGGTTCGGACCGCGCAGTGGTTCTCTCCCCAGGGGCAGGAGACTTGGCGGGCAGAATTTGGCAATTTCCTTGCCACCTCTGGCCTGATGGTTCCCAGCGATATTCAGGTGTCCGCCGCCGACGGGGAAAGCCAGGTGCGGGTCCGCTATCGGGATCTCACCGGCAATCCACCCCTGGCTGCCACTACTTGGGAACTCCCGGTGAGCCCTGCTATTCGGGAGGTGGCCTTGCCACAATGAAGTTCTTTGTTGATCCATCCCTGGGTAAGCTGGCCAAATGGCTGAGGTTGGCAGGGTTTGATACTGTGCCTCTGAGAATTACCCCTGAGGTCCAACTCCCCCTCTGGCAACGCGGTGTCTATTTCTTAACCAAGCGAGCCGCTTGGCCACCCAAAAAACAGCGGCCCGATCTCATCATCCTCAAGGGCCAGGAGGTGGAACAACAACTGCTGGAGTTGGCGCAACGGCTGCCGCTCTTCTCCCAGGCCTGGGAGCCGTTACAGCGGTGCAGTCTCTGTAATGTCAAACTGCGGCCCCTCCCCGCCGATCAGGTAGAGGGTCGGGTGCCGGATTACGTGGCCAACCGTCATCCCCAGTTTTATGAATGCCCGCAATGTCAGCGGGTTTTCTGGGAAGGAAGTCAACAACGCCGCATCTGGCAGCGACTGCAAGACCTTTGCCAGAACGTGAGCCGTGAGGCCTGAGCGGCAAGACATCGACTCCAGGCCTTTAGAGTAATAAGCTTTATTCACCTCACATGCCGATGATCCAAGCCCCGCAAGGGGTTAGAGGCCCAGGGCATGGCGGGCAGCGCGAGGCTTGCCTTCCCTGCTCTGATTTTTCCAAAACCGGAAACGAGAAGTCATTAAGCCGGAAGGAGGCTGTCATGGCTGATGTTGCAGCACTAGCCAATAAAACCATCCGCTATATCTTGTTGTATCTCCGCAATATCCTCACCAATCTGTATCGCCGAGGGTTAATCTTACTGAAACACGGGGGGATCTGGTGGCAAAAACGCCGTTTGGGCAAACAATTCCGCCGTTTGGGCGATGAAATTTATACCAAATACACCGCCGGCGATGTCAATCCCCTCCTCCAGGAAGAGGTCAAGGACCTATTGGCGGCCATTCAGGTCCAGGTAGAGGCTATCGAAGCCCGGCGCCAAGCCATCCAACAGATCCGGGACCAGATTAAGGCCACTTCCTATCGCTTGCCCGAAGCCGCCACCCCGGTAGAGACCCCTGCAGAGACCACTGAGCCAGAGCAGTCCTGACGCAGCCGGGAGGAAAGCAATGCGAGGCCGACTCTTGCTTATCTTGCTGACCGGAGCCTTATTGGGGAATTTGGCAGCCCTCTCGGCCCTGCCGCAGGTCTGGGCCCAACCCCATCTCTGCACCGATGAGGTCTTCCCGCCCTTGGCGGCCGGTTACGCGGCCCTGCGGGCCGGGGATGATGAGAAAGCCAAGGCCGAATTTGAGAAGGTCCTGAGCATCGATGGCTTCAACCCCTATGCCCTCAATAACTTGGCTGTCCTGGCCGAACGCCAGGGAAAATTGAAGGAAGCCATGTCCTATCTGCTCACCGCCGAGACCTATGCAGCCAGCTATTGCCACAAATTAGAGGAAATCTGTGAAGTGGACGGCCTCTGTCTGGCCGTTCTCCCCAGCACCGCGCAGGGCTCGGGCAGCAGCGTTGCTGCCATTATTCACAGCAATATCCACCTGCTCAAACAAAAGATCAGCAGAACCGGCAAACCGGCGCCCTAAGGCACTCTGGAGTATGCTGGGCGCCATGACCCTGGCAAGGCAGCTCACCAAACTTTACAGGAGGAGATTTGTATGAAACAGATGTGGGTGGTGTTATGCATCGTGCTCCTGGTGCCCAGCCTGGCCGTAGCGGGCCCGGTCAAAACCTACCAGGTCACTGGCCCGGTCCTGGAGGTCTCCGACTCGGCCATCGTGGTGCAGAAAGGCAAGGAGAAGTGGGAGATCGCCCGGGATAAGGATACCACTTTAGCCGGTGATCCCAAGGTGGGGGACAAGGTGACTATCTATTATCGCATGACGGCCACGAAAGTGGAAGTCAAAGAGAGCAAAAAACCTGCTGCGCCCAAGGCCCGGTAAACCAGGTGGAGACCGTGCCAACCTCTTAACCCTACAGACGCAATATTTTTCCCTTTTCTCTACATATAGAGCAGTTTTTCACTAACCCCATCAGAGGGGCCTTCGGCCAAAGGCCCCTCCGGAAAAAACCTTCGAGAACGACTATACTGTGGGGAGAGTAATCTCCCCCCAATATTTTTGCGGCTGCAGTGTTACTTCCCGGTCCCGGGCCAGTCGGTGAACTGGACCCAGAGGACGGCTCCATACTCCGCCGGTCGTTTCTTGCCTTCGTGCATGATGGCCTCTTTTTCTTCATTGAGGGCGGCAAAACCCCACCAACCGGCCGCGGGCACGGCAAAGGTAAAGACGCCGTTCTTGTCGGTCTTCACCACTTGGGCCACGAAATAATCATTGGGTGCACTCACTTTCTTGCCCGGATTCCAGAACTCCACCTCCACATCACAGTTGGCCGCTGGCTTGCCTTTGAATTTCACCAGCCCCTGAAAGACATTGCCGGCATAGAGGCCAAAGGGCCGGGTCAGGGGAATGATCTCGGCCTTGAGACCTACCTCCTGGTCCCAATTTTCTTCATCACCCAACGCGGCGACATAGGTTTTGGTCTGATGGATGATGAATTTTTCTTCTGCCGGTTCCCAATAGGGAGTAGGATCAAAGTAGAAGGCGTAGACGCCGGGCTTCTTGATGGCATAGGTGGTCTGCCATGCCTGTTGGTCCAGGACCTTGGTCTCCTGCAGGGTCCCCAACAAATCAACCTTGTCTTTACCTACCTTGACGCCAAAGGCCTTGGGCTTAGCCATGGTCATTCCCTGCTGTTCAAAGGGGTGGAGAAAAGCCAGGGTGAGGTTGAGGTCGGTGCTATCACCCTGCACCACCATGGCTTTCTCGGGTAAGATGAGGCCGAAATGGGCCAAGCCAGTATTTAAAGGGGCGAAAAGGAGTGCCAGCAGCATGCAGCCGGAGATGAGAATTTGCATGAGAATTTCCCTCCTAAGAAGCAATTATGGTTGCGTTTAAAAATTATAGACAAAGGAGAATACCGGGGCGACCGCAGCCTCGGTATTTTTCCCCGCTATATCAACCTGGACGCCCAAGGCAAAGCCAAGTTTCTCGGAATACATGTATTCGATACCTGGCAGGATTGACATGAGGGCGGCGGGTGGCTGATTGGACTTGGGACCGAAGAGGCGACCGCCGTCATAGAAGCTCAGAAATTCCAACAGAGCAATCCATTTCGGGGTGATGATATACTCTGCCGCCAGATTGACCGTGACGAAATCCCGAGGGCGGATACGTTGATCGAAACCGAGGCCATCTTCATCATCCACCCGTTGGGAATAGGCTGTGGGAATGGAATACCAGACATTGGCATAAAGGACAAAAGGTTTCAGGCATTTGGAGAGGTCAAAGCCGGTGGTCAAGACATAGGAACCGCCGCCGATTACATCGGTGCCCAAGCGGGCGGGATTGGGCCGGCGATAGCGGCCCGTGGGGAAATCAGTGGTGAACTGAAGGGTCACCGTGGGGACCGTGGCAGTCTCTTTGACCAGTTGATACTTAAAGGTGAGGCTGAGATCGCCGAAACCCCCGGAATTGGCGGAACGCTGGCCATTGGGACCGGGCTCGTTCACATCGTTGGCCCAATTGTGGATGTATGGCACGACCGCAAATACTTCCAGATTATCCCACAAGCCATAGGTAAGTTTTAATTCTCCATAGAATTGCTTAAAGTTTCCGCCAGCCGTATGCCGCCGCCAACTGGGCGTCAAACTATCGGTGATGAAACTCATTTGAAAGAGCGGTTGTATGGCAAAACTGCCCTTCTCGGCGGGAACCGCGGTTTCCGTGATAAGAGGGCCAAAGGTGGGGGGGCATTCCTCTTCTGCAGCCTGCTCTTGGGTTTCTTCTTGGCCGGCGGCCGGGGCCGGCTCCGCGGGCTCAATGGCCTTGGCCGTCGAATAGAGGGCCAGCGTCAGCAGGAGGATGAGGAAAGGCAGTAAGAGTCTAAAATTTTTCGTGGACATGATTCAAGGCCTCCATGCGGATCGGTTTAATGTCGCAGTGGTCAAGATGCAGATGACAGCAATTATGTACGGTGTGATGCAAAAAGTCCGTCTCATGGGAGACAATAATGAAAGGAATGGTTAATTCGTTGATGATGTGAATAAGGCGATGCTTGGTCTCCTCATCCAGGCCCGTGGTGGGTTCGTCCAAGAGTAAGACCTTCGGATCCATGGCCAGGACTGTGGCCAGAGAGACCAAGCGTTTTTCTCCGCCGGAGAGTTTGTAGGTTACCCGCTCTGCAAACCCTTCCAGCCCCAGGCGGGTCGCTCCGGCCCCAGCGGGCCAGGGTGGCCAAGGCGATCTCTTGGGCCTCCTCTGGGGTCTTGCCCAGATTCAGAGGGCCGAAGGCCACATCCTCCAGGACGGTGGGACAGAAGAGTTGGTCATCGGCGTTCTGAAAGAGGAGCCCTATCTGCTGGCGCACCCAGACAAAATCCTTGTCGCTTTTGACCTCCTGGCCAAAAATGATAATTCGCCCGGCCTGGGGCCGTAGCAGCCCCATGATCAGGTGTAAGAGGGTGGTCTTGCCGCTGCCGTTGGGGCCGATGAGGCCAAGGTGATCATGGGGACCCAACTGAAAGCTGAAATTCCGGAAGACCGGGCGGGCCGCACCTGGATAGGCAAAGGTGATGTTTTCCACCGCAACGACGGGCTCAGCCATGGAATCCTCCCTGCAGGGCGGAGGGCTGCCAGGCCAGCAGACCCATAACCGCCAAAGCTGCCAAGGAGGAGGTGACAAAGAGGGTATCCCGGCGCTGCCAAGAGAACGTCCGGAGACTGTAGAAAACTCCTCGGAAACCTCGGCAAAGCATGGCCTGGTAGACCCGTTCAGCCCGATCGGCGCTGCGAACCAAGAGCATGGCGGCTAGATAGGCATACGACCGATAGGTATGCAGATTTGTCCGGGGCCGGAAGCCCCGGATCTTCATGGCCGTGAGTAACCGTTGCCGCTCCTCTTCAAAGACATAGAGATAGCGATAGGTGAAAAGCAGCAGGTGACAGAGCTTGCGGGGCAATTTCAGGCTGTGCAAAGCCTGACCCAATGTCACCACCGGCACCGTGGCGATGAGGGCGATGAGGCCGATAACAATGGCATTGGACTTTAGGGTAATCAGGCCGGAGAATATTAGCCCCTCCCGGCTGGCCGTCAGGGGCCCGAGCCGCAAGGCCGGCTCCCCGGCGTAACTGAAGGGCAGCATTAGCCAGAGGAAGATGATGAAGCCGTTCACCACCAAAAGTTTGCCCATCACCTGGCGAGCTGGGAGGCGAGCTAAAAGCAGCCAGACCAGGGCCAAGGCCAAGCCGGTCAGAACCGCAGGCATTGCCTGAGTCACAGCCACCTGAATGGCAAATATGGCAGCAATGATCACCCTGCCCCGGGGATCCAGGCGATGCATTAAAGAATCCCCGGCGGCAAAGGGCTCTTGGATGCCACTCATGCCTTACCTTGTCGTTTGCTCAGGAAATAAGCCCAGATGCCAAAAATTCCCAGAATGTAGCCCAAGCCGCCGATGATGTCGGTC
>CAZARS010000040.1:19096-21956 GCA_964487625.1 uncultured Desulfobacca sp.
GCCACCATCTCCTTTAGGGGTGCCACCTCCCGGGCCACCACCCGGCTCACCACTGCCTCCAGGGCCTGGGGGTCCAACGGCGGGGTGGTGGCCGCGGGACCAGCTGGCGCGCCTCCGGCTGAAGGCGGCGCGGGGGCCGGGGCTGGGGGGGCAGGGGCTGCTGTGGCGTCCCCCGGCAGATACTTTTCTGCTTTCAAGAGCCATTCGCCCTTATGCCCCATACCAGCCTCCACCACAATGAGCAGGTCGGCGCGTCGGGCCGCAGCTTCAGCCGGAATGGGAAAAGATACCTTGCCCTGGTCATTTGTCTGCCCCGTGACCAATACCTCGCCGGTCTGTTTGTCACTGACGATGACCTTGCCGTCTTTGACGGGCGTATCCGGGACCAACTTGCTTTCCACGAGGATATTCTTACCCTCCACATAGGCAAAGACCAGGACGCGGTGGGCCAGGCCTGGGGTGGCCACGACCAGAAGGAGCAACATGGCCAAGACGCCAACTCTGAGACCCCGGCGCCCATTCTGAAGGTGCTGCATGATCTTCCTCCCCCGCCTGTTAAGCGTATAATCTGGCCAACAGGGCAGGCTGCGTCTTTTTGAAATAATGAAAAACAAAGAGAGTTACCAGGCCTTCGATAACCATCACCGGCAGGTGGGCCACCAAAGCCACCTGCGCGGCGGGCCAAAAGGCTTCACCAGTGAGGAGCAAGGCCAAGGCCATGAGGAGACCGCTCAGGAGAATCGCCGTAAATCCGCAGGCAAAGGCCCCCACCACAGCCATGGTGCCTTGCTGCCGCAGCCATGGCCGGAAGACATAATAGGCTACCACGGCCGGCGCGGCCATGATGACCGTGTTGACCCCCAAGACCGTCAGACCGCCGAACTGAAAGAGCAGGGCCTGCAAAAACAGGGCGATGAGAATGGCCGGCACTGCGACCCAGCCCAGGAGCAGGCCCATAAGGCCGTTTAAGACCAGATGCGCCCCCACCGGCCCCACTGGCACATGGATCAAGGTCGCCACAAAAAAGGCCGCAGATAAAATGGCCACGCGGGGGATGGCCTCATAATCCATTTTTTTCAGGCCGATGGCGGTTCCTGCTGCGGCCATGGCGGCACCAGCAGCAAGGACGGCAGGGCTCAGCACCCCTTCGGAAATATGCATGACAGTATCCCTTTCATTAAAAAAGCCATGGAGGCAGACTACCCCTACCGGGGCAAAAAGCCTTCATGGCTTATGGCAAGAACCCTCTTGTGCCTGGAGGTTCATCTCCAGAATTAAGGCTATTATACAACCTAAAAGAAAAAGTGCAAGGGGTAAAGCGCCGGTTCAGGCGGGGCCGCGACTCAGATCGTTACCGGCTGGCCATGTTTAAGATGGCTTATGCGGAGCCCGTTGACGGCCCAGGCTTTCCATGATGATAAAGAAAACCGGTACGAAAGGAATGGCCAGGAGGGTAGAAGCCAGCATGCCGCCGAAGACCACGGTGCCGATGGCCTGCTGACTGGCTGCCCCGGCGCCCCCGGCCTTCATGAGGGGCACCACCCCCAGGATAAAGGCAAAGGAGGTCATAACGATGGGCCGGAAACGCCGGCGGGTGGCCTCCACCGCGGCTTCTTCCAGAGTCATGCCTTCGGCATGGAGTTCCCGGGCGAACTCCACTACCAGGATGGCGTTCTTGGCTGCCAGGGCGATCATCAGGACCAAACCTACTTGGGTATAGAGGTTGTTATCCAAACCCCGGGCCACCAGGGCCAAGAGGACCCCGACGATGGCCATGGGCACCACCAAAATAACTGCGGCCGGGCTGGTCCAGCTCTCGTATTGCGCTGCCAGCACTAAGAAGACGAGCACCATGGCCAGGGCATAGATGAAATAGGCCTGGCTGCCGATCTGGCGCTCCTGGTAGGCCGTGGCGGTCCAATCAAAGCCGATGCCCTCGGATAGAGTTTGCCTAGCTACTTCTTCCATGAGGGTCAGGGCCTGCCCGGAGCTGAAGCCGGGGGCCGCCGAGCCGAAGACCGGCACCGCGGGATAGAGGTTATAGCGGGTGATGAGCTCCGGTCCCAGGACCCGCTGGAAGGTCAGAAGCGTCCCAAGAGGGACCATCTCCCCCTTGTTATTGCGCACATAGAGGGCTTTGATGTCATTTTCGCTCAGGCGGTAGGGGGCGGCGGCCTGCACATAGACCTGATACGACTGGTTATATTTGTTAAAGAGGTTCACATAGGCTGAACCCAGGTAGGCCTGCAGGGTATTGAACACATTGTTCAGAGGAATCCCCAGGGCTTCGGCCTTGACCCGATCAATGTCCAGATAGAGCTGGGGGCTGCCGGGGTTGAAGGTGGTGGCCACTCCCCTCAGGCTGGCCTGGCCGCTGGCGGCCCGCATGAGTTCCAGGGCATTGGCCGTCAGGACCTCCAGGCCCAAACTCTGGCGGTCTTCCACCATCATCTGGAAGCCCCCGGATTGGCCCAGCCCGGCGATGGGCGGCGGCACCAAGACGGCGAACTCCGCTTCCAGGAGGCTGGCCAGGCGTTGGCGCAGTTGGGCCAGGATTTTTCCCTGGCTCAGGGCTGCCCCCCGTTTTTCCCAGGGTTCATAGGTCACAAAAATGGAGAAGACCGTGGAGACATTGGCCGCGTCTATCATGGAAAAGCCGCCGATGGTGACCCAGGAGGCCACCCCCGGCACCTGGCGGAGTATGGTCCCGACTTTCTCTGCCGCTTCCTTCACTCGGGGTTGCGAGGCCCCGGGGGGCAGCATACCCACCACGATGGCGTAGCCCTGATCCTCTTCCGGCAAGAAGCCGGTGGGCTGCCGGGCAAAGAAAAATCCCGCCACCCCGATGATCAGGAAGAAG
>CAZARS010000041.1:0-5267 GCA_964487625.1 uncultured Desulfobacca sp.
ACGAGGTCAAGGCCTTGGCCCAGCAGCATGGGGTGCGCTTTCGGGTTACAGACCCACTGCAGGTGCAACGTCTGGCAGGTTCGGGCAAGCACCAAGGGATCGTGGCCCGGACCATGGGCTATGAATATACGGACTTTGCCGAAGTGGAGAGGCGTCTCCAAGAGGCGGGCCCCCAGGCCCTGGCCCTGGTTTTGGATTGTCTGCAAGACCCCATGAATTTCGGCAACTGCCTCCGCAGTGCCGCGGCAGTGGGGGTACAGGGGGTGATTATCCCCAAAGACCGGGCCGTGGGTGTCTCTGCCAGCGTGGCCAAGGCGGCGGCAGGGGCGCTGGCCCTGGTCCCCGTCTGCCGGGTGACGAATCTAGCCACGAGCCTGCACCGCCTCAAGGAATCGGGGCTCTGGCTCATCGGCGCCGAAGCCTCGGCCCCGCAACCTCTCTATGCTGCCGATCTGCGCGGGCCGGTCGCCCTGGTCATCGGCAGCGAAGGCCGAGGACTGCGGCCCCGGGTGCGCCAGGCCTGCGATCTGCTCCTGCACATACCCATGGCCACCGACTCCCTCGGCTCCTTTAATGCAGCCACGGCCACTGGCATCTTTCTGTATGAAATCATGCGCCAGAGAAGAATTCAAGAAAAGCTTACCTAATTCTTAATATATGGAAATAATTAAGAGAATAATTAAACAGGAATGAAAAAATGTCATTGACTTTCATGGCTATTATTGGTAAGTATAGAAAAACTTGCCTGGGAGAGCCTGCCTGGCCGAGCCTTAGGCCATGGAATGGTAAAAGTGAGGTCTCCGGTCCCTAACGGCCACTGACAAGCGCTGAAGAACTCCCGGGTTAAACCACAAACGCAAAATTTCCTCTCTGTAGCTAATGCCCCAGAAAATTAGAAAAGAGAACGCTTGGTGGGCTGACAAGCGCGAGATATGAGGTCAACTCGTTTCCACACCGGATCACTCCTGACGCCACGCCGCTCCCCCTGGCGGGCCAGGATACTCTATGGCTTAGCCTTCATAGGCTTGGTGGCCGTTACTTTGGTATCCTTGCTGGTCTATGAGGCCCTGCAGGTGCCCGCCACCAAATTGGAAGAGGTCGTCCCCTTTCCCAAAGTAACCTCCCCTGCTGAGAAGATCGAGGCCATCCCTAACACGGCGGCAGCCGCCGTGGCCAATCCCAAGGCCAAGGGCAGCGAGCCTGCGTACGCCCATTTCTATACCACCCGACCCAACGAGGCCGAACCCGACAAGATAAAAAATCTCCGGACCCGGCCTCGGCCCAAACCAGCAAAACGGCCAACCAACGTGGCCAAACCCCAGAAGTCGTCCTAGCCGCCGGTGGGGTGAACGCCAAGGCTTCCAGTCAAACCGGAACCATTGCCCGCTCGGCCAGCTCGGTGGGGGTAGCGGTGTTCTGCAGCCGGATTCTGGGGTTGGTCCGGGAGCAGGTTTTGGCCAACTTTTTCGGCGCTGGTCTGGCCATGGACGCCTTTGTGGTGGCCTTCCGGATCCCCAACTTGCTGCGGGACCTTTTTGCCGAGGGGGCGCTGAGCGCCGCCTTTGTGGCAGTTTTTACCGATTATGACCAGCGTCTAGGCCACACCGCCACCTGGCGGCTGGCCAATAACGTCCTCATCAACCTGACCCTCCTGGTGGGCGGGATTGCCCTGCTGGGTATCCTGTTCTCTGATCAGCTGGTGCGGCTCATGGCCCCGGATTTCGGCCTGATCCCCGGCAAGACCTCCCTGACGGTGGTCATGACCCAGATCATGTTCCCTTTTCTTCCCATGATTTCCTTGGCCGCCGTGGTCATGGGCATCCTTAATACCAAAGGGAAATTTTTCCTGCCGGCCATGGCCTCCACCTTTTTCAATGCCGGGTCAATCCTTACCGGGGTGATCTTAGCGTTGATTTTGCCTCGGTACGGCATCCCGGCGATCATCGGCATGGCGGTGGGGACCCTGTTGGGAGGGGTGCTGCAGCTCGTGGTACAGCTCCCCTCTCTCTGGCGAGTCGGCTATCGGCCCCAATGGGTACTGGATTGGCGAGAAGAGGGGCTGCGCCGGGTTTTGTGGCTCATGACCCCAGCCGTTATCGGAATGTCCGCGACTCAGATCAATGTCTTCATCAATACCTTTTTTGCCTCCAGTTGTGTCGAAGGCAGTGTGGCCTGGCTGAATTATGCCTTCCGCCTCCTCCAATTTCCCATTGGCGTGTTTGGCGTGGCCATTTCCATTGCGGCCATGCCGGTGGTGTCCCGCCACGCCTCCCAGGGGGATCTAGAGGGTCTGAAGGGGGCCTATACCTCGGCTCTGACCATGTCCCTCCTGATCACCGTCCCGGCCTCGGTGGGGTTGGCCATCCTGGCGGAACCCATCATTGCCCTGATTTTCCAGCACGGCCGCTTCACCGCCTTTGATACGGCGCAGACCGCCAGGGCTCTGGTTTTTTACACCGTCGGTCTCTTTGCCTATGCCGGCGTCAAGGTGGTGGTGCCGGTGTTTTATGCCCTCAATAACGCCAAGTATCCCGTCATGGGGAGCTTCCTGGCGGTGACCATAAATTTCCTGGTGGTCAGCCTGACCCTGACCAGCCTGCAGCACCGGGCCATCGCCTTGGCAACTTCGGTGAGCATGATTTTGAATTTTACTTTTCTCAGTGCCTTACTGTATCGACAGGTGCAGGGCTATCCGGTGAGCCAATTGCTGCGTTCTCTGGCCAAGATTTGCCTGGCCGCGGCGGTGATGGGCGGCGTAGTATCTCTGGCTGCGGCCCAGCTTGAGAGGGCCTGGCAGAGCCACCTGATCCTGCATAGCCTGGCGCTGGTTGTCGTCATGACCTTGGGACTCCTGGTCTATGCCGGGGTCATTTATTTCCTCAGGATTCCAGAATGTACGGCCCTCCTCAGCAAGCTCTCACAACGATTCGGGAAGACAACGCCATGATTCCGGAAGAAGGGCAGATGTCAGAAAACTTATCCAAAAAGGCTAAAGCGGTGGTGGAGCTCTTGGCGCAGCATTATCCCGAGGCCCATTGCACCCTGGATTTTACCAATCCTTTGGAACTGTTGGTGGCCACGGTGCTGTCGGCCCAATGCACCGATGCACGGGTCAATCAGGTCACCCCAGAGGTCTTCCGCAAGTATCCCACAGCCGCCGCCTATGCCCAAGCGCCTTTGGCAGATCTGGAGGCAGCCTTTCATCCCACCGGATTCTTTCGCCAGAAGGCCAAGAGCATCCAGCAGATCTGCCAGGCCCTCGTGGAGCGCTTTCATGGGGAGATCCCCCCGTCTTTGGAGGAGCTCACCAAGCTACCAGGCATCGGCCGCAAGACTGCCAATGTCATCTTGGGGAACGCCTTTGGTATTCCGGGGATCGTGGTGGATACCCATGTAAGCCGGGTAGCCCAACGGCTGGGCCTGACGGTTAATAAAGATCCCGTCAAGATCGAATTCGATCTCATGGCCCTGATCCCCCAGGATCGGTGGACCATTTTCTCCCATCAGCTCATCTGGCACGGGCGGCAGATCTGCACCGCTAAGAAGCCCAAGTGCGAGGTTTGCTTTCTGCGGCCCTACTGTGATTATGGGCAGTCTGGCCAGGAAAAGCGACAGGCTTAAAGAACAGGGCAAGGGAATAGGGATAACAGGAACCTCTGGAACTTTGACCGAGTGCCCGGGTTCCATCACCTTTTTCCTGCCCTAACAGTTGACAAATCTCGCAGCTCGATTTATAAATAAAATCTGTTGGGGGATCGTCTAGCGGCAGGACAGCAGACTCTGGATCTGCTTACCGAGGTTCGAATCCTCGTCCCCCAGCCAAGCACGACCTACCTATTCCCCGGTAGCTCAGTCGGTAGAGCAGGTGGCTGTTAACCACTTTGTCGGCGGTTCGAGTCCGTCCCGGGGAGCCACTGCCTGGATAACCCCCTGAAAACTCAGGGGGTTTTTTATTAGCTGCTGTTGGTTGAATACTAATCTGAGCCTAGTAGAAAGTCTGCTGAAAAAAGCTTGCTGGCCGTTTTTTCCAAGTTTTTACCGAGGCTTGATAGAATATTCTACCTTCTCACCCTGACCATCACTGTTATTGCCTTAAGGGGCTTGCCACCCGGTCATTTTGAGCCACCGATGGCAGCGAGGGATTTATCGTGTTCTGAGAGCAGAGATTCTTCGCCTGGCACAGAATGACAATTTTCGGAGTTATTGCCTAAGGCTACGGCCCTGGCCTTAACCCTCCCCCTGTAAGTTTTGGGCAGAAGCAGGAATAACCAGCAGTCTTTTGAACGCTCGTTGGCATGAATGGTGGTCTCAGCTGGCCGGGAAAGTAAACCAAGGCATAGCTTCCCGCCATGCTGATCAGCCTTGGGGCAACCAAGAGACCTGCCTCTGGGCGGCTGGAAAACGGCCACCCAGTCTGCCCGAGCATAAGAAAGGGACTCATGAAAAAGCTGCGACCGCACCAGAATCTAATATTATGGCTAATAATTAGCCTCGTGCTCTTCAGCTCGACTCTCGCTTATGGCCAGGCAGGGGAACCTCTGCGCCTGACCCCCACGGCAGCCCTCATGCAGGGTACCCTGCTCAGCGACATCACCAAGACGCTGCAAGGGCAGATCGAGGAATTTACTAAACAGGCGGAGCTGCAACAGGCCCGCTTGGCCAAGGCTCAACAGGAAAGCCAATCCCTGGCAGTGGCCGTGAGCACTCATAAGACTGCGTTAAGTTTGGAGAAAATCACCGTTGAGCAGGCTAAGGAGCTTCAACAGTATTATGCCCGGTCCCTGGAGCAGCGGAAGAAACTGCAGGCGGAGCTCCAGCAGGAATTGGAGAAATTCGGCAAAATTCAGACCGAATTATTGGAAGCCAGCAAGAAGGCGGAGTTGGACAAAGCTGCCCAGCCCGAGGCCAAAACCCCGGCCGATAAGGCCCTGGAACAGCAACGCCGCCAGTATCAGACGCTGGTAAAAACGGCCAGCGCCAAATTAGCAGAGGTGATCCAGAGCATCCAAGGGCAGATGGCCCTGGCGACCCAGGAGCAACAGCTGCTCGTGGAATTTTCTGAGCAGCTGGCCAGTTACGCCGCCACCAAGAGCCGTCAGCAGCTGCTGGAGCGCCAAACCCCGACGGATTTTTTTACCCTCCTGCAAGAATTGCTCAGCGCCGGCCTGACGCTCCCTCAAAGGCTGTGGCAGGGGGTAAAGGAGACCGTCGCCTCCGGCGAAGCAGCCAGATTGGTGCGGACATATCGCAGCGAATTGGTGGGGCTG
>CAZARS010000041.1:5277-21905 GCA_964487625.1 uncultured Desulfobacca sp.
CATTTTCCTGGCCCTCATGCTCTATAGTATGCGACTGCTGCGGCGGGCTAGTCGGGACTACCGCGCCAAACTGGCGGCCAAAGCCCAGACCTTTACCTTAAAATTGAGCATGGCCTTGATTAATGCCTTTGTGAAGAATTACTATCTTCTGGCCCTAATCGTCTGGCTGGCCCTCTCCTTGGCGGTCATGAAGGTCCTGGAAAAACCCGTCGCCCAAATCCTCTTGGGAGGCCTCCTGGTTATCACGGTGATGAGTCTCATCAGGCACATCCTGTGGGCCATGTTCACCCCTGGAGACCCGGATCAGGGCATCATTCGCTTGCCGAATCCCACGGCGCAATACTATTATCGTTTCGGCTCCCTCGCTTTGATCTTCCTGGTGGCCGGCTCTTACGTGCTCTGGTCGTTGCACTTGGTGGGGCTGGAGGGAGCTGGGTATACCTTTGCAGTGCTCGCCTATATCCTCACTACCGTTTTCTGGGTTTTGCTGTTGCTGCGTAAACCCCATCTGGAAATCCTCATCACCGGGGAAGAGGCGACGTTGGACCGGCGCCGCTCCAAGATCATCGGAATGGTACGCCTCCTGATCTTTTTGGGTTTGAGTATTATCCTCGTTATAGACTTGTTGGGTTTCCAAAACCTGGCCCTATATCTGGCCAGGGCCGTTATCCTGAGCGTCCTAGTTGTAGCCGGAAGTTGGCTGCTGCGACGCTTGGGCCAGGACCTGATTGATTCTCTGACCGATGCCAAAGGCTTCTTGGTCATGACATTGCATTGGCAGAGCCGCACCGTGGAGGGCGTGCGTCTTTTCCTAACCCAGATTTTCAACCTGCTGGTTATCCTGTTGACGGTAACAGGGCTCGGTTTGAGTTGGGGGATTGATTGGCGAAGCCTCAAGCTGGTCCTGACGGCTCTGTCTCAAGGGCCCAGCGTGGGGCCCTTTATCCTGTCGCCGTTGGCCATCGTGTTGGCCGCAGTCAGTATCTGGTTGGCTCGGAAACTATCCCGCTTCAGCCGGATCGTCTTGGAAAGTGGCATCTTTCAGCGGCAACAGTGGGATGTGGGGATCCAGCATACCATTGCCAACACGGTCCATTACGCCATTATGACGGTGGGTATTTTTGTGGGTTTGGGATTTTTGGGGATCAATTTCAGCAACATTGCCATCATCGCTGGTGGGTTGGGGGTCGGCATCGGTTTCGGCTTGCAAAACATTGTCAACAATTTTTTCAGCGGCCTGATCCTGTTGTTTGAACGCCCCATCAAAGTGGGCGATCTCTTGATCATTGATGGTCAATGGGGCACGGTCAAGGCCATCCGGGTGCGCAGCACCGTCTTTGAGACGGCCGAACGCTCCGTTTTAATCATCCCCAATTCCGAACTGCTGTCCGGCAAGATCCTCAATTGGACTTTTTATGGCCGTGGGCCCAACCGCTTAGCTTTAAAAATCAGTGTGGCCTACGGCTCCGATGTCCATCAGGTCACCCGGCTGTTGGATCAGGCCTGTCGGCAGAATCACCGGGTCCTGACGGAGCCGCCGCCGCAAGTCTTTTTCAGCGCCTATGGTGATAGTTCTCTGGATTTCACTGTCTGGGTTTTCCTGCGCAGCCCGGCGGATCGGGTCCCGGCTACCCATGAATTGAATGCCGCCTTTTTTGATACCTTCAGGGCAAAAGGGATTGAATTCCCCTACCCCCAGCTGGATGTGCATCTGCGCACCCTACCCTCCCCGGCACCAACCGGGGCACCGGCGCCGCCGATCATTATCCCACCGGAGCCAGAGGAGCAATAGCAACTCTCTGCCGAGGGGCGTTGCGTCCCGTCAGCCGGGGTTGTTATGGCAGAATGACGCGCTTGTCCTTTTTGGCCAGGAGGCGAGCCACATCCGGGTGCAGACGGACTTCGGCCGGCAGGCGATTGGCCAGGATGGTGGGGGCCAGTGGGATTTTCCAGGTGGGTTTGGCCACCTGCACGGTGGGCGGGGGGATCTTCCAAGCCAGACCTGAGGGTTGCTGGGGCGATGGGGTGGCTGCCGCCATTGCCTGGCTGGCGGCGGGTCCAGAGCCACGTCTGGCGCCGGCAGTTGGAGGGGGCACGGGGAGGTCAATCTGGGCACCGGTGTAGTCCCGCATCACCCGCAAGACATAGTTGCGGGTTTCGGCGAACGGCGGGCAGCCTTGGTATTTGGCCACATTATCGGGGCCGGCATTATAGGCAGCCAAGGCCCAGATGATATTATTATTGAAGCGGGCCAGGCACTGTTTCAAATAACGCACCCCGCCGCTGATATTGTCTTCGGGATCAAAGGGATCGGTGACCCCCATGAGGGCCGCTGTGCTGGGAATGAGCTGCATAAGCCCCATGGCGCCTTTGGGCGAAACGGCTTGGGGATTAAAATTGGATTCATGGCGCATGACTGCCCAGACCAAGCGGGCGTCCACTCCATGTTGCCGGGCGTATTTATTGATCAAAGCCCCCCAGCCGGCCGTGGGGACCGCATCGGCCGACAGCTTGGCCTGCCGGTGGGCCAGGATTGTCTCAAATTTCTGCACCGCGGCCCGGAAAGCCTCATCATCCATGAGTTCCCGCTGTTTGGCCGCAATCCTCTCCCGAATGACCTCGGGTTTGGGTAATAGTGATGGCGCTTCTGCCTGTTTTGCTGGCGGCGGGTAAAAGGCAGCCAGCGAATCGGCATCCCCGTCCCCAGCCACCGTCACCTGTCCTCGGTTCGTCAACTTCGGGACCAGCTCCGAGATATCGGGCGGGGCCAGCAGGCTTGGTGGCTTCCGGAGGTTTGGGGCTGCCTCTCGGGCCGGGGTTTTGCTCCCGCCCAGGCTGTCAGCTGGGGGCTCACTGGCAAGGAGGGCCAGACTGCCGCTTAAGCCGGCCAGCCAGACTAGCCAAACCAACGCCAACAAGAGGGAATATCTGCGATTATTCACCAAGCCTCCGAACGATGCGAATGGCCCACCACCCCGCACGGCCCTTAAGGTTGGAAAGCCCCCCGGAAGGCCTCGGGACCAGCGAGATTCACCACGGGTAAACTGAATAATTGAGGAATGGTAGGGGTCGGTTCAGGCATGGCCGGCGGCGTGGCAGGTGGCTCGGCAGTTGCGGCAGTCGACGCCGCAGGCTGGATTTTCACCTGCGCCGGGTCCAACGCCTGCCCGCTATAATCCATGACCACTTTTTTGACATAATCATGGGTCTCTTTAAAGGGCGGCATACCCTGGTGTTCCACTACCCGTCCGGGACCTGCATTATAAGCGGCCAGGGCCAGGGGAAGATTTTGGTTAAAGCGGTTCAGGCAGATTTTTAAGAAGCGGACACCGCCTTTGATGTTCTGCTCCACATCAAAGGGGTCCTCGACCCCCATGGAGGCTGCGGTTTCCGGCATGAGTTGCATCAGCCCCATGGCCCCCTTGGGAGACACTGCCCCCGGGTCGAAGCCTGATTCGTGGCGGATAACCACCTGCACCAAGCGGGGATCGAGGCCTTGTTGGTTGGCATATTTTGCAATAATTTTGCCGAGACGGGGATCGGTAGGTTTCAGAGGGGGGCTGGTGGCGCCGGTCCGGGAGGGCACCCCGGCTTGGCTGGCCAAAGGCAGGGTCCAGAAAACGGTGCCTTTTTTGTAGATATAAACCTGCACCCGGCCTTTCTGGGGCTCTGGCACTGCCCCGGGGGGCGGCGAGACGGCTGGCTGCTGATTAAACATCCTGTCCACGTAAATAAAGGTCTGGGAAGAGCCAGACCGGGCCAATACAGGCTCGGGCAGCATTATGACCGCTATGAGCAAAAGCAAGATAAATTGCCGGCATACGTACATCAGGGGCCTTCCTTTGGGTTGCAGTGCTGTCCTTGCGGTGTTGACGGCGATACCATGGCCTTTCGCATGGGGAGAACGGGAAACATCCAGCTATGGTAGCGACCGCACCAAATGGCTGGCGTTGAGGCTGTTGCCAGGCAGGTAAACTTTTGCAGTTGCAGGTTAGTATAATACCTGCCGTCACCGTTGGCAAGCTTTTTATCCATCTTGCCATTAAGATCGACAAGTTAACCTAAAAACTCAACCGGCTGGTGTCCAAATTCTTGCCAGGAGGCTGCTTGATTCGATATAACCAAGCAGCACTGGGCAAGTGCGCCGGAAAGGGCTTGTCGCCCTCTTGGGGCCGAGCCGTTTGGTTTTTTTTGTTCGGGGAAAAATCTCCAGGCGGTGCTGGTAAGCCGAACCAAGCCTGGTTGGTCAGACGTCAAAATGCCCTTACCCCGTGGTGCTCTAGGGAGAGGAATGAATATGGGCCAACGTTTTATCATGGTTTTGCTCCTTGTTTGCCTGGGCCTGACCGGGGCCAAAGCCCTCTCCTGGCCAGTTCCGCCAGCTTGGGCGCAGATACCGGGACAGGAGGAAGAGTGGGATGGGGCCGAACCTCTTCTGCAAGTGGCCATAGCAGAGCTCACCGTGCAGGGGGAGCAGCCCCAGGAGGATATCCGGGAAGCCGTCGTCGGGATTTTGCCCACCATGGCAGCCTGTCTTCGCTCAACCCAAGAGAAGTCCAGCAAAATACCGGCACGGCTTACCCTGCGCTTTAATCTGAGCGGCAGCGGTAAGGTGGTCTGGGTCAAACTGGTCGATCCGGGAAATAAAACCTTAGAGAATTGCCTGGGCAGGGCTCTGGCCGCCCTGCGCCTGCCCCCCAGTGGTGGCACCAGCCTTACCCGGGTTACCCTGATTCTTACTTGTCGCACGGACCATCTACTCAGTCCTTAGCTGCCTCCCCTACACCGGGATCACGAGCCATGTCCTCTACCTCTCTTTTCCTCCTGGGCTGGACGCCTGTTGGGCTGTTGGCCATCTTGGCAGTGCTGCTACGGCGCTCGGCCCTGGAGCTAGCGATCTGGGGTTTCGGCTATGTGGCCCTGTTGACGGCTTGGGCCTTCCGCACGCCTTGGACCGTGGTCGGCCTGGCCACGGTGGACGGCCTCTTGACCACCTTGCCGTTGCTGCTGGTGGTTTTTTTGGGGATTCTCTTTTCCCAACTCCTCGTCAGCAGCGGCTCCTTGGCCCGTTTAGTTGATTGGCTTCTCAGCGGCCTTTCCCAGCCCCTGCGGCGGCAGGTTCTCATCACCCTCGGGTTGGGGAATTTTCTTGAGGGGGCCAGCATCATTGCCGAGCCCATGGTGGCGCCGATGCTCACCTTCACAGGGGTGAAGCCAGTGGGCGCGGCTGCTTTGTCCATTGTGGGGTATGCCGGTCTGATGGGGGTGGAAATGGCCGGGATTATCATCACTGTTCTGGCCTTGGTGACGGGCCTGCCGTATCAGGAGTTAGGCGTGGCCACCGCCTGGCTGTCGGTGCCGGCCACGCTCTTGATGGCCCTGTGCCTGCCCCCGTTTTTGCCGGAGCCGGCCCAGGCCTGGCGGCAGCTCCCCGCTCTTTTGGGCTGGGCCCTGCTGGTCAGCCTGGCAACTTTGGCCGCGGCACTGTGGCTGGGCATTGCCATTGCCGGGATGGTAGGGGGTCTCTTCCTGGTGGCCTGGCTGTTGGCGGGCGGCAAGAACCGGCCGACGATACCCGAGGCTCGCCTCTGGGCCGACTTGGCACCCTTTGGAATGATCCTGGTGCCACTGCTGCTGGTGAACACCATCCCTTGGCTGCAGACCCTGACGAAACAACACCTGACCTTTACCCTGGCAGTGATTCCCACCCATCCCATAACGTTTACACCCTTTTTTTCCGCTTATCTCTACCTCTTGTTGGCCCTAGCCGTGGCAGTAAAGCTCTTGGGCGTGACGCCCGTCCAATGGCGGCAGGTCTGGACCGCCGGAGTGAGCAAAGGCTGGCGGGCCCTGGTGGCCATGGGCCTATTCGGCGCCATGGGCCAAGTGATTGCCTATTCCGGCTCCGCCGTGGACTTTCAGGGGCTGCGGCCGGAATACAATATCCCCCTTGTCTTGGCCACCGGTCTGAAAGAGCTCACGGGGGCCGGGTATCCGTTCTGCGTGCCCTTTCTGGGCTGGGTGGGGACCTTCCTCACCGGCTATGGAGTAGCCTCCCTGATGCTCTTCGGGGATCTGCAGGTACAGGCCGCCTCCCTCCTGGGGGTATCGGCCACCACGTTGGCTGCCGGTCTGACCGTAGGTTCAGCCATCGGCTCCATCTCTTCGCCTTTTAAGATCGCCATCGCCACCCCCATGGTGGGGGCGGCGGGACAAGAAGGAGCAATCTTGCGCCTAACCATTCCTTTGGGTATCCTGGCCTCCCTTTTCCTGGGGGTAATCGTCTGGCTGGCGGCCTAAGGGTGGGGATTCTTGTGGCTGGGGGGTTGCATAGCCGCAGCCAACAAGCTTGGCCGCGCCGCCAAGAGGATGAATGAGATTGTCTAAGAAGGTGAGGCCCCGTTCAACCTCATGCCAAATGGCAGGCAAGGAGACTGCTCACGATGATTCCTTTTCTGCACCCTTGCAGGGCGAGGACAGTGATCAGGGCTATTACTCGAGGTAAACAATCCGAAATCAGTTGTGCCCAGCGCAGCGAAAAATCTCTGTTATCATCAAAGGATAGATCCTCCGTGGGCGACGACTCAGGATGACAGAGTGGCAATCCCTTAATTCAATTGCAGGAATGGTCCCAGGGGCGAGAGTGTTGTGTCTTGCGGCTGCCTGATTATGAGGCAGTGCAGTAGCCACCCGGGGCCTCTAATTGTTGCCCCCCGTCTGATCCTTCGCCGTGGGTTGATTGTGTTGCAGAATCCTGGAGGGATAACTGGATTGCCAAATATTCCCTGATCCAGGGAGCTGTGCCCCATAAGCGCGGCCACAGGATATTCGGCCAGGCCGGCGCCTTGCTGTCTCACCTTTCCTCTGTCCAACAACTTGCCACAAGATCGTATTATTTCCTTGCAAGGGCATAAGAAAATGAATACAAATAAAGAGAGGAATTAAAAGGATTTTATAGTCATTTACTTGACTAATCCACTGTGGTTTGCTAATCTGGGGTTCGGCTTTGTGATATTTGTCATTTAAGCAAAGTGCTTTCCGGCCTCTCGAGGGGAAGCATGGTGGCCCCCGTAGACGTTTGGTCTTCCCCGTCCAGAAAACTTAGGTCCTGGATCAGGAAATGCGGTGGCCGTGGGGGCGGCGACACGGCGGCTGGCGTTTCCAAGATTGAGGGCGTGCCCTGGTACCTCAGTTCGCAGGTCCAAGGCAGGAGGTTCTCGGCGGGATTCAACCATCATTTGTTATAGGGATACGTGTATGGCACAAGAGGAAAAGAAAACAATGGCAAGTGGCGGCAACGGCAAAACCGGGGCAGTCATGGTGGTAGGTGCGGGCATCGCCGGGATTCAGGCCGCCCTGGATCTGGCCAAAGCCGGGCTTTATGTCCACCTGGTGGAGAAGAAACCGGCCATCGGCGGTATCATGGCCCAGTTAGACAAAACCTTCCCCACCAATGACTGTTCCATGTGTATTATTTCGCCCAAGCTGGTGGAGTGCGGGCGACATCTCAACATTGAAATTCACACCCTATCCGAGGTCAAGGCCATTTCCGGCGAGCCGGGTAACTTTACGGTCACTGTCCAGAAAGAACCCCGCTATGTGGACATGTCCAAATGCACCGGCTGCTCTGACTGCACCAAGGTCTGTCCGGTGGCCATGCCCAATGAATTCAACGCCGGCCTGGGGGAATGGCAGGCCATCTACCGGCTCTATCCCCAGGCCATTCCTTCGGCTTTCGGCATCAAGAAACTGGACCGGGCCCCCTGCGTCCAGAACTGCCCGGCCAACTTGTCGGCCCAGGGGTATGTGCAGCTCATTAAGGTAGGCAAGTTCAAGGAATCCCTGGATTTGATCATGAACCGGCTGCCCCTGCCGGGCACCATCGGCCGCATCTGCCCGCACCCCTGTGAAACCGTCTGCCGACGGGCCGAGGTGGATGAACCCATCTCCATCTGCGCCTTGAAGCGCTTCGTGGCAGACCAGGTGGATTGGGCCACCCTGCCGGTGCCGGAAGTGACCAAGAATGACCAACCTGTGGCCATCATCGGCGCCGGGCCCTCGGGTCTGTCCTGTGCTTACCATCTGGCCCTGATGGGCTATAAGCCGGTGATTTTTGAGGCGGCCTCGGAACCCGGCGGCTGGCTGCGCTACGGCATTCCCGAATATCGTCTGCCCCGCCACGTCCTGAAACAGGAAGTGGATTATATCCAGCGGTGTGGCGTGGAAATCCGCTACAACAGTCCCATCGGCGGTGAGCGTACCATTGACAGCCTGCTCACCAAAGACGGCTTCCGGGCCGTGTATATCGGGGTGGGTTGCCAGGGCAGTCTGCGCATCCCGGTGCCTGGCCATGATGCCGACGGCGTCCTGTGGGGCGTGGAATATCTGAAAGAATTTGCCACCACCGGCGCTTCCCCGACCCAGGGCAAAAAAGTAGTAGTCATCGGCGGCGGCAACGTGGCCATGGACGTGGCCCAGACGGCCAAACGCAACGGCGCCACCGAAGTGAAGATCATCGCCTTGGAGACCCGGGAAGAAATGCCGGCCAACCCCTGGGAAGTGGAAGAAGCCCTGCAGGTGGGCTGCCTCCTGGAGCATCGCTGGGGCGTCAAACAGATCGTCACCGAGGGCGGCAAGGTCAAAGGCATTGAGCTCAAGGCCGTGGAACGAGTCTTTGATGAACAGGGCCGCTTTGCCCCCACGTACTTTGAGGATCAGACCCGCATCGAAGACGCCGACGTGGTCATCATGGCCATCGGGCAGAAGGCGGAGCTCAGCTTCATTACCGAAGCCGATAAGATCCAACTGACCCCGCGGGGCCTCATCCAGGCCGATCCCGATACCTTGCAGACCAGCCGGGAAGAAGTCTTTGCGGGTGGTGATGTGGTCTCTGGACCCTACATCGCCATCGCGGCCGTGGCAGCCGGCCGGGAAGCGGCCATCTCCATTGACCGTTATCTCCGGGGTCAGGACCTGAAAGAAGACCGGGAGTTCCCGCTGCGCTATAATGAACACGGGGAATGGAATCCCATTCCCGCCAATACCCCCAAACAGCCCCGGGCCCAGATGCCTCACCTCCCCGTGGAAGAATGGGGCAAAGGCTTCAAAGAAATCAATCTGGGCCTCACCCCGGAGCAGGCCCAGGCCGAGGCGGCCCGCTGCGTCAACTGCGGCGTCTGTTCCGAATGTATGCAATGCGCCCTCAACTGCCAGCCCAAGGCCGTGGATCACAGCCAGAAGCCGCAGACCTTGGAGCTCAAGGTCGGTGCCGTGATCCTCTCCCCCGGGGCCAAGACCTTTGATCCCAGCATCGCCGACGTTTGGGGCTACAAGCGTATCCCCAATGTGGTCACCAGCTTGGAGCTGGAGCGCATCCTGAGCGCCTCCGGTCCCTACGAGGGCCACTTGGTCCGGCCGTCGGACCACAAGGAGCCCAAGAAAATGGCCTGGCTACAGTGCGTCGGCTCCCGGGATGTGAAATATAACTCCTACTGTTCCTCGGTCTGCTGTATGTATGCCATTAAAGAGGCGGTCATCTCCATGGAACATAGCAAAGAACCCCTGGAGACCACCATCTTCTACATGGACATGCGGACCTACGGGAAAGATTTTGAACTCTACTACAACCGGGCCAAGGAATTGGGCGTCCGCTTTGTACGCTGCCGGGTGCACAGCCTGGATCCGGCCCCGGGCGATAATGTCAAGGTCAATTACGTCACCGAAGACGGCCAGTTCATGAGTGAAATCTTTGACCTGGTGGCTCTGTCGGTGGGTTTCCAGGTGAGCGGTGATGTCATTAACCTGGCCCATAAATTGGGCATTGATATGACCCAACACCAGCTGGCCAAGACTGATCCCTTCACCCCGGTCCAGACCTCCAAACCTGGGGTTTATGTCTGCGGCACCTTCCAGGCGCCCAAAGACATTCCCCAATCGGTGATGGAGGCCTCGGCGGCCGCGGGTGGCTGTATCGCTGCCCTGGGCGACGTCAAATGGACCATGACCAAGACCAAGGAGCTGCCTCCCCAGAAAGACCTCTCCAAGGAACCGCCCCGCATCGGCGTCTTCATCTGCAACTGCGGGATCAACATCGGCGGCCTGTTGAGCGTCCCGGCTTTAAAGGAATACGCGGCCACCCTCCCCAACGTGGTCATGGTGGATGAAAACCTCTTTACCTGTTCCCAGGACACCCAGGATAAGATGCTCCAGGTCATCAAGGAACAGAACCTCAACCGAGTGGTGGTGGCAGCCTGTACCCCCCTCACCCATGAGCCGCTGTTCCGGGAGACCATTATGGATGCCGGCCTGAACAAATACATGTTTGAGATGGCCAACATCCGCAACCAGGATACCTGGGTCCACATGAAGGAATATGACGCGGCCACCGAGAAGGCCAAACACCTTATTAAGATGGCGGTAGCCCGGGCGTCGGTCCTCAAACCACTGGTGGAAAAACCGCTGAACATCATTCCGCGGGCCCTGGTGGTGGGCGGTGGCATCGCCGGCATGAATGCCGCCCTGAACCTGGCCGATCAAGGGTTCCAGACCGTCTTGGTGGAAAAAGACACGGAACTGGGCGGCGTGGCCCGGAAGATCCACAAAACCATCGAAGGGATGGACGTGCCGACGTATCTGGCCGACTTGGTCAAAAAAGTCAAGAGCCACGACAAGATCGAACTCTATACCGGGGCCGAGGTCGTGGGTTTTGGTGGGTACAAAGGCAATTTCAATACCAAACTGAAGATCGGAACCGAAGAAAAGTCCATCGATCATGGCGTGGTGGTCATCGCCACCGGCGGTCATGAATACCGGCCCAAAGAATTCCTCTATGGCGAGGATAGCCGGGTCATGACCCAGTTGGAGTTGGGCGAGAAGATCCACCAGGCCAAGGCTGACGTGGCCAAATGGAATCAGGCTGTCTTTATCCAGTGTGTGGGTTCCCGGAATGAAGAGAACCCCAACTGCAGCCGGGTCTGCTGCCAGGGTGCGGTGAAATACGCCCTGCAGTTGAAGGAGCTGAACCCGTCCATGGATGTGGTCATCCTCTACCGGGATATGCGGACTTATGGTGTCCTAGAGGACTACTACCGTCAGGCCCGGGATAAAGGCGTGATCTTCGCCCGCTTCGATCCGGAAAAGGCGCCCCAGGTGACCAAAGAGGGTGATACCCTGAGCGTCACCTTCATTGACCATGTTCTGCAGTTGCCCGTCAAGGTCAACCCTGATGCCCTCATCCTGAGCGCCGGCGTCATGGCCAACGACACAGAAAAGTTCGCCACCATGTTGAAGATCCCGCGCAATGCCTTCGGGTTCTTCATCGAAGCCCACGCCAAATTGCGGCCGGTGGACTTTGCCTCGGAAGGTATCTTCCTGTGTGGTCTGGCCCATGCGCCTAAGCTCATCAGTGAAAGTATTGCCCAGGCCATGGCTGCGGCGGCTCGGGCCGGCGGCTTCTTGGCAGACACCAAACAGACCATCAGTGGCGTGGTCTCCAAGGTGGATCCCAAACATTGTGCCGCTTGTCTGGTCTGTGTCCGCAGCTGCCCCTACAATGTGCCCCAGATCAACGAAGACAATGTCTCGGAGATTAACGAGGCCATTTGCCAGGGTTGCGGCATCTGTGCGGCCGAATGTCCGGGGAATACCATCCAGCTGTCGCATTACGAGGATGACCAACTGACGGCCAGTATCTTAGCCTTTTCCTAAGGAGCGAGACCATGGAAGCTTTTGAACCGAAGATTATTGCTTTCTGTTGCAGTTTCTGAGCGTACTCCGCTGCGGACCTGGCAGGTTCGATGCGACTGCAATATCCCACCCATATCCATATCATCAAGGTGCCCTGCACCGGCCGGGTGGACCTGTTCCACATCCTCCAGGCCTTTGAACAGGGCGCCGATGGTGTCTTCGTGGCCGGTTGCCTGGAAGGCGACTGCCATTATATGCACGGCAACCTCTTTGCCCGTAAACGCGTAGAGCGGGCCAAGGAGATTTTGGCGGCCACAGGCGTGGGTCGGGATCGGGTGGAAATGTATAACCTTTCCGCCGGACAGGGCAGCAGATGGGCCGAAATCTGTAGAGAATTCGATGAGCGGATCAAAAACCTGGGGCCCAGCCCCATCCGCTTGGCGCATGAAAAGAAAGCCGCCTAGGCTTGAGGAGGCAGCCTGATGATTAAGGCAACACCGAAACCGTTGGAAGAAATCATCAACTATGTTAAAGATTTCAACAAGATCCTGGTAGCCGGCTGTGACGGGTGCGTCACCGTCTGCGAAGCCGGGGGTATGAAAGAGGCCAAAGTATTGGGTTCGGCCCTGCGCCTCTATTATACTCAGGCCGGTAAAGACCACCAGGTAAAAGAGACGACGGTTACCCGTCAGTGCGACAAAGAGTATCTGGCGGAACTAAAGGACCTGGTGGACGAAGCCGACGCCGTCATTTCCATTGCCTGCGGCTGCGGCATCCAGTATCTTACCGAAATGTATAATGATAAGATCGTCTTCCCCGGCGTTGATACCCATTTCATGGGGATCAATGCTGACCGGGGTATCTTTGAAGAGCGCTGTGCCGGGTGTGGCCAATGTGTCTTGGCCAGCACCGGCGGCATCTGCCCCATTGCCCGTTGCTCCAAACGGATGCTCAACGGTCCCTGTGGCGGCTCTGAAGCCGGAAAATGCGAGATCAGCAAGGACACTCCGTGCGGCTGGCACCTGATCTATGAGCGCCTGGAGAAGTTAGGCCAATTAGATCGCTTTACCCAGCCGGTGGATCCCAAAAACTGGCGGACCAGCCGGGACGGCGGCCCCCGGGTCATCATCCGGGAAGATCTGCGGAAGGCTGAACCGGCCCACGGCAGCGCCCATTAATCATGATGAATCAGGGGCTGTCGATACGGCGGCCCCTTGTAGGATTGAGCGCAGAGAGGAAGAGTGCATGGAACCAAAAACACCCAGCAGATTAGAGAAGATTATGGCCGCCGGCCATCTTGGCGTCACCTCGGAGGTCGGCCCGCCCCGGGGCGCGGATGGGGCCGAAATTGAGCATAAAGGCCACCTCATCAAAGATTATGTGGATGCCGTCAATGTCACCGACAACCAGACGTCGGTGGTGCGGCTCTGCAGCCTGGCCTCTTGCATCCGGCTGAAACAGATGGGCATCGACCCGGTCCTGCAGATGACGACCCGGGATCGCAATCGCATCGCCATGCAGAGCGATATCCTGGGGGCGGCTTCCTTTGGCATCCACAACATGCTTTGCCTGACCGGCGACCACCAGACCTTTGGTGACCACCCCATGTCCGCCAACGTCTTTGATCTGGATTCCGTCCAGCTGATCCAGACCGTCAAGATGATGCGGGATGAAGGCAAACTCCTGAGCGGCTTTGAGATGAAAGTCCGGCCCCAGATCTTCATCGGCGCCGCGGAAAACCCCTTTGCCGGCCCCAACGTAGAACTCCGGGCCATGCGCTTGGGCAAAAAAATCGCCGCAGGAGCGGAATTCATTCAGACCCAATGTATCTATAACATTCCTAAGTTTAAGGAATGGATGAAGATCGCCGTGGATAAGGGCTATGCCGAGAAGGCCTACATCATGGCCGGCATCACCCCCTTCAAGAGCCTGGGGATGGCCCGTTACATGAAAACTAAGGTGCCGGGGATGGACGTGCCGGACTATCTCATCGACCGCCTCAAGGGTGTCCCCAAAGAAAAGCAGGCCGATGAAGGTATCAAAATCGCCATCGAGATGATCCAGGAGCTTAAAGAAGTCCCCGGCGTCCGGGGTTTCCATATCATGGCCATTGAATGGGAAGAGAAAGTCCCGGAATTGGTCAAAGGCGGCGGCCTTTACCCGCGGCCCCAGGTCTAGCAGATTGACGAGGAATGCTCTCCGGGGGGGGATTAAAAAGGGCCAGGCCCTTTTCCCTCCCCAGGTCTATGGATGATATCGTCTGGAAGTAAGCGCCTTACTCTTGGTCAGGCTGAGCCGTGGAGGGACTCTTGCCAAGCGCTGGCTTTGCTGGGCGTCCCTCTCCCCACCCCGTTGCTTATTGACTTTGCCGCAAAAACGCGCTATAATGTTTATAGACAAAATTTCGGCAAAGGAATATCTCTTTAGTATCTTGACTATAAGGATGGCATTATGGCAGAAGAACCTTTAGTGTTAACCAAGCGAGAGGGCAAGTCCTTCAAAGACATTGTCATGGAGAAGCTGCCGGATGGCGGCAATCTCAATGCCTGTCTGACTTGTGGGACGTGCGCCGCTGGTTGCCCGGCCACCGGCTTGGCGGGTATGGACCCCCGGAAAGCGGTGCGCATGGCAGCCTTGGGCATGGATGAGGAACTGAAAAAGACGCCATGGGCCTGGTTTTGCAGCATGTGTATGCGCTGTGTGCACGCCTGCCCCATGAACGTCAATATCCCGGCGTTGGTTTATAATATGCGGGCCTCTTGGCCTCGTGAACAAAGGCCCCGCGGTATCCTGCGCTCCTGCGATGCCGCATTGAGCACTGATACCTGCAGCGCCATGGGTGCCCGGGAAGAAGATTTTGAGTTCATCGTTAACGATGTCTTGGAAGGGGTCCGGACCCAACCCGGCTTCGAGAATATTCAAGCGCCCATTGACAAACAGGGAGCCTACTTTTTCCTCAATCAGAACTCCCGGGAACCAGTCAATGAACCCGAGGAGATGATCCCCCTGTGGAAGATCATGCACATCGTCGGCGCGGACTGGACTTATGGCAGCAAAGGTTGGGCCGCCGAAAATTATTGCATGTTCCTGGCGGATGACGATGCCTGGAAGCACATTACGGAAATGTCCATTCGGAAGGCGGAGGAGCTGGGCTGCAAAGTCTTCCTCAACACCGAGTGAGGGCACATCACCTATGCGGTCCGGGCCGGACTGCAAAAATATAAAATTGCTACCTCCGTTGACGTGCAAAGCATCTTTACCTGGTATGCCAAATGGATCCGGGAAGGGAAGCTGAAAGTCAACTCCGATTGGAATAAAAACCTCAAGATCAAATTCACCGTCCAAGACCCCTGCAACATTATCCGCAAAAGCTTCGGCGATGAATGCGCCCGCGACTTGCGCTTTGTCGTCAAATCCTGCGTCGGCGAAGAAAACTTCGTGGACATGACCCCCAACATGTCCAATAACTACTGCTGTGGCGGCGGCGGCGGCTTCCTGCAGAGCGGCTATAACGAGGAGCGTTTGGCCTACGGCCAGAAGAAAATGGACCAGATTCTCGCCACCGGGGCGGATTATTGCATTGCCCCATGCCACAACTGCCACTCCCAGATCCACGAATTGGCCGAACACGCTCCCAAACATTGGGGCACGGTCCACCTCTGGACTATTATTTGCCTCTCCCTGGGAGTGCTCTGCCGCAATGAGCGCACCTACCTCCATGATGACCTGAAGGAAGTAAACATCCCCGAATGGGATGAGACGGAATTCCTGGTCTAAGAGCTACTGCTGACCCACAGGGTTATAAAAGGCGGCTGTCAAAATGACAACCGCCTTTTTCATTATTGGCCCGCACAGGAGGACGCAACAAAAAGCCTGCCAGGTGAAAATACCTGGCAGGCTAATGATCATGAGAGACCCGCGAGAAAGGGTCTCTCGCAACAGTTTACTCGTTTAGAACAGGCCGATGACCTTACCGGTTTTGACATCCACGTCGACGCGGCGGAATGCCGGGTCGGAGGCGGTGCCGGGCATCAGGGAGATGGCGCCGCAGACCGGGCAGATGAATTTGGCGCCGCTGTAAACCAAGAAGTCGCGCACCGGCAGCCGCCAGCCTTTGGGCACACCCTTCTTGGTGGGGTCGGCGCTCAAGGACAGGTGCGTCTTCACCATCATGGTGGCGTATTCATTGAATTTCGGATCTGCCTCGAAACGGGCGGCTTTGGCCGCGGCTTCGGGCAGGAAGTCAACGCCGTCGGCGCCATAGACTTCTTTGGCGATCAATTCCACCCGCTGGCGCAGGGGCAGTTCGTTGGGATAGAGGAAACGGAAGTCGTTCTTTTCTTTGCAGGCATCGATAACCGCGTCGGCAAATTCCAGGGCGCCTTCGCCACCGAACTGCCAATGTCTGGACACGGCCACCCGGGCACCTTCGGCTTCGCAGACCCGACGGATGAGGGCATGCTCTTCGTCGGAGTCAAAATGGAAGGCGTTGATGCAGACCACCGGGTTGATGCCGGCTTTCTTGATGGTCCGGATATGGTGCACGGCATTCTGGACCCCGTCTTCCAGCCACGCCATGGTTTCTTTGGAGGCCTCGAAGTATTGCTTCGGAATGGGTTTACCCGGCGGGCAGGGCAGAGCGCCGGCATTGACGCCGTGATGCTTGAGACCACGCACGGTGGTGGTGAGCACGGCCACGTGGGGTTTCAGACCGCTGAAACGGCATTTGACGTTCCAGAATTTCTCGAAGCCGATGTCGGCGCCGAAACCGGACTCGGTGACGTGATAGTCAAAGAGTTTTAAGCCGACCTGGTCAGCGATGATGGAGGACTGACCCACGGCGATATTGGCGAAGGGACCGGCATGGACGAATACTGGCTGTTTTTCCACACTCTGCATGAGAGTGGGGTTGATGGAGGGCACCATCCAGGCGGCCATGGCGT
>CAZARS010000042.1:0-17676 GCA_964487625.1 uncultured Desulfobacca sp.
TTTAGTTAGACCCAGGAGGATGGCATGCCAGCGTTGGTCCAAGGGCATGGGCTGATCTAACCGTACTTCGTTTTCAATGGGCACAAAAGGTTCCTGAAGTTTGGCGGCACTGAGTCCCACGAGGAGGATGCCGCCTCGGGCACTGGCCCGCATCCCCCGGAAGAGGGTCCGCAGCTGTTGGACTGCCTGGGCATGATCGGCTTCGGCTGCAATGCTACGCAGTTGGCGCTCCAATTCTTGCCAGAACACATCCTGGAAAAGAGGGATCTGCAGACGGCCGTGGCGATATTCCAAGAGGGACAGCGGGATCCTGGTGTTCTGGCGCCCTTTAAGGGCCAGCCAGAAGTTAAACCGGCCTCGCCGGGAGATGGTGGCCAATGGCAGGGTCTCCCGCCAGGACCGGACAGTGGTGAGTTGGCGCTGGACCCCAGACGGCAGGTGCAGGATGCCCACCAGACGCCCTCGATGGACTGCCAGGAAGGTGTTGCGGCCATCGGCATTCAGGAGCAACTGTTTCATGGCCTCCACCCCCTCCGTGAGGAAAGGGCGCTGTGTCTCATGGTAGAGAAACAGGTCGGGCCAACGGCGTTGCTGTTCCGCTAGGGACTTATCAGGGGGCAGGAAAGCAAAACCGGTAAAGAGACGCTCTCCTTCGATGGTGTAATACAACAGCTGTTTAAAGAGACGCACCCCTCGGATAATACCCTCCTCGGCGCTACTTCCTGGAATCTCGCACCGTTTCAAATCCGCTGGCGTATACAGACGGGTGCCGATATACGGCGTATCCTGGGCATCCAGTTGGACCGTGGCGCAAGGGATCCATACCAGACTCTGCAGATACCGGGCAATCACTTGTTCTTCCAGAGAATACGGGGCGAAGGCCAGAAAATCCTGTTTGACCAAGCCGGCATGAATCCCCAGCACATAGAACCAGGAGAGGCCGAAGAGGATGCTGATAAAGCGGCAGTGGAACGGCGATAAGAGAAAGGACGATTGGTGCGTACTCAATTTAAAGTAGTCCACCTCATCTCCCAACTGCAGCCGGATGAGGTGAAAGAGGGCCCCGCTGCTGGCATCTTCCTGGTTGGGATAAAGGGTGCCGCTGATCAGCAGACGGTGCCGGCGGGTCTGGACAGCCAAAAAGGGAAACAATTCCACGCCGCCCTGGGGGTGAGGCATTTCCCAATTCTCCGGCAACTCCGCTTCCCGACTGAGGCTGCAGGTTGTAATATCCTCCAACAAGCGGTTCACTTCGGTGGCGGCTATCAGCGTCAGATAACTCTGGCGCAACTGGGCCAGATTGAGGGACTTGCCAACGATGCGGGGCAGGGTCATATACCGGTCTCCTGGGCCACCCATACCCATTCTGGGGCGAAAATATCAGTAACGAGGGTGAGAAGCAGCGACAAATTAGAGGTGTGGCGATAGTATATCCTGAAAGGCCTAATTTGTGAAGATCATGCAGGGAGAGGATTAACGGGTAAGACGTGCTGCCAGGAGGGCCAGAGAGGAGAAAGATCAATAAATTTTTGTCCGTTTGGCTCGTTCCTGCCGTTTTTCCCAACCTTGCCTCTTTGCCAGGTCCATTCCCAGTATGGCCACCTTAATCCCTGTTCCCGGTCTCTGGAGATCTGACCTGCCGGAACCGGGCATAGACCTGGGTAAATTCGGCTCCCACAAAGATAATTTGGGCCGAATAAAACACCCACAAGAGGATGACCACCAGAGAGCCGGCCGCGCCATAGGCTGAAGTCAAGGTTTGGCGGGTGAGGTAAAGACTCAAGAAAAAGTTACCGATGCTGAACAACAAGGCGCTGACCACCGCCCCCCGGGCGGCAAAACTCCACGGCACCTGGGCAGAAGGCAGGACTTTAAAGAGAATGCTGAACAGGGCGCTCAGAAAGATCAGATTAACCAGGTGGTCAGTAACTTGGAGCACCAAGCTAGGTATGACCATAAAATCGTCCATCCGGTTAAAAAAGGCGGCCAAGAGGGAGCGCCCGATAATGGTGAGGAGAATGAGGAAGCCGATCAAAAAAACGGCCAAGAGGGACTTGCCCCGATCCCGGACCAGACCCCACAAACCCGTTGCTGCACTCGTCAGGCCCCAGATCTGATCCAAGGCATTCCGCATCATCAAAAAGACGGTGGTGGAGCCGAAGAGGATGAGGCTGATGGCAATGAGGGTGGCCAGCACCCCCGACCCTGGTTTATAGGTATTGTGGATAATGTTCATGAGATTCTGGGCATTGTCCACCCCTACATATTCGCCCAGACGCAGCACCAGATCGGCTTGCACAGCCTCCTGGCCCAGAAAATAGCCCACAACCACCGTGATGAGAATCAATAGGGGGGCCATGGAGAAGAGGGTATAAAAGGCCAAGGCGGCGCCCAGGACGGGGACGTTGTCTTTTTGCCATTCCAGCGCCGTGTCCTTGATGATATGGCAAAGTAGGCCGCAGCTGGCAAAAAATTTGGCAGGCCCGGTTTTCTTGCCAGTCGCTGGAGAAATTTTGTCTGGGTTAGTGTTGCTGGTCAGCAATGCCGCGGCCACGCCTTGGGCCTGACTTCAAGTTTTCACCCGCCAGGTGGTACCCTGGGGGGTGTCCTCCAGGAGGATACCGGCTTCGGCCAATTGCTGGCGGATGGCATCGGCCCGGGCAAAATCTTTGGCCTGCCGGGCCTGGCGCCGCTCTTCGATCAGTTGGGCAATGGTATCTGGATCTAACGCCAGAGCCTCGGATTTCTGCCGCAAGGTTTGGAGCAGGGAGGTGGGGTCGTGCTGCAGCAGATTGAGGATGCTTCCCAACGTGGCCAATTCTTGGCGTAGCCATACCAAGAAGGCTAGAGCTGAGGAGCCCTGGGGTTGATTTTCCAGAGCGCGGTTGCAGAGACGGACCGCCTCAAAAATATGACCCAGTGCTTGAGCGGTATTAAAGTCATCGTCCATGGCCTCTTGGAACCGGGGCCGCAAGGTCCGGAGGCGCTCGTGTTCAGCGCTGGTCAAGCCCGGTAGGGGCTCCCCCGGCGGCGGCGCTGGCGGGGCCGAAACGCCGCCTGTTACTTGATCCAGCCGGGCCAAACAGGCGTAGAGGCGTTCCACCGCACTCTGAGCCTCAGCCAGGGCTTGGTCGGAGAAATCCAAGGGACTGCGATAATGATTCTGGATCAGGAAAAAACGTACCACTTCGGGGTGAAATTTGGCCAAGACCTCTTGAATGGTGAAAAAATTACCCAGAGATTTGGACATTTTTTCCTGGTTAATGGTTACCATGCCATTGTGTAGCCAGTAATTGGCCAGGGGCTGGCCATTGGCTGCCTCGGATTGGGCAATCTCATTCTCATGATGGGGGAAGATGAGATCGGCGCCGCCGCCGTGGATGTCGAAAGTGGGTCCCAGATAATGCTGGCTCATGGCCGAACATTCGATATGCCAGCCCGGTCGGCCTGGTCCCCAGGGGCTCTCCCAGGAAGGCTCCCCGGGTTTACTAGCCTTCCAGAGGACGAAATCAAAGGGATTATCCTTCTGGACATTGATGTCAATCCGGGCTCCGGCCAGCATCTCATCCAGACTGCGGCCCGAGAGTTTGCCATAGCCGGGGAATTTGGCCACGGCAAAATAGACATCCCCCTCCCGATGGTAGGCAAAGCCCTTTGCTTCCAGGATCTTAATGAGCTCGATAATATCAGCGATATGGGCAGTGGCCCGGGGCTCGATATCGGCTGGGCCGACCCCTAAGGCGGTCATATCCCGTTGAAAAGCGGCGATATAGGTCTCGGCGATGGTCTGCCAGGGGAGATTTTCCTGTTGGGCCCGCCGGATAATCTTGTCGTCGATATCAGTGAAATTCCGCACCCAGGTGACTCGATATCCCAAAAACCGGAGATAGCGCACGATGACGTCAAAGACCACGGCCGAGCGGGCGTGGCCGATATGGCAGTCGTCGTAGACCGTCACACCGCAGGCATAAATCTGCACCACTCCCGGTTGGCGGGGAATAAACTCCTCTTTTCGTTTAGTTAATGTGTTATAGACCAGCAAACTCTCTCACTCCCGGGTGCTTGGCCAGCAAAAAAGCAGTGGCACCTCACTCCGTGGGGGCTCTTTGCGGGAGCCGCACCGTGTGGTCTGTGCAACTGCCAGGGGGGCTGCCTGCCGCTACTTCTTCTTTTTAGATGTGGCCTTGCCTTTTTTAGTCTTCTTAGTTTCAGGCTTAGGGGCCTCATTCGTCTTGCTCAAGGTGGTGGGGTGGGTGACCGCCACCGGTTCCCCGGCATAGCGACGGATATAAGGTCGCCGGATCCGGCCTGTCGGCGGGGTCATGGCCGGTTTGACGGCCGTCAGGCTGCTGGGACAGGTAGCCGCGGCCGGTTCCCCGGCATACCGGCGGATATAGGGACGCCGCACCCGGATTCCAGGAGGCAACGCTGGTGCTGCTATTTTTTCTGGCACCCCGGCTGATTCCAGCACGGGGATGGCTGTAGGTGGCGCCTCCGGGGCCGGCGGCGGCCCGGCTGGCCCAGTACTATAGACGCGCTGTTCTCTCGGCAACTGGCGCAGATCAGCATGACAATATTGACAGTGTTGGGCAGATATCTCCACCTTGGCTCGACATTGCGGACAGACCAATACCAGCCCCATGACAGTTCTCCTTTGATTCAGATTCGTTAAATCTAGTTGTATAGCAAAGATAAGCAGTTTGTTCAAGTCTTTTTTGGGAATAATTTCACTATCCCAAGAACTTGTCGGCAAAGGATGTCAACCCTGTCCTTCTGAGCAGCCTCGGTATGACCCCTCTTGACTATTTCTCAATTTGATAGGCTGCCAAGGTCTTTCCCAGAACTATTCTCAAATTGAGAGAAGTTGGCTAAAGGGCCGCATTCGGGTGAACCGGCTGGTTAATAAATTAAGATTGATTTCAATAAGGTAG
Source organism: uncultured Desulfobacca sp. (assembly GCA_964487625.1). Lineage (GTDB taxonomy): Bacteria > Desulfobacterota > Desulfobaccia > Desulfobaccales > Desulfobaccaceae > Desulfobacca. The sequence continues at coordinate 4,932 of CAZARS010000042.1, forward strand.
GTAACTGATAAACGCCGCAGGAAGTTCCTCGGCTTGGCAAGCCTCTTGCAATCTTTAAACTGCGGGTTGGCGGCCATACCTGACCAGGCACGCCCCCCTCATTAACGAACCTGTTTATAACGGAGGTTATCTACCCGCCATGCGCACAGCTACTTCAACCCTGCCCCTGCGCCAGCTGGGAAGGGCTCAGAGTCCGGTGCAGGGTGTAGCCCTGAAGAAGATGCAATGGGTCGATATGGTCCTCAAAATCCTGGTACCGGCGCTCCTGCTGGTCTTTTTTGTGGTCTCTCTGCAATGGGGCTCTTTGGACGGCTATCTGCAGCTGCTCAGCCGCTCGAGCTATGCGGGCTTTATCCCGGCCGTGGGTGCTCTTTACACCTTGCTGCTCCTCTTGTTTCAGATCGTCCGCACGGTTCTGTGGTGTTTGTATAAACCGTACCCCGTGCCCAAGGGGGAGCTGCCGCTGGTTACCGTCATTATCCCGGCGTACAATGAGGGGGCGATGGTGGCCAAAGCCATTGCCGCAGTGACAGCCTCCGATTATCCCCGGGACAAATTGGAGATTATCTGCATTGACGATGGCTCCAAAGACGATACGTGGTCCTATATCAGCCAGGCCCAACAGCGTGATCCGGACTTGATTAAGGCCATCCAGTTCCCCCACAATCGGGGCAAAAAGGCCGGCCTCTATGCTGGCTTTACCCAAGGCCGGGGGGAAATCTTTGTGACCATCGACTCTGATTCGGTCATCAGCCCGGACACCCTGCGGCAGATTGTGGCGCCCATGCTTCATGATCCCAAAATCGGGGCGGTGGCCGGCAACGTTAAGGTCTACAACCGCCATCAGAGCCTCTTGGGCAAAATGTTGGCCGTCCGTTTCGTTTTATCCTTTGATTTTTTGCGGGCCTCCCAATCCTGGTATGGCGCGGTGACCTGCACCCCCGGTGCTCTGTCGGCCTACCGGCGGGAAGCGGTCTTGCCCCATGTGGATGCCTGGTTGCATCAGACCTTTTTGGGCTCGCCCTGTCATCATTCCGAGGACCGGGCCTTGACCAACTTTGTCTTGCGGAGCGGTTATTACAGCGTCTATCAACGCACCGCCATCGTGCATACGCTAGTCCCCGAGACGTATAAAGGCCTGTGCAAAATGTACCTGCGTTGGGAACGAGGCAACGTCCGGGAATCTTTCGTGCAGTTGGGTTATCTGTTCACCAACTACCGGGAGAAACATCGCCTGTTGCCCATTGTGGACTTCATCATGACCCAGATCGAGTTCCCGCTGACCTACCTCTTTCTGGGCCTATTGCTCAGCTCCATTATCGTTTACCCCGTGGTCTTCATTAAATTCATGGCGGCCCTAGGGGTTATTTCGGCCATTTACATGATCTATTACCTGGTGCTGGAGCGGGATTTGGATTTTATCTATGGCGTGATCTATAGTTATTACGCCTTCTTCCTGCTCCAATGGATTTACCCCTATGCCTTCCTCACAGTGCGCAATCGCCATTGGCTGACCCGATAAATTTCTGCCGGCGTGGGAGGAGCTAAGCCGGGGTGGGGAAACCTGCCCCGGCTTTTTTGTGGCGTCAAGGGGCAATGGGCAAAAGTTGGTGGTTCGGCTGTGCCCAAGGAAAAACTGTCTGGAAATGGTTGGACGGTTGCCCTCTTAGGGCTTAAGCTGGGACAGGGGGCGAAGACCTGCAGGGATCAATAGACGCAGAGTGGCCAGGTGCCCTGCCTTGGAAAAAAGCAAAGGGCCCTGGCCCGCTGATGAGGCCCCAACACTGCTGCCAGCTCTATTGTTTCACTTCCTGGAGTTGGCCGCTCAAGTTGGCCTCCCGCACCTTTTTGACTACTTTTTCCGCTTCAGCCTTGGATTGATACTTGGGGGTCTGGAGGGTAAAGGTTTGGCCGGTTTTGTCTTTTCCTGTCAAGAGGGTGGCCTTTACCCCCTTTTTTTTTTTTTTCTCCAAGGCCTTCTGGGCTTCGGCAGGAGTGCGGCAGGAGCCGATTTTGACCTGATAGGCTGGGGACTTTTTTTTCTCTGAAGATGGGGAGGCACCCCCGGTGCTGGCCTGCTCACCGACCACCGGAGCTAGTTGGGCTTTCACGGGCTTGGCTTTCTCTTTATTGGCCGTAGTCTTGGCAGGGCGGCGGGGCGGGGAGTCCAAGCTGTTCTGAAAAGCCAGTTTATCAGCAATACTATCTTTATGCTCGGTCTTAGCCTCGGCTTTGGCCGGAGTTTTGCCTTTTTTGGCTTCCGTCTTGCCATGCCCCTCAGGTTTCGCGGGGGAGGAGGGAGAAATTGGCACAACGGTGGCCGCAGTTGGTTTGTCCGCTGGCTTGTCGGCAACGGCCGGCTTCCCGGTAGCCGGCGCCGCTCCATCGGCCGGGTTGGCAGGGGCCAGAGCAGCTTTGCCGGGGTCTTCCGATGGCAAGGGAGGCAAAATGGCCGTCTCTGCCAGGGGCGGGGCTAAGCCCAGACGGGCTGCCACTTCAGTTTTGTACAGACCGACTCGTTGCAGCCAGCGGTGGACATCCCCCCGACCGGTGAGGACCCCCAAGGCAAAGACCCACACCAGCAAAAACATCAGGATGAGGCCATACCCAAGGGATTTCAAAGACCCCTGCAGGATCTTGGCCGTCTTTTTGCTCTTTTCCTTCTGGTCAGACTGTGACATGGCTGCCCCTCCTTGGCCCTACCTTGCGGTGATGTGTCGCGGCCGGCGCACATCCCCAACCTTGCCGAACCAGAAAACGCTCCTTAGCGGAGAACTGCGATAACAACGAACGGTAACCTCTTAACTTGTGGCTCATCCTTGAGCCTTACCATCACGACGCCGCCTGAAGGCCGGCGCCAGGCTTTCCTGCCAGGTGTTTCAAAAAATCTTCTGGTCCCTGATACCATCGGCAAGCTACATGCTTTCCGGCGCCTCCACGCCCAACAAACCCAATCCATGATCCAAGACACGTTGCACTCCCCTGACCAGGAGCAAACGGGCCTGGGTCAGTTCCACATCATCGGAGAGGAAACGGTGTTTATAATAATAGGCATGGAGTTGCTTGGCCAATTCCGTGAGAAAGTAGGTAATGCGATGGGGCTCTAGATGTCGGGCCGCTGCGGCCACCACATCGGGATACCCAGCCAGAACCTTTAAGATGGCCAGCTCTTCCGGCTGGGTAAGGCGCTGGAGGACCTGGCGGTCGGCGGCCTGCCAAGCGATCCCCCGTTCGGCGGCCAGGCGGAAGACGCTGGCCAAGCGAGCATGGGCATATTGCACATAATATACTGGGTTCTCGCTGGTCTGCTTTTTGGCCAGCTCCAGGTCGAACTCCAGCTGAGCGTCCGCCCGCCGGCTTAAAAAGATAAAGCGGGCCACATCTTTGCCTACTTCTTCCATGACCTGGCGGAGGGTGACAAAGGTGCCGCCCCGGGTGGTCATGGCTACCGGCTGGCCCTCCCGCAGGAGACTGACCAACTGGACCAGAAGGATGGTGAGTCGTTCCGGAGCCAGCCCCAGGGCCTGGATAACTGCCTGCAGCCGGGGGGCATAGCCGTGGTGATCAGCCCCCCAGATATCAATGACCTGATCAAAGCCCCGTTGAAACTTCAGCCAGTGATAAGCGATGTCGGAGGCAAAATAGGTAGTGACGCCGGTCTGCCGACGCACCACCCGATCTTTTTCATCCCCAAAGGCCGTGGCCTTGAACCAGAGGGCGCCGTCAGCCTCATAGAGATAGCCCTGTTCTTGCAGGGCATTCAGGGCTTGATCCAGGATGCCCTCTTGAAACAACCTGGCCTCGGAATACCACTGGTCGAAATGGACCCCGAAGTCCGCCAGATCTTGGCGGATTTCTGCCAGGATAGCCTCGCCGGCAAAACGGCCACACTTTTCCAAGGTGGCCGGATCGGGATCGCCGCTGGCCACCGGCCCATGGCTGGCAAGGTAGGCTTTGGCCAGAGTTCGGATGTAATCCCCTTGATAGCCGTGTTCGGGGAATTCAACCTCAAGCCCCTGCAGTTCCTGGGCCCGCCGGAACAGGGATAACCCCAAGGTCTGCATCTGGAGGCCCACGTCATTGATGTAATATTCCCGCTCCACGGTATGGCCCGTGGCGGCCAGGATATTGGCCAAAGCGTCCCCCAGGGCCGCGCCGCGGCCATGCCCCACATGGAGGGGCCCCGTGGGATTGGCGCTGACAAACTCCACCTGGACTTTTTTCCCGGCGCCGAAGGTGCTGTTGCCATAGGCACCTTGGGCCTCTTCAATATCAGCCAGGACCTGCAGCCAAAAGGAGTCCTCCAGGAAAAAATTGAGAAAACCAGGCCCAGCAATCTCTACCCGGGCCAACATGCCGGCTGGCGGCTGCAAGGCCTCCCGGATCAGTTCAGCCACCTGTCGAGGCGGCCGCCGGGCTGACTTGGCCACCACCATGGCCACATTGGTGGCGAAATCGCCGTGTTCCGCTACCTTAGGAATATCTACCTGAAAAACCGGCTCTGCGGCCAGGGGCAGGACCTCGCTCTTGGCCAGATTCTGGACCGCCTGATGCACCAGAGCCACCACACGTTGACGCATACTCATGGCAAGATAAATTTTATTGTTCTTGGTTTATGGACAAAATCACAAATGTCTGGCAATGAAATTTGAAGAAAGGCGGGTTTGTGGCCCGCCTTAGGTAATTGTCATCAATGTAGACGTTTTGCCGAAAGCTTGTCAAGAATATTCTCTTACCGTGGAACTTCGGTGGATGGTGGGGCCGTCGCCTTTGCTTTGGCTTTTTGTTCGGCAGGTAATTTCACGGTAACATCCCGACAGAACTCCAAACATTGGCCGCCGGAAAAGGAATATTTTTTCAGGCAGGTCTCTCGCCAGGCACAGATCAGGCAGAGGAGGGGTTCTTGGCTTAGATCTTCTTTTTCCATCTTTCATTCTCCTAAATACCGCCGGACATTACTATTGCCCAGCAGACAGTAAATTTCGTAGCTAATGGTCTGAGCCCAGGCTGCCAATTCCTCGGCGCTCAAATGGTCGTGGCCATCCTGACCCAGGAGGGTTACCGGATCACCGGTCTGCACGTCGGGCAGATGGGTGACCTCCACCATGGTGAGGTTCATACAGACCCGGCCGCGGATGGGGGCACGGCGGCCCTTGATGAGGACTTGTCCCTGGTTGGAGAGCAGCCGGCTGTAGCCGTTGCAGTATCCCACCGGCAGGACGGCTAGGCGGAGGGGCTCAGGGGCGATATAGGTCCGGCCGTAGCTGATGCTGCTGGCGGCTGGTAGATCTTTGAGCTGCAGGATCTGGGTACGCAGGCTCATAACCGGCTGCAACGCCACCGGGGAGGGCACCTCCACCGAAGGGGGGGAGCCGTACAAGGAGATGCCGGCCCGCACCATATCCAAGTGGCTATGCCGTAACGCCAGGATCGCCCCGCTATTAGCAATATGACTGGCCGGCACGGTCCAGCCTCGGCCGCGCACCTCCCGGAGGAGGTGGTCGAATTCCAGGAGTTGTTGTTGCATATACGTCTGGTCTGCCCAATCAGAGGTGGCCAGATGGGAGATGAGGCCGGTTATTTCAATGCCTGACAGGCTGGCCAGAGACTCCAAAAAGGGCATGACGTCTTGGGGGAGGATCCCCAACCGGCCCATGCCGGTGTCAATCTTGACCTGCACCCGGGCTTTTTTGCCCTGTAACTGGGCTTGGGCCGCCACGCTGGCGGCGATATCGGGGCGGAACAGGGCAATATCCAGATCGGCTTGGACGGCCGCGGCGGCCTCTTCTGGGAGCACCCCCATGAGCAGCAGAATGGGTTGCCTGATCCCGGCCTGGCGCAACCGCAGCCCTTCCTGTAGGTAAGCGACCCCGAAAGCGTCTGCCCCGGCCTCTGCCAGCGTCTTGGCCACCGGCAGCAGGCCATGACCATAAGCATCGGCTTTAACCACGGCCATGATCTTGACCTGGGGGCCGCACCAGCGCCGCAGCTCCCGGAAATTGGCCCGCAACGCCCTTAGATCAATGGTCAGATCCAGCATGGCCGTAGGCCAGGGTCTTTCATCCATCTCGACTCCCCATGGAATCCCGGGGGCCAGGAGTTCCTTAAAGTTCGGCAAGCTGCACCTGTAACCGTTCGGAGGCCTGGATGACTTTTTCGGCCAATTCTGCTTTATAGTCCCGCAACTGCTGCTGCAGGGCCGGGTCTTGGCGGGCCAAGATCTGCACGGCCAAAATAACAGCATTGCGGGCCCCGGCAGCCCCCAAGGCCATGGTGGCCACCGGCACACCCGCCGGCATCTGGGCCGTAGACAACAAACTATCCAGACCTTGCAGAGGCGAGGAGGCGATGGGCACCCCGATCACAGGGAGGATAGTTTGGGAAGCCAGGACGCCAGCCAGGTGAGCGGCAGCTCCGGCCACGGCAATGATCACTTGCAGGCCGCGGGCCTCTGCCTCGCTGGCATAAGCATGGGCCCGAGCCGGGGAGCGGTGGGCCGAGGCCACCACCACTTCAAAAGGTACCTGCCACCGCTGCAACAGTTTGACGGCCGGCTCCACTTCAGGCCAATCCGAGGCACTGCCCAAGACAATACCAACAAGAGGGTTGTGCTTAGACAATTTCATTCTCCTTATTCTAGAGTATCATGAATGTCGGGCAAGCTTCTTGCAAACCTTGAAAAGGACGCCGAAAGCCAAAAAAACCTTCCACCATCGGCTTCTTTTCTCTTGTCATCCTGCGCCCTGCGCTGGATCTGAAGTTCTTCGATCGTTTCGGTCCCTCGGCATGACGGCGGGTAGCCACCTGCGTTCTGTTGGTGAAAGCAAAAATCTTCCCGGCCCCTATTGATATTGAATATAAATGGGTGTCGGCACAAAGCGCAGGATTTCTTCGGGAGTCATCAAAGGATCGCCTTTCTTGGTGTCGTTGTGGTAAAAGAGCTTGAAGCCGGTAAATTGCACCGGTTCCGCCACGATGTAATCCCGGTAGGAATCTCGCTTCAGCCAGGGTGCACCCCACCCGTCCATATTCATAACGATCTGGACGTTGGGGCGCAGGATGATCTGCTTGGAGTTGGTTACCATTTTACGGGTAAAGCGATGGACTATTAAGATCTTGGGGGGTAATTGATATTTCTCCACTAGGGCTTCCAGGAAGCCTGAGGCATAATTGATATCTGCGGCATCGTAGGTGCCGATTTTTTTGCCCGGCCGCTGTCCGCTGGGTCCCATATTGAATTCCGGATCCATACCAAGGTGGACATCCGGGTTTTTTAAAATCCACTCAAAACGCGGCAACAGGTTCCGGATGTTATCCAGGCCGGTCTGGATATCCAGAAACAGAATGGCATTAATTTCTTTGGCCCAGTCATAAACCATATTGACGATATGATCGGGCATAACCATACGATAGAGACCAGCCTTACCCGGCTCGCCCTGGGCTACGACCGTCACCAGATGCAGGGCCGGTTGGACCGGTTTGCTGGGGTCGGCCTTTTCCCAACGTTCCACTTCTCGTTTGAGGCGGGCCAACATCTCGTCTTTGGGGTACTCACCCAAAGCGCCCATCCTCTTGGATTGGGGGTTGCCGTAGTAGGCCACGATGCGTTTGGCCGGCAGGATGGCACCGGGTGGCGGTGGGGGGCCTTCCACGGGCCAACCGTGCCGCCGGGCAAATTCGGGATCTTCCCCTACGCCGTATTTAATCTTGGGCTGCTCCGCCGGGGCCTCCGTGGTTGGCTGCTGAGGCGCAGTGGCCTTGGTCTTTGGCGGTTTGGCGGCTTGGACTGCCACGCTCCAGAGTCCTAAGCAACAGAAGATGCTAAGAGCACAAAGCAGCGTTGCCGGGCTGAGACGGCGGTGGTGATCAGGGGAAAAAACGCGGCAAACCGGCATGACTATCCTTTCCCTTTTGGTTGCCTTTAGCGAACAAAGAAGTTGCCAGCAGAGCCACCTGCAAGGCAGAGTGAGCCTCCTCACGGAGTCATCCTCGCCAGCAGGGAGCGATTGCCTGAGTTTAACACAAAACTTTCTGGAAACAAGGGGTTATGGGAAGGGAAGTCAAATTTTTCTGGGGTCCACCTTCTGCCCCGATGAGCCAGCAAATAGTACCTTGCTCAGCCCGGAGTTATGCTGCCGCAGGCTCATCCGTCAAGGTCGCCCGGAGGGCCAAGAGTTCCTGATAGATGGTTTCCAGAACAGCTGGATCCGAGGAAGGGGGCGGGGTGTCGACCGAAGCTGCTGGTCCCGGGGGACTGTCGGCGGCCCGGCGGGCTGCCAGATATTGTTTGACCCCCTGCAGGGTATACTTCTCCTCCTGCAGCAGGCGTTTGATCTCCAAAATCAAAGCAATATCGGCTTGGCGGTACAGCCGTTGTTTGGAAAGCCGACGGTTGGGGGTCAGAATCTGCAATTCTGACTCCCAATACCGCAGGGTATGGGGATTGACGCCGGTGAGCCGACTTACTGCGCCGATCCGCCATAATTTGGGTTGCTTGTTCTCTTTGGCCATGCTCAACCCCGTTCTGGTCAAGCCCTTAATTTCGCCCCTAATTGCTCATGGAGCCCCCTGATGATGGCCTCATGCCAGGGATTAACGTCTTCGTCGGTCAGAGTCCTCTCAGGATCACGGTAGCAGAGGTGATAGGCCAGGCTGCGTTCCCCCGCAGGAATAGGCGGGCCGGTATAAACGTCAAAGAGCTGCGCCTCGACCAATAGGGGACGGCCATAGGTAAAGAGGACCTCTTGGACCTGCGCAGCCGGGATATCGGCCGGGAGGGTTATGGCCAGATCGCGCCGGACGACCGGATACCGAGGCAAGGGCTGGAATTGGGGGCAATCTTGGGCAGCAGCCGCCAATCTGGTGAAATCACATTCGAAAACCCAGACTGGCTGTTTCAGATCCAGACGGTCGGCTGCCTCTGGGTGGATCTCCCCCAAAAAACCAAGCTGTTGGTCACCTGCCAGGATTGCGGTACCGTGGCGAAGATACGGCAGGTCCAGGGGCTGGAAAGTGAAGTTGGGGACCTTAAGAGCGTCCAGGAGATTTTCCACCACGCCCTTCAGATCAAAATAATCCACCAAGGTGTCGGCGGGCAGATTCCAGGCTGGAGTTTGCCGGGCGCCGGTCATCAGACTGGCCAGCTTCAGGGTCTCTTCCGGAAGTTGGTCCAGGTCTCGGGGGTGGAAGACCATCCCCAGTTCGAAAATCTTCAGATCCCGATTCAAATGGGCGGCGTTGCGGCGCATGGTTTCCAGCAGGCCGGGGATGAGCATAACCCGCATGACGGCCTGTTCTTCGCTAATGGGGTTGGCAACCTTGACAAATTGCTCGCCATCAGCATCTCCCATCAACTGCGTGGTGAAGCGTTCCGGCTGGAAGGCATAGTTGATTACTTCCATAAAGCCCAGGCCTTGGAGAATCTCCCTGACCCTGTCCCGCAGCCGGGCCGCTTTGCTGGGGCGTTGGGCTCCCATGGCCACTCTGGGCAAGGTCACCGGGACGTGGTCGAAGCCATGAAGACGGGCGACTTCTTCAATGAGGTCGATTTCCCGGGTGAGGTCGCCGCGGTAGGAGGGGACCTGTACGCGGAGGGTATCCTCGTCCTCGGCTACCGGCGGCATCTGGAGACGCCTCAGAATATCGCTGATCTGTTCCTTGGCCAAGGCTGTGCCCAAGACAGCATTGGTCCGACTAAGGCGTAACTGCAGCCGTGGGCTACGCCTGGGTTGGGGGCAGGCGTCGATGAGCCCCTGCAGGATCCGACCGGAACCCAAGTCTGCCATTAATTGCGCAGCCCGATTGAGAGCCGGGATGACCCCCTCGAAATCCACGCCCCGTTCAAATCGGTATGCCGATTCACTGGATAAACCTAATCGTTTCGCGGTGCGCCGGATGGAGGGGGGATGAAAATAGGCACTCTCCAACAGGACGTTCCGGGTGGCGGAGGTGACCTCGGAATCCAGCCCCCCCATGACGCCGGCGATGGCCACTGGCTGTTCGGCATCGCAGATCAGGAGGGTATCGTGGACCAGGGGACGGGACTGACCGTCCAGGGTGGTAAAGGTTGCCTCGGTAGCCCGAGGCCGCCGCACCACGATGCGCCCTTGTCGAAGGCAGTGGAAATCGAAGGCATGGAGCGGCTGGCCGTATTCCAACATGACGTAATTGGTAACATCCACCAAGTTATTGATGGCCCGCAGACCACAGGCCTGCAGCCGGCGGCGCAGCCAATAGGGCGAGGGGCGGACCTGCAAATCCACGATGAGCCGGGCTGTATAGCGGGGGCAGTTTTCCGGGTCTTCAATGTCGACCTGGGCATAGCGGGTTATCGGCTCAGGATCCTCAATAACTTCCACGGACGGCAGATGGAGTGGGAGATCGTAAAGTGCGGCTATTTCCCGGGCCAGACCCAGGACGCTGAGGCAGTCCGGCCGATTGGGGGTGACGGCCACTTCCAGGACCACATCGGGCAACCCCAGGACCTGGGCCAGGTCGGCCCCCACCGGGGTCTGGGGAGGCAGGGCCAAAAGACCGCTATGGTCATCGGATAGACCTAACTCATCTTCCGCTAGGAGCATACCTGCGGATAGGATGCCGCGGATTTTGGTGGCTTGCAGCGGTTTGCCGTCAGCCAAGACCGCGCCTACGGGTGCAAAGGCATAGAGTTGGCCAGCCTCCACGTTGGGAGCGCCGCACACTACCTGGCACTGTTGTCGGCCATCGTCCACCAGAACAAGCTGAAGCCGATCGGCGTTGGGATGGGGTTCAACCTTGAGGGCTTTGGCCACCACAACATTTTGGAACGCCGGGGCGATCCTGTCGATGGCGTCAATTTCCAAGCCGGCTAGGGTCAGCTTCTCTGCCAATTCCTCGGCAGAGACCTGTAAGGGGACAAAATCTTTAAGCCAATGAATACTAAGACGCATAGGACCTTACAAGTTCATGGGTTAGAGTTTCAAGAGTAGCAGCCCTGCCCAGACACGGGCCGGCGGAGCAGCCCAGAGTGACTAGGGCAGCAAAGAAGCCATCCCCTGGCGCTCAATGGTGGCGGCATAATATTTCAGCTGCGGTTAACCGGTCGGCGGATAGATCACGCCGATGGTGGGCTGGGAGGCCAGATGCAGCACACTGTGGGTGATGCTCCCCAGGATGAGGCGGGATAAGAAAGAATGGCCTGCGCTGCCCATGATCACCAAGGGGCAGCTGCGTTCCCGGGCTTCCTGGGCTATGACCTGCGCCGGAATGCCACTGAGCATTTTTTCTTCCACCCCGGTATGGATGCCGGTTTGGCCAAGGATCTCACGGGCGGCAGCTAACGCTTTGGAACCTTCGGCAATCAGAATTTGCGCTTCGCCACTCAGGGTCTGGCCCAGTAGGGCCAGGTCCACCACATGCAGGAGCACAATGGCACGCTGCTCTTCCGGCCAATCCTTGATTAATTGCGCCGCCTGGCGCACCGCCAGGAGGGAAGGTTCAGATCCATCCACGGGCAGCAGCAGGGGGAAGGGGGGCGGCGGGCTTGCCTCCCCATAGCCTCGGCCCACCACAAAGACATTGACGGCCTGGGCATGCGTCAGGACGTATTGGGTAGTACTGCCCAACATGAGTTCCTTTAAGGGTGACAGCCCCCGCCGTCCCATGATGATGGCGCTATAGCCATCGTGCTGGGCCACGGCTAGGATCTGCTCGCCGATTTTGCCTTCTTCTATCTGGACCGCCAGCGGCGTCTGGATGCCGCTCTGGGCCAAGAGCTGTTGCCCTTCGGCCAACAATGGCTTGATCTCGCGGTCAATACGGTATTGTCGGATCCGGCGCCATTCTTCGGTGGCTTCTAACCGGACGGTCCGCAGGTCCACATTCTGGAGATGCCGGGCTAGGTAACCGCCACTGGAGACATACAAAAGCGTCAGCAGGGTGTTGGCTGCGGGATTGGCCCGGACCATAGTTGCGGCAAACTGCAAGGCCAGACGGGCAGAGGGGCTGCCGTCGTAGGGCAGCAAAATTTTCTGTAACGGATGGGTCGGTTGCATTAACTTTGCTTGTACCCTCTTTTGCGGCTTTTGACAAGACTGCCGGGAAAATTATAAGCATGCTTGGCCAACCCTGGCCGCGGCGGCGATCCTGAAGCAGAGGTTAATTGCCCCAGCCGAAAGGGCGCAGTTGTGGCGTTAGTCTGGCGGCAAAGGGCCCCAAAGCGTTTAGGCCTTTTTGGCCCGCCGGAATTCCCCCAAGCCCTTGGCCTTGGCCAATTGCCGGCGTTGTTCGGAATAATTGCGGGACACCAGGTGATACTTTTTGGGATCCAAACCGAAACGCTCGCAATACGTCGCCGGCGTCAGATTATGGGCTCGCCGGAGATGGGCCTTGAGGGTCCGGAATTTCTGGCCGCATTCTAAACAGACAATGTATTCGTCCTGAATAGATTCTTCAATGGGGACCGCCGGTTTAGGGGCCGTCGTTTCCGGTTGTTCCCCCGAGATTGCCGAGACTTCCGTGACCGCCGCTTTCTCGCCGGCTAATGCTGCCAACGTATTATATACGGAGGTTATTGTTTTGATGAGTTCTTGGGAGCTCATCTCATTCAGCGAGGCATGGGAAGTGACAATTTGTGCGGTCATCTTTAACAGTTCGGTGGCCATTGAGTTTTCTCCTTATTGATAATGATTAGCAGATTGATTAATGTAGCCCAGAAAATACTGCTTTCTGCCAAATTATTCACTTTTTTATACAAGCGCCCCTTTGT
>CAZARS010000042.1:17695-21115 GCA_964487625.1 uncultured Desulfobacca sp.
TGTTATGTCAACATAAAAGGGAGGAAAAATTTGCGGGGAAAAAGGCGTTTTTATGCGTTCCTTTTGAGTTAGCACAAGCATCGTGACTCAGATCGTTTTAATCTTCCCGCTTTTTCAAATAGACCTCATTGGAACCGAATAAGCATACTTTCCTCACCTTGAGGAGAGAAGACCTTGCCGATCGTTGCCTTGCCGCTCGTATTTATGAGACAGTTAGCTGTTAACTAACTGAACATATTGTTTAACTTAGTTAAAAGGTAAATGACATATCATGACAGCCGCCTGCGGACCAGCCCAAGGTCAGGGGAAATAACGTCCAAGAGTCCAGTTAGCGCAGGAGTGCAGGCAGAAGAGGATGCCATTTTTTGACGTTGACGGTCTTGGCCTTTTTCTGGTAGATTGCCATGGCAACAGGATGACGCAAGGGTAATAATTATTTCAACATTCCAGGCGAGGGGCGCAAATCATGGTTAAGAAAACCTGGTCCACGATCCTTTTGGTCATTGCCCTGGTACTGAGCCTCGGGATGCTCGGTTGCGGGGCGAAATCCGAGCAGGAGATTCGGTTGGGCGTGAATGCCGAATTAACGGGGAGCAAGCCGACGGTGGGGGACTCCTGCAAAAAGGCCATGGAGTTGCTGGCCGAGCAGGTCAATCAACAGGGCGGCCTCAAAGTGGGTGAGCGCACCATTCCCATCAAGCTTTTCATCGAAGACAACGAAGACAAGGCTGAATCCGCGGCCGCCGCAGCCCAGAAGCTCATCAGCCAGAACAACGTCTTGGCGGTCATTGGTCCCAATGCCTCCGGCAACGCCATTCCCGCGGCCCGTATCTGCGAGGATAGCGGCGTGATCATGATCAGTCCTTGGTCTACCAATCCCAAGACCACGGAGGGGAAAAAGTATATCTTCCGGGCCTGTTTCATAGATGATTTCCAGGGCCAGGTCATGGCGGCCTTTGCCCGCCAGCATCTAAAAGCCGAGACGGCTGCGGTCTTATATGACGTGGCCAGTGAGTATAATAAAGGTATAGCCGAATTTTTTAAGCAGTTCTTTGAAGGCGCCGGCGGCAAGGTGGTGGCGTTCACGTCCTACACCACGGGTGATAAGGATTTTTCCTCACAGTTGACCAGCATCAAGGCTGCGGCGCCGCAGGTTCTCTTCCTGCCCAATTATTATAATGAGGTTCCTCTGCAGGTAAAGCAGGCCCGGAATCAAGGGTTGACCTGCAACATCATCGGCTCGGATTCCTGGGGCAGCCAGGAGCTTTTAGCCCTGGGAGGGGCTGATCTGGAAGGTGCTTATTTCAGTACCCATTATGCCCCTGACATTGCCACGCCCAAAGCCCAGGCCTTCATCCAGGCCTATGAGGCCAAATACGGCAAGAAACCCGATGACGTGGCGGCGCTGACCTACGATGCCGGCCAGATTCTCCTTCAGGCTATTACCGCGGCCGGCTCGCTGGACCGGACGAAAGTGCGGGACAGTTTAGCCCAGATTAAGGAATTCGACGGGGTGACCGGAAAAATGACCTTCAAGGGGGGTGGCGATCCGGTAAAGAGCGCCGTGATCCTGCAGATAAAGGATGGCCAGTTTAAATATTTTGCCAGCGTTCAGCCGTGATGTCGACCGACAGTAACGGCCGCGGCGCCAGCACGCTGCTGCCGACGTGGGCCCTCCGATGGCTATAGCGCTGCAGTACCTCCTCAACGCCCTCCAGTTGGGGAGCGTCTATGCCCTCATCGCCCTGGGCTATACCATGGTCTATGGCATCCTCACCATGATCAACTTTGCCCATGGGGATATTTTCATGGTGGGGGCGTATCTGGCCATGTATGCTGCACTGGTGCTCATGGGCCTTCCTTGGCAGCTGCCCCCTGTCCTGATTTTCCTTGGGGCCCTGTTGTTTACCATGACCCTGACCGCGGTCTTGGGAGTCAGTATCGAACGTCTGGCGTACCGCCCTTTGCGCCAGGCTCCCCGGGTGTCAGCCGTCATCACGGCCTTGGGAGTGGGGCTTTTCTTGGAAAACTTCACCCTGGCCACCCTCGGCCCCGAGCCGCGGCAGGTGCCGGCCATTATTGCCGTGCAACAATACACCTGGGGCGGGGTGGCCTTTACTAACGTCCAGGTCTTGATCCTGCTGGTCTCCTTGGTGCTCATGGTCCTGCTGGATACCTTGGTGCGCCGGACCTTAACTGGCATGGCCATGCGGGCCATTTCGTATAACCGGCCCATCGTGCCGTTGATGGGCGTGCCGGTGGACCGCATCATTTCCCTGACCTTTGCCCTTGGCTCGGCCATCGCCGGGGCCGGCGGCCTCCTCTATGGGTTGGCCTATCCGGTCCTGGACCCATACATGGGCATCCGCATCGGTTGGTGGGCCTTTATCGCCGCGGTGGTGGGAGGGATCGGCAATATCCGGGGTGCAGTGTTGGGGGGCTATGTGCTCGGTGCGGTGGAAATCTTTACTCCCGTCTTCTTGGCCTCCTCCACCTACCGCGATTCGGTGGCCTTTTCCATGTTACTGATCCTGCTTATCTTTAAGCCCACAGGGTTGCTGGGCCGCCCGACCCAAGAGAAAGTGTAATATGGTCTGGGGCCGTTTATCGGGGAGATTCGCTTACGCCTGGGCCGCGGGGTTGGTGCTGCTCCTGGCCTGGCTCCTGCCGGCAGCCAATCTCTTGAATCCCTACTTGCAACAGGTCCTGATGTATGTGGGGATCAACATCATCCTGACCCTCAGTCTCAATCTGGTCAACGGTTATATGGGTGAATTTTCCGTGGGCCATGCCGGCTTCATGGCCGTGGGGGCCTATGTGGCGGCCATCCTGACGGTGGCAGTCTTCCCCCGTGCTTGGGGGCCGATCCTTTTTCCAATAACCCTCATTGTAGGAGGCTTGGCTGCCGCCCTAGCCGGTTTAATCGTGGCCTTTCCTTCTTTCCGCACCCGGGGAGATTATCTGGCCATCGTCACTTTGGCCTTCAATATGATTGTCAAGAGTGTCTTGGAAAATATTGACGCGGTGGGGGGGCCTAGGGGCTATATGGGGATGGCCAAGCTCACCAACTTGGTCTGGGTAACGTTTTGGGTGCTCGTCACCCTCCTGGTGCTGCGCAATGTCATTTATTCCAATCTCGGGCGGGGGATCATTGCCATCCGGGAAGATGAAGTGGCGGCCAACCTGGTCAGTGTGCATACTTCCCGGGTCAAAATTTACGCTTTCTGCCTCTCGGCGTTTTTTGCAGGGGTGGCAGGGGGGTTGTATGCCCACCTCCTGCAGTTTATCAACCCCCGCAGCTTCTCCATCCTCAAGTCCACGGACATGCTGGTCATGGTCTATTTGGGCGGCATGGGCAGCCTCACCGGTTCCCTGCTGGGGGCCACCGGCGGCGGGGTGTTAAACCGCTGGATTTATGAG
>CAZARS010000042.1:21125-21662 GCA_964487625.1 uncultured Desulfobacca sp.
CTCTATACCATTCTCATGGAGCTCTTGCGGCCCCTGGAACTCTGGCGCTGGGTGGTGGGGCCCTTATTATTGGTCCTCCTCATGATCTTCCGCCCCACCGGCATCATGGGGTTAAAAGAAGTCCGGTGGCTCCGCCCCAAGGAAGGGATCGGGGAAGAGGGATGAGGGCAGATCAATCAGGTGTCCGAACCTGGTCCATGGCTGGCAGAGGGTGCCCACCAGCTGAAATTAATGAGTGCCTGATCCAGGTCGCATTTTCTATACCCGAGGGCGTTCTCCCATGGCCCTGCTGCAGGTAAGCGATCTTTCCCATTCCTTTGGTGGGTTGCAGGCTCTAACGGGGTTTAACCTCCAGTTGGAGCCAGGGGAGCTGGTGGGGTTGATCGGCCCCAACGGCGCCGGCAAGACTACAGTCTTCAACCTGATTTCTGGGGTGTATCGGCCGACCCAGGGGCGGGTGCTGTTTGCTGGGGAGGATATAACGACCTGGCCCGGCCATCGGCGCATGGCCGCAGGATTGAGCCGTACCTTCCCGAA
>CAZARS010000043.1:0-21501 GCA_964487625.1 uncultured Desulfobacca sp.
TAAGGCAAGGGAGGAACGATATTATCATCTTGACGGCATGGCGATATCACCTGCCAGGTTGGCTGAGATACCGCGCTTCCCCTTGACCATTGTGCTTTAACCCAATCAAATATCCAACTGACTGATATCCAAGGCATTATTTTGAATGAAATCCCGGCGGGGCTCCACCCGGTCGCCCATGAGGATGGTGAAAATTTCATCCGCGGCCACCGCATCTTCGATATTGACCTTCAGGAGGGTCCGGGTCTCGGGGTCCATGGTAGTCTCCCAGAGTTGCTCCGGATTCATTTCTCCCAGACCTTTAAACCGCTGCACGGTGAGGCCTTTTTGGCCCTCAGCCAGGACCAGGTTGACCAATTCCTCCAGGGTGGTGAGTTCCCAGCGCTTCTGACCATCAGCCAGGATATAGGGAGGGCGCCGCAAGGCCGCCAGACCCCGGCGCAGTTTAACCAGGGTCTGGAAGTCGCTGCCGCTGAGCAGTTCCCAATCCAGGACCCAGGGCCGGGCCTCGTTGACGCCGGGCAGATAGACCAGGACCTGATAGGCCTGGTGTTCGGTATCGGGCTCCAGGCGGAATTGGTAGCCCGCAGCCGTCAGGTTCTCGGCCCAGGCTGCTAACCGCTCCTGATCCCGCAACATTTCTTTGTCAGTAAGTCCTTGATCAATCACCTGCTTAAGCAGCTGCCGTTCCACCCCCCGTTTCTCAAAGCGCTCCATGGCCTGCTGCTGGGAAATGACCTTTTTCAGATACGTTACCAGCTCGGAGTTGGCAATGGTCTGCCCATCCCCCAGGGTTAAGGTCTTCTTCTCCAGACCTCGCGTCAGGAGGTAATCCTGAAAGGGCCCCTCATCCTTTAAATAGATTTTCTCATTGCCGCGGGTAAGGCGGTATAGGGGCGGTTGGGCAATGTAGAGATAGCCCCGATTAATAAGCTCGGTCATCTGCCGGTAAAAAAAGGTGAGGAGCAAGGTGCGGATATGAGACCCGTCCACATCCGCGTCCGTCATGATGATGATGCGATGGTAGCGGAGCTTCTCCAACTCCTGTTCATCCTGACCGATGCCGGTGCCCAGGGCCGTGATCAGGGTGCGGATTTCCTGGCTTTGCAACATCTTATCGAAGCGGGCCTTTTCCACATTGAGGATCTTGCCCTTCAGGGGGAGGATGGCCTGAAAACGACGATCCCGGGCCTGTTTGGCCGACCCTCCGGCCGAATCGCCCTCCACAATGTACAGCTCCCGGCGGGCCGGGTCCCTCTCCTGACAGTCGGCCAGTTTCCCGGGCAGGGCCAATTCGCTGAGGCTGCCTTTTTTCCGGGCCAGTTCCTTGGCCCGCCGGGCTGCCTCCCGGGCCCGAGCCGCATCCACCACCTTGGCCAAGATCTGCTTGGCCACCTGGGGATTCTCTTCCAGGTAGGCCAGCAGATTGTCATAGACCAGGGCCTCCACCAGTCCCTTGACCTCGCTGTTCCCCAATTTGGTCTTGGTCTGCCCTTCAAATTGGGGGTCAGGTATCTTGATGCTAATTATGCCGGTCAGTCCTTCCCGGACATCCTCACCCGCCAAATGGGTGTCCTTAATGGCCTTGGGCAGATCAGCCGTCGCCATGTATTGGTTGATGCACCGGGTCAAGGCTGCCCGAAACCCACTCAGATGGGTGCCACCTTCCCGGGTGTTAATATTATTGGCGTAGGTATAGATCTGTTCGTTGTAGGTATCGTTATATTGAAAAGCAATTTCCATGATAATATTCTGGCGAGTACCGGCCAAATAGATGGGCTGATCATGGATGGTATTCTTATTACGATTTAAATACAGAACGAATTCCTGGATGCCGCCTTCATAATAGAAATTATTTTCCTTGCCCGTCCGTTCATCGGTCAAGGAAATACGCAGACCCCGATTCAGGAAGGAAAGTTCCCGCAGGCGAGTGGCCAGGATATCATAACTAAATACCGTCTCGCTGAAGATGTCGGCGTCCGGCTTAAAGGTAATCTTGGTACCCCGCCGCCGGGTTTCCCCGGTAATGGTGAGCGGGGTGACGGTATTGCCATACTCATAGCGTTGGTGGTAGACCTTGCCATCCCGGCGGATCTCCACTTCTAGATATTCCGACAGGGCATTGACCACCGAGACGCCCACCCCATGCAGACCGCCGGAAACCTGATAGGTTTTATGGTCAAATTTGCCGCCGGCATGGAGTTTAGTCATGACCACTTCCACGGCCGGCAAATTCTCCTCTTTATGGATATCCACCGGAATGCCGCGGCCGTTGTCTTCCACGGTCACACTATTATCGGCATGGATGATGACGCTGATCTGGGTGCAATAACCAGCCAGGGCCTCATCAATGCTATTGTCCACCACCTCATAGACCAGATGATGCAGACCTTCGGGGCCGGTATTGCCGATGTACATGGCAGGCCGTTGCCGCACTGCCTCCAGGCCGCTAAGAACCTTAATATGTTCGGCACCGTACTCCACGGGTTCGTCGGTCTGAGTCATGTCTGGATGCACCAAAACGTTTTCATCCTCCTTGGCCAGAAAATCTGGGCGTCCAAGCCTCGTGGGCCGCGCCTTGGCCCTCAGCTTGGCGTGATCCCGTCACCAAAAGAAGGTGAGGGCGCCAAGCCGCGCCATACTAAATATCCATGGGCATAACAATGCAGAAATAATGGGGATCGCCCGGGTCCCGCAGGCATAGCGGTTTTTTTTGCGCGGTCATCTCCAAGAATACTTCCTCCCCTGGCATAACCGCCAAGGGTTCGATGAGATAGCGGGCGTTATAGCTGACCTCAAAGGGAAGGGTTAAATCATCGCCTTCCTCAGGATCGCCTACAGCGGTTACGGTCAGCGGCAGCCGCTCTTCCCCACCGCCGACTTCCGGGTTATGGTAGCGGAAATCCAGCCAGCCGTCGCTGATGGTCAAGATCACGCCCTTGAATTTTTCAAAAGATAACAAACTCATACGCCTAAGGATTTCCAGGAGTGGTTTCCGGGCCACCTGCAACCGCAGCTTGGGGCTTGCCGGCAGAATCCGGCGGTAATCAGGAAATTTTTTGTCCAGTAGCCGGATCAGCAAATACTCCCGATCCTGCTGCAACACGAGGCTTTTCTTCTCCAAACCCAGGGCACAGTCCTCGGCCTCCAAGAGCCGGAGCATTTCCACGACGCCTTTGCGGGGGATAATTATGCCCGCAGCCATCTGCAGGTCTTGCATCGCCTCAATTTCCCGGTCAATTAGGGAGAGGCGATGACCATCACTGGACACCATCCGCAGCTGCCCGGTCTCCGGCAGCTTTTCCATATAGACGCCCATGAGATGGGGCTGGAGTTCATCCAACGACACGGAAAAAAGTGTCTTCTCCAACATTTCCCGCAACAGGGCGCTCTTCAGAGGCCGTAGGTTCTCTGGGGTCACCGGCGGCAAAGGGGGGAATTGGTCAGGGCCCAACCCCATGAATTGATACCGCATGTCCCCCATCCGGATCTGGAGCGAGTTATTGGGGCTGCTTTCTAAAGAGACGCTGCCGTCTGGCAATTCCTTTAAGATATTATAAAAGTTGATGGCCGGAACGGTTATCCCCCCCTCTTCCTGGATGTTGGCCGGATAGAAACCCTGGAAGCTGATTTCATAATCAGTAGCCGATATCTTCAGCTCCCCATTGCGGCACTCCATCAAACAATGCGACAGAATGGGGGTATGGCTGCGACGATCGATGACTCCCTGGACCCGGCCGATCCCTTGGAGAAGAGTTTCTTTGTCCATCTCCAGCTTCATCGTTACCTCTTTTTTATCCGGAAACCTTAGTGTTGTCGGGTCAAGCTAAAAAGGAAAGTTAAGATTTTTTGGTAGGGGCGGTTCTGAGACCCGCCCCAAGGGGGAGTGCCAGCAATATCAAGCCATTTCAAGTAAGCTCTATCTTAGTTTAAATTAAGATATTTTTTTAATAACTTTAATAAGGAGGATAAAATGGTTCAAAACTATTCTAAGTTAAGGAAAATTTTCCTTTTTTTGTCGACATCCTCAAGCCCTTCGTCAACATCCTTGGCTAATTATAAGTTCAAAAGATGTCCCTGGGTCTCAGAGTGGTTGAAAACCGCTGCCGCCGGCTTGGATGTGGTTGAGCCCTGGTCGATACCGCCGGTCGGTTGGTCCCATGGTTCAGTCATGATCCAAGAGAATGGCGCCGCGGCTCCCCGAGGTAACCAATCGACTATAACGGTAGGCATAGCCCCGACGGATTTTGGGTTCAGGGGGTTGCCACTGTTGCCGGCGGGCAGCCAATTCCGCTTCGGACACTTTCAGGGTGAGACTTTTCCCGGGAATATCAATGGCAATGACATCCCCCTCCTGGATGAGAGCTATGGGGCCACCGGCTGCCGCTTCGGGGGAGATATGGCCGATGGCCGCGCCCCGGGTGCCGCCGCTGAAGCGGCCGTCGGTAAGCAGGGCCACCTCTTTGTCCAGGCCCATGCCGGCGATGGCCGCGGTGGGTGAGAGCATTTCCCGCATGCCGGGACCGCCTTTGGGACCTTCGTAGCGGATGACGATGATGTCCCCGGGTTGGATAGTATTGCCCAGGATGGCCTCGGCCGCCGCCTCTTCGGAATCAAAGACCCGGGCCCGGCCCTCCCGACGCAACATGCTGGGGTCGACCGCAGATTGCTTGACCACGGCGCCTTCCGGGGCCAGATTGCCATAGAGGATGGCGATGCCGCCCTCCCGGTGGTAGGGCCGCTGCAGGTCTCGGATAACCTCGGGATCGAGGACGCGACTGTGCGCCAGATTAGCTGCTACAGGCTGACCGGTCACCGTCAGCGGGGACCCATCAATGAGTCCAGCCGATAAAAGCTGGGCCATGACGGCTGGCACACCGCCGGCCCGGTCCAAGTCTTCCAGGTGGTGTTTGCCGGCTGGGCTCAGGCTGCAGATGTGGGGGGTCTTTTCGCTGATGCGGTTAAAGAGGTCCAGGGGGAGATCTATGGCGGCTTCGTGGGCCATGGCGGGGATATGCAGCACGGTGTTGGTGGAGCAGCCCAGGGCCATGTCCACGGCCATGGCGTTCTGAAAGGCCGTCAAAGTGGCAATATCTCGGGGGAGAATCTGACGGCGCACCAGCTCCAGGATCTGCATGCCGGCCTGTTTGGCCAGCCGATAGCGGGCTGCCGAGACAGCCGGGATGGTCCCATTGCCAGGCAAAGCCAGACCCAAAGCCTCGCTGAGACAATTCATGGAATTGGCGGTAAACATGCCGGCGCAAGAGCCGCAACCCGGACAGGCAGCATCCTCAATGGCCTGCAGTTCTTCCATCGTCATGGTGCCTGCGGTAACTGCCCCTACGCCTTCGAAGACCGTAATCAGGTCAATGGCTCGACCCTGGTAATAGCCCGCCAACATGGGACCGCCACTGATGACAATGGAAGGAATATTAAGGCGCAAGGCCGCCATGATCATGCCGGGGATGATCTTATCACAGTTGGGAATCAGCACGAGGCCATCGAAAGGGTGGGCCATGGCCATGACTTCGATGGAGTCGGCGATCAATTCCCGGGAGGCCAGGGAGTATTTCATGCCCTCATGGTGCATGGCCAGACCATCGCAAACGCCGATTACCCCGAACTCGATGGGGGTTCCTCCAGCCAGGCGGACGCCGGCTTTCACGGCCTCGCCGATCTTGTCCAGATGAATGTGTCCGGGGATAATCTCGTTTTTGGCGTTGGCAATGCCGATGAGGGGCCGATTGATCTCCGCCTCGGTCAACCCCATGGCTTTGAGCAGGGAGCGGTGCGGCGCTTTGGCCACACCGGCCTTCATCAGATCACTCCGCATGAAACAATCCTTTCTGGTCCTGGAGACGTTCCTCAATGAGGCCCTGCAGAACCGCCTTGGTCTTTTCGGTATCCAGTTGCCGTTTCAGATATTCCACCCGATTGTCCGCGCCCACGAGGGATGGATCCGGATGAATGGTCAGGCGCAGGTGAAATTTCTCCTCCAAAGCCACCAGATATTGACGTTTTTTATTTAACAGATAATTGCAGACCGGCACCGGCAGATGGGCCCGCACTTCCTGGATATCGTTCTTGGCAGCTTCATGGCAGATTTTACGGAGGATGCCCAACCCGCTGGCTTCGGGGGAGCGGATCAGTCCCCGGCCCTGGCAATGGGGGCACGAGATATAGAGACTGGCGGCCATGGCCGGGCGCAACCGTTGCCGGGAAAGTTCCAGGAGGCCGAATTTGGAAATCTGCCCCACCGTCACCCGGGCCTTCTCTTTTTTCAGGGCCGTTTTCAGGGCTTTCTCCACTTCCTTGCGGTGTTTCCGGTCTTTCATATCGATGAAATCAATGACGATGAGGCCCCCCAGGTCCCGGAGGCGCAGTTGCCGGGCGATCTCCTCGGCTGCCTCCAGATTGGTCTTGAAAGCCGTCAGTTCAATGTCTTTGGGGGAGACACACCGCCCCGAGTTGACATCAATGGCCACCAAGGCTTCGGTGGGATTGATGACGATGCTGCCCCCGGATTTCAGGGGCACGTGATTGTCAAAGAGCCGCTCCAACTGCTCTTCAATCTGATACTTGGAGAAAATCGGCCGTTTTTCCTTATAAAATTTCAGGGCCTTGGTATGCTTAGGGGAAAAGGCCTTAAAAAACTTCTTGATCTGATTAAAGGTATCCTGATCATCGATGAGAATTTCACTGATATCAGGGGTATAGTAATCCCGGATGGTGCGGATGACCAGGTCCAATTCTTTATAAATCAGGGAGGGAGCCGGTGAGCTGCCAGCATTTCGTTTAATCTCCTCCCAGAGGTTAAACAGATACTGGTAATCCTTTTGGAGTTCCCGTTTCTTGGCAGCTTCACTGGCCGTGCGGACAATGAGCCCGACCCCAGGGGGCAGGTTAAACTCCTTGACGAGGTTTTTTAATTCTTGGCGCCGGGCCTCATCGGCAATCTTGCGGGAGATGCCCACCTGTTCCTGGCCGGGGAGCAGGACCAGAAACCGCCCCGGTAGGGAAATATAGGTAGTCAAATAGGCACCTTTGGAGGCGATTTCCTCTTTGATAACCTGCACCAATACTTCCTGGCCTTTTTTCAGGACATCCTGGATCCGGGGCCGACTTTGGTTGCCCACATCGCTTTGGAAATATTCGGGATGCACTTCCGATATGGGTAAAAACCCGTGACGCTCCGTCCCATAATCCACGAAGGCAGCTTGTAAGCTGGGTTCAATATTTGATATGATCCCCTTATAGATGTTGCCTTTCAGCTGTTCCCGACTGGCCACTTCCAGGGCAAACTCTTCCAGGCGGCCATCTTCGACGATGGCAACCCGGAACTCTTCGGAATCAGAGGCATTAATGAGCATCTTACGGGTGGTGGAGACCGCTTCGGCCTGAGTCGTCTCAGTGCTGACAGCCGGGGGCATCGCCCCTTTGGCCTCACCTTTCGGCTGACGGGAACTTCTTTTCTTTTCTGATGGCATGCGGTTATGTAGGGCGAGGGATCCTGGCTTATGATTACACTAATCGAAAAAAACAAGATATTTTCGATAAATAATTAACATATTGTAGCTTTTTTCCCCTTTTTTGTCAATCTCTTTTATTTTCACAAAAGCATTTTAACCAAGCTGGCACCAGGCACGGGTTCCTTCGCCGCCTGGGCCGTGGTGGGCTCCGGCACGCCAAGCTTGTTGAAAATCCTTGGGCGGACGGTCCAGACCTGCTATATATGAAAGCATGATCGTGGCCCTGGGCGACCCAGCCGCGTTCTGCCCGGTCTGACCCTGGCTGACAACTTCAGGCAGACGCTTGCACCCGCGGAATTGACGAGGAGGTATGTTGACGTGACGCCGCCAGAGACCATGACGTTGGCCGATGTCTTGCGGGAGATGGATATGGCCTTTATTGCTGCCGGTGATCATAGCATTACCGTGGAAGAGGCGGTCAAGTTTCTCCACCATCCCCATTTTGTCTTTTTGGATGTGCGGACCCCGGAAGAGCGGGCTCATGTGGCGCTTCCCTTTGCCCTCCATGTGCCGCTCCAGGAATTGCCCGATCGGCTCCAAGAATTGCCCCAGGATAAGTTCTTTATTACATTCTGCTTTAATGGGGCCCGGGCCATTCTAGCCTACGCCTTTTTACGGACCCGGGGCTTTGACGAGGTCAAGGCCCTGGAAGGCAAAGTGCAGGATCTGGTCCACGCCATGGCGCCGGGTCGCCTGCGGCTCCCCTGAACCCGACAGGCCCCGGAGGTGCAGATGCGGATCAGGTGAACGTTGCGGATAAGGATGATCATGGACCTAAAGAAACCGCGTTATTATTGGGGATCCCAGACTTCGGTGGGCATTGCGGGCCTCCTCCAGAACATGCAGAATATTATTGTGGTGGGCCTGTGCCTGCTCATCTTCTGGATCATGTTGGTGCAGATTTATCAGACCAGCCTGGAGACTTTGGGGCAGAAAAACTTCCGGGATATTGCCGGTCATCTGATCTATATCTTTGTGTTGGTGGAACTGTTCCGGTTGTTAATCTACTACTTGGAAGAGCAACGGATTCACCTGAGCACCATCGTGGAAGTGACCATTGTCAGTGTGCTCAGGGAAGTCATCATGGAAGGCATTTTAACGGTCTCATGGGAAAAGGTGGTGGCGCTCTGTGGCCTCTTGCTTACCCTGGGGGCCATCATGTATGTGCATCATCAGATGGTGAAAGACCGGCCCCGTTTGGAACAGATCACCCTGCCCCTCTCCCGGTCGCACCAGCCTGGTGAGGGTGGCGGCTGACCATGAAGATTTGCCAACGCTGGCGCAAATTTGATTTACAAGCACACAAGACTTAGGTATATTTTAAAATTTAAGGTTAATGGGATTGCGGCGGATTGCTCAGAAGCATGGGGCTTCGGCAAAGCCAAACTACCCCCAACCTAACGGCGAGGTGATGGCAGGTAACGGCAACGGACAGGCGGGCAAGCAACATGGCATCGACTAAAGCTTTAGGTTTTTTGAAAAAAAAGAAGTTATTGGATGATCCCCACCTGCCGGCGGCCACCTGCCGGGAATATGGCGATCTCTGTCTGGCCCAGGGTTGGCTGGCCGATGCCCTGGATTTTTATCTCAAAGGGCAGGATACCGCCGGTCTCGAGAAGCTGCAAGCCATTGCCCTTGAAACTGGCGATGCCTTTCTCCTGGAGCGGTTGTTGCAAGCCCAGGGGCGCCAGGATCCGGTTTTATGGCAGCAGGTGGCCGAGGCTGCGGTGGCGGCAGGCAAAGAGACAATGGCCCGCTGGGCCCAAGAGCGGGCCGCCCAAAGCGGGGCAGCGGCGGGTTCTCCGGCCCTAGGGAGCGACCATGGCCACGATGCTTGATTATTACCGTATTCTGGGCGTGTCGCCCCGAGCAGACCTGGCCGAGGTCAAACGCCGTTTCCGCCTGTTGGCCCTCAAATTCCATCCTGATCGCAATCCGTGCAACCCGCAAGCAGCCGGCCGTTTCCGGGAGATCGCGGAAGCCTATGCGGCCATCTGCCAAGCTTATGGGCGGCGGGCCAAAACTTCGGACCAACCCCGCCCACAAACCACCCAAGAGCACCACTATCGCACCTTTGCCCGCCAGAATATGGCGGAATTTTTCGACCACGAGGGTATGGCGGCCGAGCCGGCTAGTTATGGGGGGCCCGATTATCGTTATGATTTGCAGATCCCCTTCTTGGTGGCCATGCGGGGCACCGAACAGGATATTGCCTTCCAGAGTCTGGTGCCCTGTCGGTCTTGTCAGGCCACCGGCATGACACCCGGGACAGGCCTGAAAGATTGCCCGAGTTGCAAAGGTCGGGGTCGGCGTATTCTTACTCCTGGCCAACTTCGAATCGGGGCCCTGTGCAAGGACTGTCAGGGGCATGGCAAAATCATGAGCCAGCCTTGCCCCGATTGTCAGGGGTTGGGGTACCGCTTGGAGTTGAAAAAATATCGCATTCGGATCCCTTCCGGCATTGAAGATGGGACCCGGATACTGGTCATGGGAGAAGGGGGCGAGGGTTTCGCCCACGGCCCCCGGGGTCATCTGGTGGTGGTGGTGCATGTGGAACCCCATAGTTTTTACACCCGCCATCATAATGATCTCCATGGCACGGTGGCAATCAGTCTGGCCCAGGCAGTTTGGGGGGATACCATTGAAATTCCCACGCCGTGGGGGCCGAGGGCCATGGAACTGCCCAGGGGCTGCCGATCCGGGCAGAGTTTTCTTTTCCCTGGTCTGGGGGTGCCAGGCAACGGCCACGGCCGTAGCGGTGATCTGATCATCACCATTCAAGTGCGGGATGAGCGGACAAGCCACTTTGTGGACAGCCAGCAGACCCCGACCGGGGCCACGGCCGGGACCAAGGGTAATTATTAACTGGCAAACATCATGTCTCTTTCTGATCCTCCGGGCTTGACCCATCTGGATGAGCGGGGCCAGATCCGCATGGTGGAGGTGGGCCACAAAGGCATCACCCAACGTCGGGCGACTGCCGTCAGCACCCTATGGCTGGGGGAGGCGATCTATCAGCGGCTGCTGGCAGGTCAGCTGCCCAAAGGCGACGCCTTGGCCACAGCCCGCCTGGCAGCCATTCTGGCGGTGAAGCAGACCCCCCATCTCATCCCCCTCTGCCACACCATACCCATTACCAGCGTAGCAGTGGAATTCAAGCCAGACCCCACAACTTTCACCCTGACCATCGAGGTGATGGTGCAAGCCCAGGCCCAGACGGGGGTGGAGATGGAGGCCTTAACCGGCGCCGCAGTGGCGGCCCTAACCATCTATGATATGTGCAAGTCCCTGGATAAAGGGATGATTATTCAAAAGATTTACTTGCAGGAAAAAAGCGGCGGCAAAAGCGGCGATTACCAGCGCCAGGACGACGCCGTCGGCTGATTACCATTCATCGGCACGGGAGGCAGGCAGGGAAATGGAACAGGAACAACTCATCCGGTTTAAGGTATCCCTGGAGGAGCGCTTGCGGGAACTTCTCGGAGAGGCTGAGAAAACCGTGAGCGGCATGTCGGATGTCTTAGATACCTTTCCCGACCCCACTGATCGCGCCACCCTGGAAACAGATCGCAATTTTACCCTGCGCATTCGTGATCGGGAACGCAAACTCATCGGTAAGATAAAAGAGGCTCTGGAGCGCATCGAAAACGGCACGTATGGCTATTGTGAAGCCTGTGGTGAGCCCATAGGGGAAAAACGCCTCATGGCTCGTCCCGTCACCACCTTATGCATCAAGTGCAAAGAAAAACAGGAGCAGCAGGAACGCCTCCGGCGCTCGTAACCTCCCTCCATCCCAAAGTACCACAGGGCTTGCGGAGCTACCAAGGCCGTTGCCTCGTTGCCTGGTCGGGTCATAGCCGGTAAAATTGGCAGACGCTTTAGGGCGCAGCCATATCAAGGTACAAGCAAAAAGCTATCTTGCTCCCCCTCCACCCTGCCTCCCCCCCGCCAGCGTGGGGCGAGGGAGCCGAGGCATCAACACTCATTTAAGGGCAACTTAATACCAAGAATGAGGCCTGAACCAGTGCGGCGTTGTAAACACTAACCATTAATTGTTGGTGCCGCTGCCTGGGCCTTGCGGCCGTTCGATTAATCACCATGACCGACCTGGTAGATATTAAAGATCTGACGCAGCAGGAGTTTGAGGAACTCATGGTCTCGTGGGGGCAGGCTCCTTTCCGGGCCCGCCAGGTCCAGAAGTGGCTTTATAAAGGGATCACCGATGTCGAGGCCATGACGGACGTCAGCAAAGCCCTGCGGGACCTGCTCCGGGAAAAGGCCATCCTGAGTGAGTTGACCCTTGTGGCCCGGCAGCAGTCTCAGGATGGCTGTGAGAAATTTTCCTTCCGGTTGGCTGATGGCGAGGTCATCGAGAGTGTCTTAATCCCGGAAGAGGGGCATCACACTTTGTGCGTCTCTTCCCAAGTGGGCTGCGCGCAAGGCTGTCGTTTCTGCCTGACAGCCCGACGAGGATTCCGGCGGCAGTTACGGCCAGCGGAAATCGTCAATCAGATCCTGGCCGTGCGGCGCCTGATACCGGCCAAGCCGGCCATTACGAACCTGGTGTTCATGGGGATGGGGGAGCCTTTGGCGAATTTTGCCAACTTGGTGAAGGCGCTCACCATTATCCTGGCCTCCTGGGGGCTGAATTTCTCCAGCCGGCGGGTGACGGTTTCCACCGTCGGGCTGGCACCCCTGATCCCGGCCCTGGGCCAGGCCGTGCAGGTCAATCTGGCGGTATCCCTCAACGCTCCCACCGATGATCTGCGGGCCTCGCTCATGCCCATCGCCCGCCAATATTCTTTGGAGCAGGTCTTGGCCGCCTGTCGGGCTTTTCCCCTGCCACCGCACCGGCGCATCACGTTTTCCTATGTGCTCCTCAAAGGGGTAAATGACCAGCCGGAGCACGCCCGGGCCCTGGCCCGCTTGCTGCGCGGTCAGCGGGCCAAGATTAACCTCATCACCTTCAATCCCCATCCTGATCTGCCCTTCGAGGCCCCTGAGCGGGAGACCGTCCTAACCTTTCAGGAGATCCTCATCCAGGCCCATTACACCACCCTGATCCGGGAAAGCCGGGGGGCCGATATCAGCGCAGCCTGCGGCCAATTGGCTGGCCAGGTCGGCTGAGGCTTAGCGGGGAAGCACATAGGGCATGGTGTTGGCATCTCGCATGGGAAAGGACATGGCCCGATTGTAAGCCCGTTGGCCGATGCCCACCAGACGATCATTCTGAAAGACCAACGGCGTTAAGCCGCCCCGGATGGTCTCACTCCCTTCCAGATCCATGGTGTGCGTCTGGTACATCAATACGGTCATGCCAGTCTTGCCCCCTTCTTCGGTAACCCGGGGTGGGCCCATCCTCCGGATAACCTCTTCCTTGGTCATCCCGGGGGACAGCTCCTGGAGGCTAAAGTAGCTGCTCCACATCTGAGATTCCAGGCGTGGATACAAGATTTGGCCACAGGCCGGCAGCCCAAGGAGCAACACCATTAAGAGGACAAGGGGGGAGCACTTCATACCATCATCTCCATTCAGCAGATTGATAAGGGCACAGTTTGGCTTGGGAGCGAACCAAGTCGACGCGCGGTCTTTTGCCGAAATGCACTCAAATGGTTATATATTCCTCAATACCTTTCCTCAGGCCGGCGGGGGCGGAGAGTTAGGGTGAGGGGAAAATAATTTGGCTTGCACCTTGGCATTGGCTGGCCACTTCCCTTGCCCGGCACTTTGCCGGACATGCCGCCGGACCTTATAAGCTGGCCAATAAGGCGGCCGCCTGGGCTTTGATGGCAGGGGACCGGGAGGTCAAAGACAGGGTTCGCAATTTACCTTTCAGACCCTGTACTTCCACGAGACTGGCGGTGGGCAGGAGCTCCCGCAGTTTGTCGAGGACAGCCACCACCACCTCAGGATCATCATAATCTAGGAAAAGCATAAGCCCCCGCCAATCCTCGGGTTGGGCAAATTCTGCCAAGAAATTTCTGGCAGCGCTCTGAAAGCCAGGGGTCGACCGTTGGGCCTCGAGGGCGGCCAGGGCTTTGCGGTATTCCGGCCGCTGTTGTTTCTTGGCGAACAGGGCTTCAGCCTGCTTCAAGGCTTCCCGTCGGATTTTTTCTTGTTGGGCCGGCCGCCGATCGGCGGCCCGAGGTTCACGCCGGCGGTGGCGAGAACCGTCCCGCAGGCGATCAATCTCTCGCCAGCTCAGGCGCTCCCGTTCTTCATCACCATTGCGCTCAGAGGACATGGGCTGTATCTCCTGTTAGCTGTGCAACCAGAGAGTAACGGCGGTCGGGGGCATGGGGCTTGTCACCGCCAGGCCCGGCTCCTACAATCATTACATCTCTCTTCCCGCACCATGGCGGCTTAAGCAGTTGACCGCGGGCAAAGGCTGATATATGGAACCAGCCAGGCAAGTTAGGCAAGTTAGACTGCCCGCCGTTCTTCTGAATGGACCGCGGAGCCATGGAAGAGGCTCATGGCCCGGCTTAATCCCGCCACGACATACGCTTCCACTGCCGAGACGGCCCGGTCCAGAATGGCCTCGACCTGTTCAATCTCTCCTGGATAAAAAGGGCTGAGAACGAAATATTCAACTGTTTCGCCATATTGCGGGCGGCCTATCCCGATTTTCAGGCGCACGAATTCATTGGTATGGAGCGTCTGAATGATGGAGGCAATGCCCCGATGGCCACCGGCCCCACCCCGGGCCACAAATTTCAGCCTCCCTAGAGGCAGATCCAGATCGTCGTGGATGATGAGCAGGTCAGCCGCACTGGCCTCAAAATAAGCCATGAGACGAAACACGCCCCGGCCACTCAGATTCATGAACGTATCGGGTTGAGCCAAGACCACCTGCTGACCGGCAAACCGCCCTTGACCCCAATGGCAAGAACAGGATTTCCGTTGGAGGGGAATCCCCCAGTGGCTGGCCAGCCGGTCCACCACCTGAAAACCGATATTATGCCGATGAAACTTATATTTTAAGCCTGGATTGCCCAAGCCGATGATTATATGCACCGTTAGATACCCTCACGAAGTCTTGGTGTTACATTTCCGCAGCTAGTTGCCCGCTCAAGTTATTCCAAGTTGCCCGCAATTGGCTAGTTATTGTCCATCCGGCAACGAGCCTGGTTGCATGGGAGCACGCCAAGCCAATGATAATCAAAATACAATATCATGAGTGGCCGACAGGCTTCTGGCAGAGCTGAAAAAAGACAGCAAAAGTCAAAAAAGCCTTGCAGCCATGGCTTCTTTTCTCTTGTCATCCTAAGCGACGCGAAGGATCTAAGCTTCTTCGGTCGCTTTGTTCCCTCAGGATGACAAAATGAGACCTAGATGAGGGATACGAAGGCGACTTCAACCCGATGCCAAAACGTTGCCGGACATTAGTGATATAATTTAAGGTAATTATTAATTATTTCCCTCGTCTTATCCCTCTCCCTGCGCGTCAGGAAGAGGGGGCTGAAGACTCTCCAGATAACAACAAGCTGGCCAGGTGACCGCCCAAGAGCACCGGAACCTTATGGTGAAGGGAATCCGCCGCATCGGCAGAAAAGACCATGGCCATAGGGCCAGATAATCACCACCAAGGAGAAAAACTGCCAACGGTTTGAGAGGAGTGAGAGGGGGCTATTGCCCAGGCTCCTGGCCTTCCCCCTAAAGTAGTTGTATCAGAGAACTTGCTCGGGGGAAACGGTCGGTGGCGAAAAAAAGCGGGCCACTCAGACAAAAAGAGAGCTGACCGAATCCTGTTGATGGATGCGTCGGATGGCTTCACCCAGCAGGGGAGCTACGGAGAGCACCACGATCTTGCCACAGGCGGCAGCCTCGGGAGAGAGGGGGATGGTATCCGTGGTGATCAGGCTCCGCAAGAGGGAATTTTTGATGGTCATCACGGAATCCCCGGCCAGGACCGGGTGGGTCACACAGGCATGGACGGCCCGCGCGCCATGGCGCATCAGAATTTCAGCGGCCATGCTGAGGGTGGCACCGGTATTCACCATATCATCGATGATAACCGCCTCTTTGCCCCAAACATTGCCGATCAGGGTCATACCCGAAACGACGGCGCCCTCTCGCTGTTTGTCGATGATGGCCAAAGTCCCTTTCAGGTGCCGGGCAAAGCCGCGGGCTCGCTCCACGCCGCCGGTATCCGGCGAGACAATGGCTAGGTCCGGGGAAAAATTTTTTTGAATATACTCCAACAGGATCGGTTTGGCATAGAGATGATCCACAGGGATATCGAAGAAGCCCTGAATCTGCCCGGCGTGCAGGTCCATGGTGAGGAGGCGATGGGCCCCGGCCGCGGACAATAGGTCGGCCACCAGTTTGGCCGCAATGGGCATGCGGGGAGCTATCTTGGCATCTTGGCGGGCATAGGCATAATAGGGGACGACGGCCGTGATACACCCCGCGGAAGCCCGCTTCAAGGCATCTATGATGATGAGGAGTTCCATGAGGTTTTCATTGACCGGCCGACAGGTAGGTTGAATGACATAAACATCCCGGCCTCGGACGTTTTCCCTGATCTCCACACTAATTTCGCCGTCAGAAAAGCGGCTCACTTTGGCTTCACCCAGGGGAATTTGGAGATAGGCACAGATTTTTTCGGCCAAGGGGCGGTTGGCATTACCGGCAAAAATCTTGAGGCTTCTTCCACCTGACTGTCTATGGAAACTTTCCATGCATTTATAAGCCATTAGGCTACCCCCTGGGTAACTGCGGTCCAGACGCCGGTGCGGGCCTGCAGCCTGGAGCCGGCTTGACGCGCCGTAATTTCATCGGGAAAGATGCCAAAAACGGTGGGGCCGCTGCCACTCATGAGAACCCCCAAAGCCCCCTCTTGCCGTAGGGCTGCTTTGAGGGCGACCAGCTCTGGATGCTGCGCCAAGGTGACGCTCTCCAGGTCGTTGTGGAGCCAGCAATCAGGAGGATCGTGGAGCCTGGCCAATACCTGAGCCGCCTCCGGGGCGGTGAAGGGTGGCCGCAGTCTTGCGTAGACCTGGCCGGTGGAAACGGCAAAACCGGGATTGAGGAGGACATACCACCACGCCGGCAGCGTGATGGGGGTGAGGAGATCGCCGATTCCTTGTCCCAAGGCCGGTCCCTCCAGGAGAAAAAAGGGGACATCCGCGCCCAATTGCCGGGCTACAGCCGCCAACTCGGTCGGGCTCAGGGGCTGGCCGCGCAATTGGTTTAAACCGCGCAACACTCCCGCAGCATTACTACTGCCGCCCCCCAACCCAGCGGCCACGGGGATGTGTTTGACCATCTGCAAGTGCACACCGAAGCTTTCGCCGGTGGCCTGTTGGAAAGCCCGGGCGGCCCGAACCGCCAGGTTGCCTTCGTCCTGGGGCAGGTCAGCCCCGCGACATTCACAGATAATATCGGCCGCACGCAGGGTTAAGGTTAATGTATCGGCCAACGTCAGGGGCTGCATGATGGTGAGCAGGTCATGGTAACCGTCCGGCCGGCGGCCCACCACTTTGAGATAGAGGTTCACCTTGGCCGGACACCTGAGAGTCAGCCCCGACATCATCAGCTCGCTTTGGTCACCTCTTTGACATAGCGCATCCGCAGGTCGTAAAGGAGGTGATCAAAGATATTTTCTTCCTCTGGGGTCAGATTATTTTTGGTCTTTTCCCGCAACAGCCCCAGCAGATCGATGGTCTGCTTGGCCATGGGCAGATTTTTTTCTGCCTGGCCGGTCTCGGGATGGGGCAGGTCGCCTAAATGGAAAAAGACCGAGGTGCCCAAAGACATGATGAACGAGGCAAAGGTGATTTCCGGCAACGGCCCTTCGCTGCCGCTCTGAGCTTCGGCCGCGGCCTTGGTGGCCTCAGAGTCATAGGCGGCTTTGGCAGCTTCCCGCTCCTGGGCTGCCTGACGCTGGCGTTCTTTTTCTTCCTCAGATTGCTGATGAAAACGGCGATCGTGAACCGTAAAGCCTTTATCCTCAGGTTCGGTCATGGTTGGTCTCACCTCTCCTCGCAGGAGCCTCCAATAGTCCCTGCGGGTCACGCTCCCGGCCCGGCGGCTCAACCTTTCCCCAAACTCCTTCTGCTGGACATGAGGGCTTATGTTCCCTCTCCCCACCGTTGGGGGGAGAGGGAGTGGGTAAGGGTTAGACCATCAGGCCGGAGGTTTTACAATTCCAGGGGTACCGCCGAGGCCACGTGGGGCAGGGCCCGCACTTCGGCCAAGCATTCCGGGGTGACCGGTGTGTCAGTAGTCAGGAGGATGATGTTCTGGCCCCGTTCCTTTTCCTGACCCACGGTCATGCGGGCGATGTTGATGTTGTGTTTGCCGATGGTGGTGCCGATGGCGCCGATGACCCCGGGCCGGTCTGTGTTATAGATGAAGAGCATGTGGCCCTGGGGGATCGCTTCCAACCGGAAGGCGTTGATCCGCACGATACGGGGTTCGTAACGGCCAAAGACCGTCCCAGCCAGGAGGTTTTCCTTCTTGCCGGCCCGGACGGTGAGGCGCAGTTGGGTGGTGAAATCTTCGGCAGATTCCACCTTGGTTTCGGTGATGTGAATCCCCCGAGCCTTGGCCAGAGCGGGGGCATTGACGTAATTGACATCGTCCCGCATCATGGGGTAAAGCAGACCCTTCATGATGGAGTGGAACAGCGGCGTGGTATCCAGTTTGGAGATTTCGCCGATGTATTCGATGTTCACGCTGTCAATGGGACCCTCGGCAATCTGAGTCTGGAAGGCGCCCAAGGCCTCGGCCAGGGTGAGGAAGGGCCGGAGCTGATTCAACAGTTCACCGCTCACCGACGGCGCATTCACCGCATTCTTCACCGTGCCGTTGAGCAGATAATCCACCATCTGTTCGGCCACGGCCACGGCCACGTTCTTCTGGGCCTCTTCAGTGGAGGCGCCCAGATGGGGCGTGCAGATGACATTGCCCATGAGGAGCAAGGGGGAGCCCACCGGCGGTTCCTTTTCGAAGACGTCCAGAGCCGCGCCGGCTACGATGCCTTCTTCTATGGCGTCCTTCAAGGCATCTTCATCAATCAGGCCGCCTCGGGCGCAGTTGATGATCATGACGCCCCGCTTCATTTTCTTAAAGGCTTCCCGGTTGATGAGGTGGGTCGTGTCCTTGGTTTTGGGGGTATGCAGGGTGATGAAATCGGAGCGGGCAAATAGCTCGTCCAAGGAGACCACTTCGACGCCGCAGGAAGTCACCATTTCCTTTTTCACATAGGGGTCATAGCCCAAGATGCGCATTTTCAGGCCCTGGGCCCGGCTGGCCACGACGGTGCCGATGCGTCCCAGACCGATGATCCCCAAGGTTTTGTTATAGACTTCCACGCCCTGGAAACGTTTCTTTTCCCACCGGCCTTCCCGCATGGAATGAGCGGCCTGAGGGATGTTGCGGGCCAAGGCCAGCATCATAGAAATGGCATGTTCCGCTGTGGTGATGGTGTTGCCCCCGGGAGTATTCATGACCACAATCCCCCGGCGGGTGGCCTCGGGAATATCCACGTTATCCAAACCAGTGCCGGCCCGGCCGACGACCTTGAGACGGGTGGCCACTTCCAGGACCTTGGCGGTGACTTTCGTGGCACTACGGATAACCAGACCGTCCACATCCCGGACCATTTCCAGGAACTCTTCCGGCGGCATGCCCGGTTTATTGATCACTTCGATATTGGGGGCGGCCTCAAAGATGGCTACCCCGGCTGGGTGTAAGTTATCGCTGATCAGGACCTTCATGGTTTATGCCCCCCCGAACAAGACTTCTTCCGCAGCCTTCACGCCGGCACCATAGGGGGCTTTGTACCCCAGCTCATTCAGGACCACTTCCAAGGCGGCGATGATCATGATGATATCGAAGTTCCCGATATACCCCATATGGGCAATACGGAAGATTTTGCCTTTGGCTTCGGCTTGGCCACCGGCGATCATGATGCCGTATTTTTCCCGGAGCAGTTTGACCACGTCCTGACCGTTGACGCCAGCCGGGGCCAAAACCGCAGTAAGGGCATCGGAGGCACCCTCTTTGCTGAACAGCTCCAACCCCAAGGCCTGGACTGCCGCCTTGGTGGCCTTGGACATGAGCTTATGCTCGGCAAAGATTTTCTCCAGACCGGTCTCCTTAAAGTAACGCAGCACATCCCGGAGCCCCATGACCAGGGAAACGGCCGAGGTGTATGCCCCGGTGTTCTTCTGGATGTTCTTCAGTTCCTTGGAGAAATCAAAATAAAATTTCGGACACTTGGCCGTCTTGGTGAACTCCCAGGCCTTGTCGCTGAGGCAGGCAAAGGCCAGCCCCGGCGGCAGCATCATGGCTTTTTGGGAGCCAGCCACCATGATATCAACACCCCATGCATCCATGGGCAACTCAAATGCACCCAAGGCGCTGATGGCATCCACGATAAGGAGAGTGCCCGGCAAAGTGCGGGTCAGCTCGGCGATCTCTTTGACCGGGTGGCAGACGCCGGTGGAGGTCTCATGGGCCTGGATGCAGACGGCTTTGATGTTGGGATTGGCCTTTAACTTGGCGGCGATGTCTTCCACCTTGACAGTCCGGCCCCACTCCACATCGATGGCATCCACGTTGATACCATAGGCCTGGCAGATTTCACCCCAGCGTTCGCCGAACTTGCCACCCCGCACTACCAAAGCGGTGTCGCCCGGGCTCAGGGTGTTGGTAATGGCTCCTTCCATGGCCCCGGTGCCGGTGGAGGCCAGGATCAGGACTTCCTGTTTGGTCTGAAAGAGATATTTCAGACCTTCGCGGCATTCCGCCACCACTTCGGCAAACTGCGGGGACCGGTGGTGAATGATGGGGGTCGCCATGGCTAATAGAGTTTCGGGGGGAACAGGCGTCGGCCCGGGGGCCAACAGATAATGCTTCTTCATAATCCTTGTTTTCCTTTAATAAACGTATTTTTACCCCTACTGGGGGGATAGGGTAAACCTCTGCATCATGGGAAAGTAAAAAAAGATTGTATGTTGCGGCAGCCACTTTGTCAACTCCCTTGTGAAAAAAAATGCAATATCCCCGGTTCAAAGGGTTCTGGGAATGGTTGCTGGTAGAGTCTCAGGATTCTTCCAAACTTCCTGCGGGTGCCAAAGGTCAGATAGTTTTCATCTGGAAAGGCATCGAATTACGAATAGACCTTGCGGGGCGTTTCGCGAAACGCCCCGCCAGAAAGGCTTGTTATTGCCACCTTGTAGGTCACATCCGCTGCTTTCTGTGGTTTCCGGATGGCCATTAGTAAGACAAGAATAAAAATTTTCCCGGAAACCGGCATCCGGGCCGGCTGTCTCCGGGAGTTGCTGGCAGCCTGTCTGCACCCCCTTGGTATTGACAAAGCAGGCATCTTCCCCTACCCTAAAGCCAGATTGGCCGTAGATCAGACTATCCATATCTTATCGGCAGGCCGGAGATGGTGATCTCGCAGGGGCCCGGTGGTGCAGGGTGATGGGGGAGACGAAGGACGTGGCGGAGGCGCTAACCGCGGTCGCCCAGAGCGAGGCATTGCCGCGGCATTGGGCCGGTTGGCCGAACCTGCTTTTAACCAACTAGTGGGATTTCCCTTAGTCTGCCGACGGCGAACTGCAGAAACAAGCATGCTTGGGACGACTGCAGGTTGCTGGCAGCATGATCTCGCCACCGATGGACAGCAAGCAGCCTGGCAGTTAAGAGGGTATTTGTTAGAGCGCTAGAACCTAAAGTAGGAAAGCCCCACGCTGCGAGTCAGAATCAATCAGGATCAAAATCTTGCTGGGGCAGCGTTGGCAGCCTGGCTCTTTAGGGGGGGTGCCCAGCGAGTCTGCCCGGAATGGCTGCCAGATCGGCTGGATCGGGGCCTGGTCGTCCAGGAATTTTGGCACGATCGACAGGTCGTCATGACCATGCCGGCCAACTTAAGCAGCCTGGCACAAATTAATGGCTTTATCGAGGCTCGAGGCGGCTGGCCTCTGCTCAGGGAGGCGAGGCCGCTGGGCCGATA